>NZ_JAVRBU020000003.1:0-495593 GCF_034531135.2 Nostoc sp. CmiVER01
AATTTCTTTGCCCGTGTCGAGATTCCACAATTTGATCGTGTTGTCATCACTGGCGGAAGCTAAAGTTTTGCCATCCGGGCTGAAGACGACGCTGTTGACATAATCGCTATGCCCTGTGAGAGTGGAAATTTCTTTGCCCGTATCGAGATTCCACAATTTGATCGTGTTGTCACGGCTGGCGGAAGCTAAAGTTTTGCCATCCGGGCTGAAGACGACGCTGTAGACCTCTTCGCTATGCCCTTCGAGGCGATTTTGTTCACGAATATTAGTACTAGATAGAATTCTCTGTAAACTAAACAAAGGGCTGTATGCTGGATAGTCTGCTAAAGATTGTTTATCCTTGACCAGACTTTTTAATGTTACTGCCGTCTTCATTGCTAATAGCAGAGCATCAAATTCCCTGGAAGCCTCGAACAGTTGCAACGTATTTGTTACGCCTTGTTCCAATTGCGTAGCCGTTAAAGCAACTTTTCTGGCATCGACTGCCGCATTCAGAGCAATTTGTGCCTGCTTTTGTTCTTGCCTTGCTCGATTTAAATGTGCAACAGCTTTTTGACGCTGCTGTTGTGCCTCTTGTCGTTGTTGACTTGCTTGGTTTGCCTGTACTTCAGCTTGACTAGCCTTTGCGCTAGCTGCTGCCATTTTGTTTTGAGCTAGTTTCAGGTTTTGCTGTGCCTGATTCACTTCGACATTTGCAGCATTCAGTTTTGAGGTGGCATTACTAAGATTCCGTTTTACCTGTGTTGCCTGTTCTGATATCCTTTGATTGTCGCGTGATATTTTTTTATTGTCTGCCGATATTCGCTGATTATCTTGCCTAGTTGCTGCGGTTTCTGTTTTTGCTTTTTCTAGTTCCGTTTGGGCATTATCTGTTTGTGCCTTTGCTGTTCGTGCTTGTCCCAATTGATATTCAGCAAATATTAATGATGCAACTGCCCCCAACACAGTCAGCCCTAACACTAAAGAACCAATACGAATACGTTGATTAGCTTTGTGGTTCGCTTCTGCTAAAACTTGCTTTGCCTGTTCCTCTGCTTCCAGCCTTTTCTGCACATCACGCTTTTCCAACTCTTGGCTAGCAGCTAAAAACTGATAATCCAAGTCACTTAAACTTTTACCTACTGCCCATTCTTGGGCATCTTGCAAAGTCTGTCCCCGCAACAAACGCGACTCATCTTGACGTTGCGACTCAACCCAGGCATTAAATGTATCGGAGTAAGGGCGCAAGTTTGCTAAAATCTTGTCGCACCATTCCTCTTTAAACACCTCTGCATAAATCCGGTTATAAATTCGCAGCTTCCCCTCCCGCTTCACCACCAAACCCGTCAGCCGCAGTTCCGTTTGTTCAGGACTATCATCGGTTGTTATCTCTCCCTGCTGCAAAATCTGCTGATACAACCCCAACAATCGCCCAGTCCTCTGTTCTCCACTCCGCATGATTCTGTCTCGAATCGTCTTTAAATGCTCCGGCTCATCTTGTCCTTCCCAATTCTCAATAATCCGCCTTCTTACGATCCCTGCTACTAACCCCTCAATTTGGGATTTCTCCTCGTCTCTAGAAGACGCGATAAATCGCGTCTCTACGGGGGATTCCTCAATTAACAACTTACAAACTTTCTGCGTCAAAAATGGCTGTCCCCCCGTCCAAGCCAGCACCGCCGCCATTGCCTCTTGAGGATTTCCCGTTGCTGCCAAACCCCGCGCCAAGGGTTGCGCCTCTTGGAGTTGAAAGCCAGTTAAATCTATTGCCTGTCCAATATTAAAAGGTGTCCGGCGTTTATCTTGAATCAAATCTGAAGGTGTAGACACGCCAATCAAAGCAAAAGTGATGCGATTATATTCAGGATGGTCTGCTCGTCGGTTGTAGCAATCGCGGATAACTGCAAAAAAGTCATCTAAGTTGAATGAAAGACTTAGAATGCTGTCAATTTCATCAATAAAAATAACAATCTTTTCAGTAATTGTTTTTAGTAATATTGTTTCAATAAACTTGCTCAAATGCTGTACTGGTGAAAGCAAAGCGTTATCAGCCCACCAAGTATCTAAATCAAAAGTTGTATAAATATTAAAACTTCCCACGAGAGTATCAATCACCCCGGCATACCACTCTTCTGGGGTAATATCTGCCGTCCCAATAGCTGTAATATCAACAACAGCACAAGCAAATCCCTCTGTTTGCAACTGGTGCATTACCTGCACCCGCAAGCTAGATTTCCCCATTTGCCGGGAATTGAGTACATAACAAAAATCCCCAGCCTTCAAGCTTTCATAGAGGTCATGGTCAGCTTGCCGTCTAACATAAGTTGGTGCATTTTGAGGCAGACTACCACCGACTTGATACTGGTACTGGGTCACGTCGCTTCGCTCCGAATTCAAAATTCAAAATTCAAAATTATGAAATACAGCTAGTTTGGTAGGGTGCATTAGCACAGATAGTATTGAGATGGTAAGTTATGTCCTTAGCTAACATACCCTACAAAATTACGAATTACGAATTACGAATTACGAATTAAATCAGCTAGACGCTTTAACACTTTTACCACAGTATCTAGGTCATCCCCACGATCAGGTAAATCTTGTTGCCACTCTGAAAAAAACTGTTCGTTGTCTGCACGTTGTAGCCCAAATTGATCTATGAGTTGGGCTAGGGTGATATCTTTTCCTTGAATAACTTGAACCATTGTTAAACCTTTTTGTTAAATGGTAATTGCAGATAAAAGTCTTATTGCACTCCTAATGTACTTTCTTAATTTTTCAACCCTAAGCGATGCCCAAAATATTGACGATACAATTTACACAGTGGCACCACTTCATTGCCTTGAAATTTAACTAACCCCATACTGCGGAGTTTAAACGCTTCAGTTGTGCCTACATCCACGGGGTGATTTGCTATCATCACTTGTTTGACCGCAGCTAGCAATTCTGCATCCTCTTGCAAATTCAGCCAATGGCGGCGCAGATGGTCACTGTAAGGCCCTTCCTCGGTTGCCGCGACTTTTTGTAGATTTTCCAGCGTCATCCTACCACGGGCAATTTCATAAAGTGCCACCCGCACTAAATAAGGATGACCACCCACCAGTGTCATTAATTCTTCAGTTTGTGATTCAGTCCAATTGAGTCCGTGACGCTGTACCAAGTCTTGTACTTGTATTTGATTTAAGTCTGGCAACTCAATGGGTAAGCCGACATTAAAAGGCGACTGATTTATATTGAGTGGAATATAAACTTCCTTAGAATGCACAATTACCAATCGGAGATTTTTCCAAACTGTCTCATTCTTTGACCGTTCATGCCAAGCTCGTAGCAATCCAAAAAAATCAGCCGCAATTATAGGATGCTTGAAGACTTCATCGACTTCATCCAAACCCAAAGCTACGGGGCTATTAATGGCAGGTAATAAATACCGTTGAAAATAATTTGTACATTTATTCTTGCTACCTAAAACACCCTTCCAATACTCATCTAATTTATCGGGTAGATTCAGTTCGTAGGTAATGCTGGCACAAAACCACTGCAAAAACTGATCTAAATTAGCGAGAAATTCTGCATCGGCTGACTGGAAATTTACAGGTGCAGTCTGATAGCCATGTTGATTAGCATGATGAAGAACCCGCGACATGAGCGAAGTTTTGCCCATCTGCCGGGGAGCTTTGATGCGAACTAAGGCCCCTGGTTGAAGAATTGCTTCATAACAGTCTACCTCAATAGGCGATCGCTCCACATAAAAAGCAGAGTTTAGAGCTACCTGCCCTTCCGGATTTTCTAAGGTGACTGTTGGTTTTATCTCGGTATCTGGAATAGCTCCGTTAGCAGAGATAGCACCTTTAGAATTATTCCGACTTTTCAGCACTGGGGTAGAAGACTCTGGAATACTTTCTAAATCAATAGCGCTACAGCCAAACTCATAAGCATCCTCATAAGACCTATCAGCGCCTAGTGCATCATAAAAGCCTACCGCAAATTTAATTGCCGCCCTGTCCCCAACTGCCCGATTCATCCCAACCACGTAATTAATGTGTTGATAAATTGCTTCAGCCTGCACCTCGCTATAACAGGCATTTAATAATACACACTCAACTTTGTCCTTAAATAACTTAAATAGCCTTGCCAGTGACTCCGTACTCACCAGCTGCATTTGCCCTGTATTATTTTCTAAGGCTAAACCTTGATTTCCTCTACCATGTCCAGAAAAATGGATAATATGAGGATCGTGATCTAAAAGCGCACGCCGCAAATCGTCAGGCCGCACTGCCCATTTAGTAATCAGTTCAAACTTATCTCGGCTGCGAGAGCGTTGCAACCCTTCCTGAATTTCCCTTACTTCTTCGTCCAAGCGGAGTTTGTCTGTCGTTGCGGGATTAGCTGACACAATCAGGATTTTTTTCACAGCGCTATCAACTATTGAATGCAGGCTTCTGGCTTAGATGTAGTTTACTACAGCAGATAACTAGACAATTACTGATAGCGCATTACCGTAAATGAGCCTTTGATATTTATACCTTCCGGTGAAGGCGGTTTAACGCAAGAGTCAGTGGCACTTTCTTATAAAGTATTTGTGATTGATATGCAGCGATTAATCCGAAAATTAGTAACCCTTTATCCTAATTATTTATTAATGCTAAAAATAACATTTTAGTATACTTCATAACTAAGCAATTATAATGAAAAAATTCTTAAGTAATAGTATCAATTAGTAGGTAAGCTTTGCCCGTTCTAGACATTGCTCTCCATTGTTGCCCATAAGCAAGGAATTTAATCACAAAGGCTGGAAGAACTCATCATAGAGAGATGGTAATTATTTTGAAAAAAAGTATAATTGCTGACTGGATGATACGCCAAAAACCTTCTTTAATGGAGTGTCGATAATGACATTAGCAACAACTCCACAAACAAAGCCTTTAACAGAAGAAGAATTACGTAAGATAAACGCCTACTGGCGTGCAGCAAACTATCTTTCGGTTGGGCAGATATATCTACTCGACAATCCGCTACTGAGAGAACCACTAAAACTGGAACACGTCAAACCCAGGCTCTTGGGTCACTGGGGAACAACACCAGGGCTGAACCTGATCTATGCTCACCTAAATCGGGTCATTAAAAAATATGACCTAAACACGATCTATATTGCTGGCCCTGGTCATGGAGGCCCTGGACTGGTAGCCAACACCTACCTAGAAGGCACTTACACTAAGTATTATCACAACATCTCCCAGGATGCTGAAGGAATCCAGAAACTCTTCAAACAGTTCTCTTTCCCTGGTGGGATTCCTAGCCACGTTGCACCGGAAACCCCTGGTTCCATCCATGAAGGGGGAGAACTAGGTTATGCCCTCGTCCACGCTTTCGGCGCTGCCTTTGATAACCCTGATTTAATTGTTGCTGCTGTTGTGGGTGACGGTGAAGCTGAAACAGGTGCTTTAGCAACTAGCTGGCATTCCAATAAGTTTCTAAACCCCGTGCATGATGGGGCTGTATTGCCAATCCTCCACTTGAATGGGTATAAAATTGCTAACCCAACAGTACTGGCACGCATCACCCATGAGGAATTAGAAAGCTTATTTGTAGGCTACGGCTACAAGCCCTACTTTGTCGAAGGTGACGATCCCGCAGATGTCCACCAGCAGATGGCGGCGACTCTAGATATAACGATCGCTGAAATTCAAAGTATCCAAAGAGAAGCCCGCGTACACGGTTTCACCAAACGCCCCCAATGGCCAATGATTGTCTTAAAAACCCCCAAAGGTTGGACAGGGCCAAAGGAAGTTGATGGCAAAAAGACAGAAGGTTTTTGGCGATCGCACCAAGTTCCCTTTGGGAACATAGCCAAACAGCCAGAACATCTGAAACTCCTAGAAGATTGGATGAAGAGTTACAAACCAGAAGAACTCTTTGACGCTAACGGCACACTGATTCCCGAACTAGCAGAATTGGCTCCCAAAGGTCATCGACGCATGGGTGACAATCCCCACGCTAACGGCGGTCTTTTGCTATGCGACCTGAAGATGCCCGACTTTCAAAAGTATGCTGTAGATGTTCTCAAACCAGGGCAAGCGATCGCTGAAGCTACCCAAGTTGCCGGAAAATTCCTGCGGGATATCATGCAACTTAACCAAGAAAGCCGCAATTTCCGCATCGTTGGGCCCGATGAAACGGTATCAAATCGCTTAGGCGCTGTGCTAGAAGTCACAGACCGGGATTGGGCAGCCCAGATTCTCCCAGAAGATGACCACCTTTCCCCCGATGGTCGGGTAATGGAAATTCTCAGCGAAACTAATTGTCAAGGATGGTTAGAAGGCTACCTCCTCACAGGACGCCACGGGTTTTTCTCTTGCTACGAGGCATTTATCCACATCATTGACTCGATGTTCAATCAGCACGCCAAATGGCTGAAAACTACCAGACATATTCCTTGGCGTAAACCGATTGCTTCCCTCAATTACCTCCTCACCTCCCACGTTTGGCGGCAAGACCATAACGGTTTCTCGCACCAAGACCCCGGTTTTATTGACCATGTAGTTAATAAAAAAGCAGAAATCGTTCGCGTGTATTTGCCACCCGATGCCAACACTTTGCTATCAGTAACCGATCACTGTCTCAGAAGCCGTAACTATATCAACGTTATCGTTGCCGGAAAGCAACCAGCATTGCAATACCTAAATATGGATGCTGCTATCAAGCACTGCACCAAAGGCATCGGCATTTGGGAATGGGCAAGTAACGACCAAGACGGTGAACCAGATGTAGTAATGGCTTGTGCTGGGGATATTCCCACCTTAGAAACTTTAGCGGCTGTGGACATTCTGCGCCAGCACTTCCCTGAGTTAAAGGTGCGGGTGGTAAACGTAGTCGATTTAATGACACTACAGCCAAAAAGCGAACATCCCCACGGTTTGAGCGAAAAAGACTTTGACACGATTTTCACCACCGATAAACACATTATCTTTGCCTTTCATGGCTATCCCTGGCTGATTCATCGCTTAACCTATCGCCACACCAATCACGATCAGTTACATGTGCGTGGCTACAAAGAAGAAGGAACCACCACTACTCCCTTTGATATGGTTGTGCTTAACGAGCTAGATCGCTTCCATCTAGTGATGGATGTAATCGATCGCGTACCAAAACTAGGATATAGAGCAGCTTATGTTAAACAGCAGTTGCAAGATAAGCTGATCGAACACAAACATTACATTGAGAAGTACGGCGACGATATGCCTGAAATTCGTGATTGGAAGTGGCCCTATTAAAACAATTCGCAATGGGCTTCTCTGCGAGACGCTAAAAGCGAACGCCCCGCTACGAAGAGAGCAATGACGCTCGTTCGCCCTTGGCGTGCCGTAGGCAAGACTCGCTAACGCTGCGCTAACGCAATGGGTTTCGCCCCGCTACGCTAACGCAATTACATTTTGTGACGGGTTTGTGACGGGAATTTAGACCCCGATACAAAACCTCCTGTCTGTAGAGACAGGGGACTTAAACCCCCACCACTTGTTAAAAGGGAATGAGGATATAGAGGCAAAGGGGAAACTTTTCTCCCTGCTTCTCCCTTTTTTAGGAATTACTGTAAGAAATTGGTATTAAATTACAATTTTCTTAAAAGTACGATTTAATCTAGCGTTCTAAATTGTGAAGTTTACAACTTCTGGATATAAAACCATCTTTTGACATACTGGGACTAGTTACTGGCTTATCTCAAGCTGCCATTAGTTGCTTTTAAAAGAACAATTGCACTTGTAGGTTCTCCATGTCAGTATCTAACCAACCTCATCTACCAATAGAAAATCAGATTCTTGCTGCTCTTTCAGAAGCTGAGTATCAACACCTAGTTCCCTTTCTAGAGCGAGTCGAGCTTTCAGTTAAGCAAGTCCTCTACAAAGCCAATGAACCAATAACACACGTCTATTTTCCCTATCAGTCAATGGTTTCTTTGATTTGTATCCAGAAAAATGGCTCGACTGTCGAAGCTGGCATGGTGAGCAATGATGGCATGGTAGGTGTTCCTGTAATTTGGGGCAGTAACATTACAAATACAACTGCGTTTGTGCAGATTACAGGCAGTTCTATGATGATGAAGACAGAGTTCCTCCAAGCCGAGTTTAACCGAGGTGGAGAGCTTCAAAGTTTGCTGTTGCGTTATACTCATGGGCTGTTCACTCAAGTTACACAAACACTCGCCTGCAACAGCCTCCACACTATAGAACGACGCCTGGCTCGTTGTTTGCTCTTCATCGCTGACCGTGTACAATCAGATACATTCGTGCTAACTCAGGAATATATTGCTAAAATGCTGGGCTGTCGTCGTACTAGTGTTACAGAGGTAGCAGGTAGACTCAGCCGAGCCGGAATGATTAGCTACAAGCGAGGAGCGATCGCCATCCTGAATCGATCGGGGTTGGAAGATACATCTTGCGAATGTTATTTGATGATTAAAGAGGAATACGCTCGATTGCTTGGTTTACCGAGCCAGTCTGCTCTCGAAAATGGAGGCTGGGAGAGAGGTCAATAGACTTGTCGAACTCACGTTAATGTATAGTCAACGGAATCCCGTTATCTTTGGGTTTCAACTTGAGAATAAATGGCACAGCTTTCAATACCCAATCAGACACGGGTGTATAATTAGCAGCTTCTTCTCCAAAACTAATAGAGAGCATATCTGTATGAATAATCCCTGGATTGAGGGGTATAGCTGCCATACCAGTCGGCAATTCTTGTGCCAAAGAACGAGTTAATCCTTCTATTGCCCACTTGGAAGCACAGTATGGTGCAACTTGGGCTGAAGTAGAACGTCCCCAGCCAGAACTAAAGTTAACAATAATACCCCGTTTATTTTTCACCATTGCTGGTACAAAATGGCGAATTATATTCACTACTCCTTTGATATTGATATCTATTAGATCAGAAAATTCTTCGGATGGTATTTCCCACAAAGGTGCTGGGTAATTAGTAATTGCCGCATTATTAATCACTATATCTGGCGGTTCATATTTGTTCAATACATCTAGTGCCCATTTTTTTACAAGCTGTTCATTTGCCACGTCTACAGATGTGAAATAGTTGGGCGCACTAAACTTCTGATGTATTTTATCGATAGCATCTGATGAACGAGCGCAACCAATAACGGTATGTCCCTCTTGAATAAAACGCTCGGTCATCGCATAACCTAGACCTTTGCTTATGCCTGTAATTAAGATGAGTTTAGTCATATTTTTCTGCTATTAAACATATCATTAGCAAACTTTTCGTGGGTAGCTATTTTTATCGAATGCCCTGCATATTGTAAATCGATAACAAATGCACAACCCGGCTTTGCGTCTTCTCTTAACCCTACTGCCAGTATCATTATGCAAATTGCAGCCACACGTCAACAAGAAGAAAGTGCGATCGCTGCTTCTAACACTTTGCTAAGACAACTTGTTGAAATTAGCAATTTTGGGCTAGTCGAGTACTAGTGAAACCTAAAAGCATTTGTATAATTATTTAACTTTGCACAGAGAAGTACTTAAAGTTACTTAATGCATCAAACGCTATCCACTTTCATGGTTAGCGCTAAGATAGCTATGTATTTTTTGGAAGTATAAATATGGCTCAGGCTTTTTATGTAAATCCAGTATCAGGTAGCGACACCAACGTTGGTAGCCAACAAGCCCCATTCAAAACTATTACGCAAGCTCTTAAGGTATCTACAGATAACACCAAAATTCAACTAGCAAATGGTAATTACAATGCTGCTAGCGGTGAAGTCTTTCCGCTAACGGTTTCATCTGGGGTGACTGTGGTGGGTAATGAAACCAATAAAGGCAATGGTATTTTGATTGAAGGGAGTGGTAGCTATTTGAGCCGTACTTTTGCTGCTCAGAATGTCACATTTGTGCTACTGGATAAAGCTGAAGTGCGGGGAGTAACTGTAACAAATTTAGCAAGTCGTGGTACTGGTGTCTGGATTGAATCAACTGCCCCTATTGTTGCTAATAGCACCTTTACTAACTGTAAGCGGGAGGGAGTATTTACTACAGGTGAGGCTAATCCAGTTATTCTAGGTAATGTGTTCAGTGAGAATGCAGCTAATGGAATTGCGATCGCTAAAAATTCCAAAGGTCAAATTCAAGATAATACCTGCTTAAAAACAGGTTTTGGCATTGCCATTAGCGATACTGCATCACCCACCCTTCGAGATAACAAAGTTTACGAAAACCGTTCTGGAATTGTCATCTCTGGCAGCGCTCGTCCTATATTGCGTAACAATGTCTGCGAAAATAACACTGACGATGGTATCACAGTAATCGGAACTGCCCTACCGGATATCGGTAGTACCAATAACTTAGGAGGCAATACTCTACGCAATAACGGTAAATTTAATTTGCAAAATGCCAGTTCTAACAAGCTGGTTTCTGTGGGAAATAAAATAGATGCGTCTAAAGTCACAGGAAACGTAGAGTTTGCAGATAGTTCGGTTGCGACATCCACACCAACACCTACTCTCATTCCCACTCCCACCCCCATTCCCACTCCAACACCGACACCCACTCCAACGCCAACACCTACTCCCATTCCCATTCCAACACCTACTCCCACTCCGACACCAACTCCCACGCCCACTATAGAATTAACCGATATTAAAAATCATTGGGCAGGTGGCTTTATTCGGGAATTAGTCAAATTGGGCATAGTTAATGGTTTTCCCGATCGCACATTTAAACCGGATGCTACGATGACACGGGCGCAATACGCCGCATTACTGGTAAAAGCTTTCAATCCACCGCCAAACCGCACCGCGATCAAATTCAAAGACGTACCAGCAGACTTCTGGGCATCCAAGGTAATTCAGCAGGCATATCAAGGTTCATTCCTCTCTGGTTTTCCTGACAATACCTTCGCCCCCAACAAAAATATCCAGCGTGTACAAGTAATTGTTTCCTTGGTGAATGGATTGGGGTTATCTGCTGATAGTACAACCGTTACCAAAACTTTTGATGATCAAGCAAAGATTCCTGAATATGCCAAGGATGAGGTAGTAAAAGCTATAAACAAGGGGATTATCGTCAATCACCCGAACCTTAAACAACTCAATCCTACCCGCGATGCTACACGCGCTGAGGTAACGGTGATGGTATACCAAGCCTTGGTAGACGCTGGTCGTGTAGCTGCGATTGACTCGCCTTATATTGTTGCTTAATTGCTACAATAATTTGTTTTGCAAAATTGCATGATTTTTTAGGGGCAATTTCCCCATGCTTGCTTTTACTAATCAAAAGCAGTCATAGGGCTATTGCCCCTAAATATTTGAGCATCAATCGCTCTTTTACCAAAAACACCTATGAATTATTCTTCATCAGGTTATCTTATCTATATGACTCGACACACCATACTCCGCAATCTCAACACAGTTACTCAGCTGTGACGAGTTCAGTACTGCCACGTGTACGACGCCGTGTGAGGCTGTTGTAAAGCATTACTCCAATCGCTTTAATCAAATTGCCTTCCAATTCTTGGAACATCGTCATGTTCATGCCAAAGGCGGCGTTAGCTTCATCAACGATGCGATCGGTTGTAGCATCGTCAAGGGGTAATTCATCCAAAGTTTGACGATATTTGGCTTTAAATGCCTTCTCATCAGGAATCTCTGGAAACTCATAAAAGGCTGTTCCTTGGCCGTCAGACAAATTCATCGCCGTTACAGCAATATTTTTGAGAATTTGTCCCCCGGATAAGTCACCCAAGTAACGAGTATATGAATGAGCGATTAACAGTTCTGGTTCTGCGGCAGATATTTCCCGGATGCGCTTTACATAAGCTTCACCTGCCGGAGATAGCTTGATTTGCTCTCTCCAGTTAGCACCAAAGTAATAACTTAGGTCTTGCTCTAAGGTATACTTGCGGTTCAGCTGGGAAAAGTTAATTTTGGAAACAATTGGGTGCTGGCGATGCTTTTCCATTTCCTCTTCCATCGCTGAGTAAACGAAGTAGAAATTAGCAACAAGTTTTCGGTAAGAGTTTTTCTCGACTACTCCTCTTAAAAAGCACTTGACAAAACCTACATTTTCCGCCATTGTGTGGGCTTTCTTAGTGCCTACACGTAATTTGGTTGCTAAATTGCTGCTCATGCTAAATTTCTCAACTTTAAAAAGTTAACTACCGAAGTCTTAATTCACTAACGGCTAAAAAAGCCATTAAAACGTTACCTTAAAACTATTTGATGAGAATTTATATTAAAATTTTTTAAGCTTCAAAGCCAATGTATCTTTTTATACAATACAGATCCAACAAATAGTTGCTTTGAACGCATGAAAATTACTTCTTTACCATTTCCCAATCAGAAAATCAGCTTTTGTGTTTCCAAAATTCCGAAAGCAACAACACAAGACACTAATTTTTAAATTAAGTCAACTTCATGCCCAAATCAAACATCTCTTAATCCTCGTATTAATTCTAATTAGATGAATGCCTAAATAATAAATTAGCGAACTTTTATTATTTCAGTAGTTCTTCACAAAACATCTAAAACTTAATACCAATTTAAGTAGAGATACTGAGGAGCATACAATATGCAAGTGATATATTACAAATATCTTAACTGAGGTAAAAGCTTATATTTTCATTATTCATAATGGATTGTAGAGCATTTTTTAACTCAATAATTGGCAAAAATTAAGTCTCAATGCCAGACATATAACCTGTTTTAATTATGCTATAAGTACCCAATAAACTAAATTTCAACCTTTGAGCTAGTTAATTTCAATAAATATTACATAAACAATATAGCACTAATATTTGATTGATGAAAAAGCTCGGTACAGATCGAAAAACCTAATTCCTTATTCCCTACTCCCCACTCCCCACCCACATAAATAATTTCAAAAATCAAATACGATTCCTATATGAGAAATATTTTAAATCGTTTAAAGGTTAGTTTGCACAATAAGCTATGGCTGTTTAACTATCGATTGCGAGAACTTCAGATTCGGCTACAGTTTTACTGGCTTTTGTATCGAGGTAGTCAACCACTAAATGTTAGCGATAAATCGCTAGTTGTGTTTGCTCCTCATCAAGATGATGAAGCACTCGGCTGTGGTGGAATTATTGCACTCAAGCGAGAACAAGGTGTACCTATTAAGGTTGTTTTTGTCACAGATGGAGGGGGTTCTCATCAAGGTAATTCCAAGATTAGCCGCTCTGAAATTATTCAAATTCGTAGACAAGAAGCACTGACAGCTTTAAACATTCTAGGTGTTGATTCAAAAGATATTCACTTTCTTAATAAATCTGATGGCTCACTACACAAGATGACAGAAGCCGAACAACAGCAAACCATTGAAGAAATGGCGCAATTGTTGCATACATTTCAGCCTCAGGAAGTTTACGTAACTCACAAAAAAGATCGGAGTCGAGATCATGAGATTACTTATCAACTTGTTAAGACTGCGATTGTTAAAGCTGGAGTTAAGGTGGATTTGTGGGAGTATGCCATCTGGTTACTTTGGAAATCTTTATTATTTCGGGATCTCAAGTTTGATGAATTGGCAAGTGCTTATCGATTATCAATTCACACAGTGCAATCCAAAAAAAATGAAGCGATCAAAACCTATCGTTCTCAATATTTACCTATAGATGCTGAATCTAGCGCGGTACTACCTCCTGGTTTTCTCTGGCGCTTCTTTTTACCTCATGAGGTTTTTTTCAAATCAGAATTGCCAAAGCTATAACTTTCTCCTTTGTAACTGGAGAAAACGAAATTGTTTTTAACATTGTTTGAATGAATAAGGCAAAAGAGAAATTAGTGAAAAATTCAGAACAACTACTTTCTTGTTAATCACTAGATCTTAGATTTAGTGTGGTTTTTAGCCAATTATTCATTGCTGCATAGCTAAATTATTGATGTAATAAATACATCAATAAATAGCTTGCGTCCAAAAAGCCTACTTTCAAAGTCCCTAATCTCTTTATTTAAAATTAACAGGAAACCAATGATTAAATCAGAAAAAAACTTTTGCTTTTGTACTTTAGCTCTAGGCAAAAAATATAGCGCTCTTGCTTCCTTGCTAGCAAAAGATATAGAAATATATTCCCCTAACACTTCCTTTATTATTTTAACCGATCATCCTGAAGAATTTAGTAACCATTCTCAAGTTTTAGTCTTTAAGCATGAACAACAGGGTGTTAAGTGTTACCACGATAAAAGATTTGCGATCGCAAAAGCTCTGTCACTTTTTAATTCGTGTATATTCATTGACTCAGATATGCGAATCTTAGCACCAGTGCCAGAAGATATGGAATGGCTACTAACACCAGGAATTAGCGCTAGAGCTTGTATGGATATGCCAAAAAAATTTACTAAAGTTCTTGCAGGAACTGCTAGTAGTAAATTTGTGAAAGAATTTACAGTTGTTAAAAATGCAACAAAAGTTCTTAATGTAGAAACAAATTGGAAAGATATTAGTTTTGTTCACGAGTACTTATTCTCAGTCACTAAAGATGCAGGTAAAGAAATTGAATTTTTGCAACAATGGGATATGCTTGCTAATTACTTTGAACTAAATGGAATTTATGAAGGTGAAGGGAGTGCAATAGGTTTAGCTGCTTATAAAGCTGGACTGGCAGTTAGATGGAGTGAGATGGAAGGCATATCATTTTTCAATAATAAAATTGAGTTAGTAAAAATTAGCAAGGGTCAATCAAATAGGGAAGAAATTTCTCAGTATTTTGAAGCTCACAAAAATATTTTATACCCTAAACGCTCTTTCATGAGCAAAGCTATAGATAAACTTGGAAACGCATTTATGCATTTTTACAGAAAAATGCGGTTCAAAATTGTTCGCTCTTCTTTGTTAAACTGATATTTGAACACTGTTATCCAAGTTTAAAAATCAGGTTTTTAGGCAAAAAATCTAGGTTCTTGGCTTCGCAATTGCAAGAAACTCAATTTTCTTTTAAAACTACCTTTGAGAGCATCCCATTAACGCGATCGCTATCATATCGCCTAGCATGAAAAATGCGAGTTCCGTAAAATAACAGTTTCTTATAGATTTAGATCAGAACTTCAAAGGGAACTTACCCTACGGAACGCTACGCGAAGGTTTTAGCCACTAATTCCAGTCATTGGGTTTGTGGTACAAGATTTGAGAAAAAGTTTTCTGTCAAAATTGTTAAATCAAGTGTTAAATGCTATTTTCTAGTGTGATTGTGTGGAGTATTGAAACAGATGGTTTCATTTATAACTCGGACACCGGGCATTCCGGGGGATTCTGCTTCTGAAATTGACGGATTGGGGAAAGGGATTGAGAGCAGTTTTGAACTAAATTTAATCTCATTACCAGCAAATCCCTTATTTGGCACAGATGGGATTCGGGGACGAGTAGGAGAATTACTGAGTGCGCCTCTAGCATTGCAAGTTGGTTTTTGGACAGGGATTGTTTTACGTAACTATGCTACTCAAGTAGGGCCAGTCATTCTCGGACAAGATTCTAGAAATTCCAGCGATATGCTGGCAATGGCTTTGAGTGCAGGGTTAACAGCAGCAGGGCTAGAGGTTTGGTATTTGGGATTATGCCCCACTCCTTGCATTGCTTATCTCACCAGCATCAGTGATGCCATTGGCGGGGTGATGATTTCTGCGAGCCACAATCCGCCAGAAGACAATGGTATTAAAATTTTTAGTGCCGATGGTGGGAAGTTACCCCAAATATTGCAGGCAGAAATTGAAGCCGGACTGCGTGGCAAAATATCACCTATTGCTATCAGTAATTGCGGACGGCATTACTCCCGTTTCGAGTTAGTGGGGCATTATAGCGAGGCGTTGAAAAAACCCTTGAATCATGCCACAAAGCTTCAGGGGATGAAGATTGTTTTAGACTTGGCGTGGGGAGCAGCAGTCGGGTTAGCACCAGCAGTATTTACAGAAATGGGAGCAGAGATAATCTGCTTGCATAACGAAGCAGATGGCGATCGCATTAATGTTAACTGCGGTTCTACGCATCTGGATATTCTTGCAGCCACAGTAAAAGAACACAACGCCGACATCGGCTTTGCCTTTGATGGTGATGCTGATCGCGTCTTAGCAGTAGACAATACTGGCAGGCAAGTTAACGGCGATTACATTCTCTACCTATGGGGACGCCACTTAGAACAAAACCAACAACTGCCAGACAACCTGATTGTATCTACAGTCATGGCCAACTTAGGCTTTGAGAAAGCTTGGCAAAAAATTGGTGGTAACTTAATTCGTACCGCAGTCGGCGACCAATATGTACAAGCCGAAATGTTGCGGACTGGGGGAATGCTGGGCGGCGAACAATCAGGTCATATTCTTTGCCGTCATTATGCCGTAACTGGGGATGGCTTGTTAACAGCATTACATATAGCAGCTTTGGTGAAAGAGGCGGGTGTTCCCTTTAGCGAATTAGTAGATCAAAGCTTCCAAACCTATCCGCAATTGTTGCGAAACGTGCGAGTTGTCGATCGCGATCGCCGTTTAGGATGGCAAGATTGTCAACCTGTGCAAGAAGCGATCGCTCTTGCTGAAGCTGCAATGGGTGATTCTGGCAGAATTCTGGTTCGCGCCTCTGGTACAGAACCAGTAATCAGGGTTATGGTAGAAGCTGCCAATGCTGAACTTACCAACTACTGGACAAATGAATTAGTTTCAAAAGTTGAACAACATTTGATGGACTAAATTAGCTATTATCTCAGCTTTTAACAAGCGCCAATTTTACGTCACAGCTTCTACTAATGACCAAGGCTGGTTAATTTGTAGAAGCTGTGACATTTGTATCAATACAGTTCAGTTAAGCATTTCTTTCTTCTCTCTGCGTCCTTGGCGTCCTTGGCGGTTCGTTAAAAAAATTGAGTTTGACAAAGAGTTTTAGCGTTAACTGAACCGTATTGACATTTGTATCTGTATTGTTAGCTCGTGACCGACTTATTACTTGTCAACAAAACTTATCGCGTCAAGATAATCAGTTCTGGCGTCACTCTGAACGTGTTATTATTTATTTCGAGATTCTTAGCTATATGTTCTAAGATAATATTATGCTTATTTTTGTTATCCCACTCAAAAGTGCAAAAGTTTCCAATTCCTGGGAACGTGTTACACAATTATTTGAAAGATGCATTAAATCAATTTGCAGTCAAACTTCACCAAATTTTCACGTTATTGTTGTTTGTCACGAAAAACCAAAAATAGAATTCACTCATTCTCACATCACATATATTACAGTTGATTTTCCTCCTCCTAACGAAACTAACCCTGTAGCTAAAGGAGATACAGATAAAGGGCGTAAAATATTAAAAGGATTAGTTTATGCTCGTCAATTTTCCCCTACTCACACTATGACAGTTGATGCTGATGATTGTGTTAGTAAAAATTTAGCAAAATTTATTCAACAATATCCAGATTCTAATGGATGGTTTATAAATAAAGGTTATAAATATCAAGAAGGCAGTAATTACATATATATTAAAAGAAACAATTTTTATAAAATGTGCGGTAGTTGTAATATTATCCGATATGATTTGAATGATTTGCCTGAAACCGCAGAATATAATCGTGGCTATGGATACTACAGATATTATATCGACCACGCTAAAGTCAGAGATATTTTAAATAATAGAGCAAAACCTATTAAATCATTGCCATTCCCAGGTGCAGTTTATATATTGGATACAGGAGAAAATCTTTTTGATAATTCAAAAAGATTAAAATTTAGCATTTTTAATCGCAAATTATTAAATCAATCAGTTATAGATGAATTCGGATTGTATGAATTACAGCAATCCAGAGAAGTTTGTCAACTATAATATATTTCCCTGAGGCTGATAGGCTAAAGCACCATTATGCCGAAAATAAAATCAAAATCCCGACCATCTAAAAACTCGAAAAAGCAGGCTAAAAAGGAAACTTCTACCCTTAACCTCAAAGAACAGTTAGCTCAAAAACGCAAAGCAGCCCAAGCACGTAAAGAACTCACTAGCTTACTCACCACCGCCACCTTTGGCGGTGTCTTCATTGGCATTGTGCTTTTTTTCGTAGGTGGAATTAAGGCAGCAATCCCTGGTGTTTTAGGGATAATCATCATATCCCTTTCTTACAAATACCCGCGTCAAGCGTTATATACCTTCATTATTTACGTACCTATTGGGGGTACTATCACCTATTACTTGGGCAATAGTCCCATACTCCAATTAGCTAAAGATGCCTTTTATATTCCAGCCCTAATTGGACTTTGGCAGACTTGCCGTAAACAGGGGCTACCCCTAATTATTCCCCAAGGCATTAAAATTCCACTTTATATTGTTTTAGGTTGTAGTCTGCTAACACTATTATTTATTAATGGTGGACAGCAGTTTAACCCGCCTAGTGTCGGATTATTGGAAAAAGCACCCCAAGAAATACCATTAGGTATGGGCATTCTGGGACTGAAAGTATTTTTAGGCTATGTCCCCTTGATTGGTTGTGCTTATTATCTAATTCGTGATAAACGAGATTTTCTATTTTTATCACGCCTCCAGATTGCCCTCATACTAATATGCTGCGTGCTGGGATTTATTCAATACCTATTACTACTAACTGGTGTATGTCAAGGCACTAGAGGTCTTGAAGGAAATGCCTTATTTGTCACATCACTAGAAGCCCGATGTTATTTTGGTGGAGCGCTCTTATATAGTCCTGAAGAAGGAGTCATTCGCCTACCGGGGACATTTGTAGCTCCTTGGCAGTGGGCATGGTTCTTAATTTCTAGCACCTTTTTTACCTTTGCTACCGGTTTCACCGATCCCTCCCCAATATGGCGGCTGGTCGGTTTGGGTTCTTTAGTGACAGTCTTTATCAATGCTGTAATTTCTGGACAGAGAATCGCCTTAGCTTTAGTACCAATCTGCTTCGGAATTTTGCTATTGCTCACTGGTCAAATTGGCAACCTGAAACGATTTATCCCCATAGGGATAGGACTTGCTCTAGTTCTGGGAATAGCAATGGTGACTAACCCTGCTGTCGTCCAAGAGAGAACCGAGAGTTTTACAGGTCGATGGGAGGCTTCACCACCTCAAGATTTTATCGTTCAACAGTTTCAAGAAAATTGGAAAAACGTAGACGGGCCATTAGGAAGTGGTTTAGGTCGAGCAACTAACTCTGCCCGCGTAATGGGTGAAACTAAGCTAGTGGAAACCTACTATCCCAAAGTACTTTTTGAAGTGGGAATTATTGGAGTGCTAGCTTTTTTAGGTTTGGTAACAAGTTTAACAATTATTGGCTTTAAAACCTATCGCTCCATAAAGAACCGTAATTTCCGCAGTTACGGAGCAGCTTTGTGGGTGTTTATATTGTTTATTAGCTACAACACCTACTACTATCCTCTGGATGTTGACCCGGTTGCTGTCTATTATTGGTTTTTTGCGGGAGTTCTTTTTAAATTACCAGAACTAGAGAAACAAGATATAGAAGATGCTAATCCTGAGCAAAAGAATAAGAAAAAACGTCTAAAAACAATTTAAATTAAAGAAAAATGGCAAAAGTTATCATAGTAGGTCAAAAACACCTCAGCATTCCAAACTCACCTCGAAATTCTCGGCATATACTCATTCGTCCTAAGCCTTTCCCCACAGGCAGATATCCTATAGAAAAAATTTGGTATCCTTTAAGCAGCTTTTTTCCCTGGCAACCTATATGGGGAAGATACCAAGCTATTCATTGTTTCAACAAAATTTTATATACAAATAAACCTTGGTTTGTTACCTTTGAGGATCATCGTTTTTTATATAGAAATCCTCAAAACCAAGGTGAAGCTGCAATTTATGAATTGTTAAATAATCGATTAGCATTAGAAAATTGCCAAAAACTTATAGCTATCTCAGATTATGCCAAATTGAGATTAATTAAGCGGATGGAATGTTGGAAAATAAAAGAAACAATAAGTAAGAAGTTGGAGGTAATCCATCCAAGCTTTCCAGTAAGGGTTAACGAATCAAAACTTTATCAACAACAGCAAAATCTCCAGCTTATATTTATAGGAAATCACATTGCCCGCAAAGGTGGGATTGTTGCTTTAAGACTTGCTAAAAAAGCTGAAAAGTTAGGTTTACCTATTACTATACATATAATTTCCGATCTGGGGCGTGGTTCAGGAGTCCCAACAGATTTTCCCGATGAAACCAAATATGTAGAGGATTTAAAGTTATTGGATTTAAAGAATGTTGTCTTTCATAAAAATCTCCCTAATGACAAAGTTCTTGAGTTATTATCACAAAGTCATTTTCAATTAATGGCGACATTACATGATACTTACGGCTATAGTATCATCGAAGGTTTTTCGGTTGCAACTCCTGCAATTACAACAAATGTATGTGCTTTACCAGAATTTATTCGTCATGGCGAAAATGGCTATGTTTTAAATTTACCAATTAATGAAAATAGGCACTGGAGTAATTGGCTGTATGAAGAAAAAACTAAAACTAATGAATATTGGGAAATTTTAAACAGCACTTATGATTATTTGGCAGAACAAGCATTGCAACAAATTACCCAATTTCTTGATAGAAGTGATAAACGAGAACATTACGAATTTTTAAGTGCCGGAGCGTTAGCTCAAGCGCAAATTGTACATAACTCTGAAAAGCAAAATGAGTTATTTGATGAGCTTTATACAGCAGCAGCAAGAGGATAAAGAGTTAAAGCTAACTTTTAAGCAGTACTTCGGCTATTGACTGACTTGAAATTAAGGCAATAATAGCTTAATGAAAGCTAAATTTTATAAGGTTATTATCAAAGTAGAAAAATCACTTAATAAAAATTATGGATAATTGGCCATTAATTACTGTGGTTATCCCTACCTATGGTAGAGAGGAAGCCCTACGGGATAGCATTGTAGATGTTTTGAAACAAGACTATCCAAATTTTGAAGTTTTAGTGGTAGACCAAACCGCAAAACACCAGCCAGAAATTCAAGCCTATCTAGAAGAGATGGCGGGGGCAGGTAAAATTAAGTGGTTGCGCTTAGATTGGGCAAGTTTGCCAGGAGCGCGAAATTATGCTGTGCGGCGGTCATCTGGTGAAATAATATTATTTATTGATGATGATGTTCAGCTAACCCCAAAATTGTTAACAGCCCATGCGAAAAATTATTTACAAAATCCAGAAGTGGGGGCTGTAGCCGGACGGGTATTTGACAGAATGAAATTGGGTGATTCTGGAGGAGATTTAGAGATTGAATATCTGCCTCCCCAAGCTATGGACCCAGGAATTGCTTGGTATCATATTGATTTGGTACATACCATCAAACCCCAGCAAGTACTGACAGCTAGGGGTTGTAATATGTCATTTCGCCGCGAAATTTTTACTAAGTACGGACTGAGGTTTGATGAGAGGTTTCGCGGTAGTGCTGTGCGTGAAGAGTCAGATTTTTGTTTACGGGTGCGACAGACGGGGTATAAAATTTGGTACGACCCAGAGGCCCATTTGGTGCATTTAGGCGAAGAAACAGGGGGTTGTCATGATATTAGTATGCGATCGCTCAAATATCAACTCACCTTTTATCACAACCATTTCCTACTTGGGCTGAAAAACCTCACTGCTACTCAAGCTTTACGCTTATACGCCCGTTTATTTGACTGTCACGTTCTGGGACGCCCACCTTGTCACAAAAGCGGTTCGCCCATAAAAATTGCCACTCGCGCTATTTTTTACACTTTAGGTTTTTTCAAAGCCTTGGGTACTGTCATTGCATCACTATGGAACGATGGTCAAATTTACAGCCGATTGGATGAACAAGTTTAGTTGTTGGGCATGGAGCATTGGGTATTAGTTATTAAAAAAAATGACAAATGACAATTAATAAATATCAATGAAAATCTTAGTTGCTAGTCACACTTATATTGTAGACCTCAACTGTGAAAAACTACGTGCTTTATCTCAACTAAAACCGGGAATTGAAGTAATAGTTGTAGTCCCAAAGCGTTGGAAACCAGGTGGTGTACAAAACAGAATTATTGAAACTGAATATCGTGATGAAGGCAAATTTAGAATAGTTCCAGTTTCTAATTTTAGTCAAAATCATCAGGGACTCCTTACCTTTGGTGCTGATTTAATACCTTTGTTAAAAGAATTTCGGCCGCAAATCATCCAAGTTGAACAAGGTTCTAGAGCCTTGGCTTATACTCAAATGATTGCCTTAAATCAACTATTAGGACTCAAGGCAAAAAATGTATTTTTTACCTGGTGGAATTTACCATATAATTTGAAATTACCAGTTGCTTTATTAGAAAAATATAACCTTAATCACAGCCACGGCATTATTTCTGGGAATCAGGATGGAGCAGAAGTTTTGCAGCAACGGGGATATAAAGGGGCAATTAAAGTCATGCCGCAACTGGGTGTAGATGAAAGTTTATTTACTCCCAAAGCTCAACCAGAGTTAGCAACTAAGTTGGATATCAAAAAAGAAGATTTTATTGTAGGTTTTGTTGGGCGATTTGTGCAAGAAAAAGGTTTGTTAACGCTTTTGCAAGCTTTAATCGCTTTGAAAAATAAACCTTGGAAATTACTTCTACTGGGACGAGGAGAGTTGCAAAGTGAATTAATGAAAATTGCGGCAGAAAATAATATTGCAGAACGATTAATTTTGGTAGAAAGTGTTCCCCATGACGAAGTTGCAAACTATATTAATTTAATGAGTACTTTAATATTGCCTTCAGAAACAACTTACAAGTTTAAAACTTTAACTTCTGTTGGCTGGAAAGAACAATTTGGTCATGTACTAATTGAGGCGATGGCTTGCAAAGTACCTGTAATTGGTTCTGATTCTGGTGAAATTCCCTATGTAATTGGCGATGCTGGTTTAGTATTTCCTGAAGGTGATGTTCAAGTCCTTGCAAATTGCTTAGTTCAATTAATGGATAAACCGGGTTTTGCTCACACTCTCGGTGAAATGGGTTATCAAAAAGCAATGATTAAATATACAAACAAAGCTTTGGCTAAACAGCAATTAGAGTTTTATCAAGAATTGCTTAAGAGTCATTAGTCATTAGTCATTGGTCATTAGTGAGTAACAAAAAAATGACAAAAAATGAAAATATTACAAATTGTTCCCTCAATTTCTTTGATTTACGGTGGGCCTAGTCAAATGGTACTAGGATTAGCTCCAGCTTTAGTAAAAGAGGGAGTGGAAGTTACAATTGTCACAACTAATAGTAATGGTGATAATGGTCAAATACCTCTGGATGTTCCTTTAAATCGCCCAATTAAACAAGATGGTTATGAAATAATTTACTTTCGTTGCGCCCCATTTCGTCGTTACAAATTTTCTCTAGATTTATTAAACTGGCTAAAACGTTATGCTCACGAGTTTGATATAGCACATATTCATGCTCTATTTTCTCCTATAAGTAGTGCTGCTGCTATTGTGTGTCGTCAGCAAAAGCTACCTTATATTTTCCGTCCTTTAGGTACTCTCGACCCAGCTGATTTACAGAAGAAAAAACAATTAAAACAGCTTTATGTCGCAATTATAGAACGTCAAAATTTAGCTAGTGCCGCAGCAATTCATTTTACTAGCGAACAAGAAGCTAAAATATCAGAAAGATTTGGAGTATCTACGCCAGATTTGGTGATTCCGTTGGGTGTGATTCCGCCTCAATCACCCGTTAAAAATGTATATAGTCAGTTAGAAATATCAGAGGATGTGCCTTTAGTATTGTTTATGTCACGAATTGATCCGAAAAAAGGGTTAAATTTGTTGATTCCGGCGCTAGAGAAGCTGTTAGCGGTTGGTTATAAGTTTCATTTTGTCTTAGCTGGGACAAATCCTCAAGATCCAGATTATGAAAAAAAGATAATATCTCAAATTCAAAATTCACCACTACGATCGCACACTACAATTACTGGCTTTGTCACTGGTGAACTTAAAGTTAGTTTACTACAAGCTGCTGATTTATTTGTCTTACCTTCCTACTACGAGAATTTTGGAATTGCTGTAGCTGAAGCGATGGTTGCAGGTGTACCCGTAGTCATTTCTGACCAAGTACATATTTGTCAGCAGATACATGATAGTGAGTCGGGTTGGGTAGGTGCAACAGATGTGCAAGCACTATTAGAGTTACTGCAAGAAGCTTTGCAAAATCCCGCAGAACGCCAACGACGCGGATTAAACGCCCAAAAATATGCATTAGAAAATTTTAGCTGGGATGCGATCGCAAAGCAAACAATCCAAGCCTACCAAAAAATTCTGGACAATAAACTAATTTAACCCAACGCAGATAAAAGCAGTTTTTGCCAAATAGGTGCTAGAACCGCTTTCACAACGATATCCGCAATCACAAAACCAATCCCAATCAACATATAAGTTTTCGGAAAGGGAGACTTTGGAACTTCGCCTCTGATACGAGTTATTAGATTTAATCCTAATGCAGCTAAAGCCACCCCAGTGGCAATAAACCCGATTATCCGCAAAATTGACCACGGATACCACCCTAAAATAGCTGCTAGCCAAGGTTTAGCACTAATTTTTACCAATTCTGCAACATAAAAATTCATGTAGTTCAGCATCCAAGTGCCAAATATTAATGCCATGCTACTTAAGGTGACAACGCAGAGAATACAAAAAATTCCGTAGTGCAATAAATGGTTTGGTAAAAATAAACGCAGTGAACCTTCCATGCCTTCTCCCGTGCGAATCCAGTGCAACATCTCTGTAGTATATGACTGTCCACGGTGGATAACTTTTGCTGCTGTTTCTGGCGCGAGGGCTGTTGCTACAATTACAGCAATACTCTGCAAAACTCCCCACAATAACATCCACCAAAAAGCACTTTTATATTGTTGACGACGTACTTGTAAAAATAAAATGGGATAGGGGACAGCAGCCCCTAAAATTGGCATCAACCAGGGAACTCCAAAAGCAAAACTTGCAGTTGTGCTAAGGATAACACCAATAACCAAAAAGATTACTATCATCATAAGTAATTTAAAATTCAAAAATAATAAACATATTTGTAGTCTTTCTTTTCATTAATTGCTTATGACAATTCAATTCGCAACAACTGAGAAACTTCTTATAATATTGCATCTATGCTAAGAAATTTTCTCGTAATTCTGCAATAATGTGGAAATGTTGCAACTCAATAACATTAAATATGCAATGGTTTGTAGTTGGCTATCACCCTGATATTTGCAATCCTCTACGTAAAGAAAAACCTGTAGGAAAAACATATTAATTAAAAGCATATATATGTACCTTAGTCAATAGTTTGTATCTCCCTCTTGTCCATGATCTGAGAGTGTTGAAAACTTAAAATTTTGTTTCAAACTGCTAAAGTCCGATTGGGAAATAGGGGTTTTATGTCATGATGGCATACTAGAATATATATGCCTTTCAACTACAGGGAATCTCACATGGCTCTCCGTCTAGGTGACACAGTACCCAACTTTACGCAAGCCTCAACACACGGCGACATCGATTTTTACCAATGGGCAGGTGACAGCTGGGTTGTGCTGTTCTCTCACCCTGCTGATTTTACACCTGTTTGTACAACAGAACTCGGCACAGTTGCCAAGCTAAAACCAGAATTTGACAAGCGCAATGTCAAAGCGATCGCACTCAGCGTTGATGACGTAGAATCTCACAAAGGCTGGGTGGGAGACATTGAAGAAACTCAAAGCACCACTCTTAACTACCCAATTTTGGCAGATGCGGATCGCAAGGTTTCCGATCTGTACGACATGATCCACCCCAATGCTAATGCGGCTGTGACCGTGCGATCGGTTTTCGTGATTGACCCCAATAAAAAACTCCGCCTGAGTTTCACCTATCCTCCCAGCACGGGACGTAACTTTGATGAACTTTTGCGGGTGATTGATTCTCTGCAATTGACTGATAATTACAGCGTGGCGACACCAGCTGACTGGAAAGATGGAGAGGATGTTGTAATTGTCCCCTCACTCAAAGATCCAGAAGTACTCAAAGAAAAATTCCCCAAAGGTTACGAGGAAATCAAACCCTATCTGCGGATGACTCCTCAGCCTAACAAGTAAATCTGAGAATGATTTCTGATAAAAAGCAAAGGCGCAAAGATATAACTTTGCGTCTTTGTTTCTTTGCGTGAGAATATAGTTAGTCGGCTAGGTATCCGAACCTGGAGGAAATCCCTATGTTCTCATCCCCTTTGGTTTTACAAATTCCATCATCAATGCAAATGACAGACGAACAATTTTTTGAGTTCTGTCAGGTGAATCGTGACTTACGCATTGAGCGAAATAAATTCGGAGAATTGGTAATTATGCCTCCTACTGGTTCAGAGACAGGAAACCGAGAAGTTAATATCTCAGGACAGCTATGGGTTTGGTCGGAACAAGATGGTACAGGTATAACTTTTAGCTCTAGTACCGGATTTAAGTTATCAACAGGTGCAGAACGCTCTCCAGATGCTTCCTGGATTAAACTAGAACGGTGGAATTCTTTATCTTCAGAACAACAGCGAAAGTTTGCTCCTATTTGTCCAGATTTTGTAGTCGAACTCAAATCTCCCAGCGACAACCTTCAGACTTTGAAGGAAAAAATGGAAGAATATATGAACGAGCCAGGAATACAGTTAGGCTGGTTGATTGACCGTAAGCAGCATAAAGTTTATATTTATCGTCCTGGATTGCCAGAGGAATGTTTAGATAATCCTGCTAGTGTAAGCGGCGAGTCGGTATTGCCTGGGTTTATTTTGAATATGAGTAAAGTTTGGTAAGAAAATTTTATTTAAATTTAGATTTAGGCTAGCGACGATACAGCAATTTAAATTGGGAAATTGGTGTGAAACTTTACATATCGATTCATGTAATTTCTTTTATCTCCCCTAACTTTAACTCCATCCATGAGGACATAGGCAAGGTCTAACTCATCATGAAATATTTGCCTAGATAGCTTATCTTTTTTTAACTAATAATTAGGATGGGCAATGCCCACCCTATTTATTTTTTGTGAGACTATAGCGGACGATAGACGCGATAGTTGATTTCAGGGAAGATATTATCCATTAACTCGACTTTTTCTAGCCAACCACTGTCAACTTTGCCGACTTTAACATCTTCGTAAAGCTTATTAAACCGCATTAAGTGCGATCGCGTCCGTCTAACTGCATAGGGTACCATTGTTCCCGTCCGCATAATAAATGCCCAGTCGGAAGATTGTGCTAATAACAATTCTCTCGCTGCTTGGTTGAGCGCTCTCCACTGCAATTCATCTTCTGGTTCCAAATGCGATATTTCAATCATCCGTTCAGCAGCTTTGTGCAAATGCGGATAAACCCACGCGTTCGTTTCATTCAACCAATATTCGTGGAAACCCTTGAAACCCCAACTCGACTGCGAAGGACGACAAACTTGCTGAGTTGGCTGATCTCGCAAATAGTCTGCTAAATGGGTCATTTGATATGTCTTTTGGTCATACCACGACTTACGGAATAGATAATCGATGAACCAGGGGCCTTCATACCACCAATGTCCAAATAACTCTGCGTCATAAGGCGAAACGATAATTGGCGGGCGCTGCATCATACCATAGAGATGCTCAGATTGCTGCTCTCGGTTATACATAAAGTTAGCAGCGTGTTCTGCGGCCTTTTCTCTAGCCCAATAAGGATCATAAAGCGCTTTATCTGAAAGCCCTAAACCACGCCCAGTAATTTTGTGATACTTAATACCCGTATTTTTTCTCTGGCCATTGGGCATGATATAGGGCTTGATATACTCATATTCTGCTTCCCAGCCCAAATCTTTGTAAAATTCTCGATATTCCGCCGCCCCAGGATAGCCCACTTCAGAAGACCATACCTGTTGGGAAGATTCATGATCTCGACCAAAGACAGCAACACCAGTTTCTGTATAAATTGGAGCATAAGTGCCAAAGCGCGGACGCGGACGGGCGTAAAGGATGCCATGCCCATCAGTGAGGAAGTAGCGTAACCCAGCATCGGCTAGCATTCGCTCTAAACCCTCATAGTAGGCGCATTCCGGCAACCAAATGCCTCTGGGTGGTTGTCCAAAAGTTTGCTCGTAATGTTCGCAAGCTACCTGAATTTGCGCCCACACCGCTTCTGGATACATTTTCATCAACGGCAAATAGCCGTGAGTAGCGCCGCAAGTGATGATTTCTAGGTTGTTACTATCTTGGAACTGCTTAAAAGCTGTCACCAAGTCACCTTGATTGCGTTCCCATAGCTGACGCGCTTCTTTAAACTCTGTAATGTAATGTTCAGCTAAATAACGAAGATGTCCGTTATTGACATTATGTTCTGCTTCTAGTTCTATAAGTTCTTCTAGTTGGGTCAAGTGTGCGTCATAGCGTTCTTGCAGCAGAGGGTCACGAAGCATCGACACTAGAGGTGGTGTCATACTCATCGTGATTTTAAAGTCGATACCGTCTCGCTTTAAGCCTTCAAATACTTTCAATAATGGAATGTAGGTTTCTGTGATGGCTTCATAGAGCCATTCTTCCTCCAGCACGTAGTCACTTTCAGGGTGACGAACGAAGGGCAGATGTGCGTGAAGTACAAGCGCGACGTAGCCGATAGCCATAGTGATTTTGGGGTGATACTTGTAAGTTGAAGGTCGAGAGGTTTGGCTGAAATTAACAATATTTTAAGACTTTATGGGGATAGTGAAGATACGAGTATCAACTTTTCACATAAAAGGAACGCTTAGGCTGCTGCTTCGTGTTAACTATTCATCTGTAACCAAATTATTAATCCTAATCTCTAGTACCTACTAGATGTACATGACCTAAAGTGGTGACAAGTATATTTTCCAACTTTTTAGGTGCATGGTGTAAAAGTAGCGAAATTGGAATATATCTGCTAATTACTATTTTCATGTTCAGCAATATATTGGTATCCAGCTTCACTAATTTCCCATCCGCGTCGGGAATCACTTTTTACAAGTCCTTCTTTCATCAATTTGTAACGAATCCATTTTGTTCTTTTTTGCCAACGAGGTTATACAACAGTATAAATACCTGCTATATTTTTATACTTATGCTCTAGATAATCTGTTCCCCAATCTGGAGTACTGAGTTGAATTATTTCTCCAGTACAAGGAATTCTACTCACTTTAAAAACTAATGCACCCGAACTCTTTTGTGTCAGTTTCCTAAATAAATTTTTCAACTTGTAGATTTGGCCCTTTTATCTCTATGTTGATCAAGTTTATTTCGTGATGTGTATGATTACCCCTACTATTTTTTGATTGGCGATCGGCAGAATTATCCAAAAAAACGCTCAACTCGAACGCCGAAACTTGGTAACAGAGGCGATCTAATTTCGTCATTAGCCAGCAAGGTTGCAATCAGTTTTAATTGGGCTGCTTCTCGGCGATAAACTTCTAACTGCTGTAATTGCCAATTTGCAATCCAATATTCTTGCACCTCTAAGCGAAGCTATGCCGTTGGCGTTCGCGCAGCATGTCGCAGACAAGCCTCTTGAAGAGAAGCTTTAGGCTGTGCTATCGAGCGTCATAGCCCGTCGTAGACATCGCATTCCTTATTCTTCATCCCGGTATAACTGCTGCAAGTCCTGTAACTGAGTCTTGCGGGAAATTCGGCGATATTTTTTACTTTCTAGCTTGGGTTCGTATTGACTCTGCCCTTTGCCTTTGCTTTTTAACTTCATCGTAGATTCAGGATCAGCTTGTTGGTGCAGCTGAGTTTGACGAGCGATCGCATCATCCAAAAATTCTAAATAATGTTCATATCGCTCCCAGTCTCCCCGCACCGCACACTCAGGCTCGTCTCGATGCAGACAATCGCTAAACCGACAGCTAGCAACTGCTAACCGCTTTCTTGCTTCTGGAAAATAATGAATTAATTCTTCTGGGATACAATCCATGTCCGGCTGATTAAAACCAGGAGTGTCTGCAAGCATTCCACCGCTAGGCAACTCAAATAACTCTATATGGCGAGTCGTATGACGACCACGAGCTAGTTTGCCAGAAACTTCCCCTACTCGCAACTTGGCATCAATCAGCGTATTAATCAGGCTGGATTTGCCAACACCGGAAGGCCCAGCAATTACAGTAATTTTATTACTCAAATATTTAGCTGCTTGGTCAGTATTTATACCATCTTTGACGCTGATAAATATTGGTTCATAGCCCCAACCAAGGAAGCGATCGCTAACTTGCTGCTGTTCTTGTGGTGAAATTAAATCACTTTTATTCAAACATAAAAGTACATCCAAACCAGTAGACTCAGCCTTAATCAGAAACCGACTCAGTTGATAAGGTTCCAAAGGTGGATCAGCAACAGCAAATACCAATAGGATTTGATTGACATTAGCGATCGCTGGACGATCCAATTCACTTTGGCGGGGTAAAACATCAGCGATCGCACCCCGCTCTCCAGCCCAATCTGGCTCTTCTACCACCACGCGATCGCCTACCATCACCTGTTGACCGATTTTTTTCAGTCGTGTTCGGCGAGTACAGAGGAGGAGAAAATGAGGGGGATTGGGAAGAGGAGGATCTTGCTCCCTCATCTCCCTGATCTCCCCATTCTCTTGATCCAGCTGTACTCGGTAAAAATTAGCCTGTACAGCCACCACCGTACCCAATAACTGTCCAGTTGCAGAAAAATTTTCCCCTGTCATTGGCTAGTAACTGGACGGCGTACTAACAGAGAAAAATAACTAGTGCAGTTTGTAATTTGTTCCACCTGATAACCTGCCATTGTCAGACTATCGGGAACCTGCTCAATCGGCTCACCAGGGTCTAGCCAGACTTCTAGTAAACCTCCCAATGGCATTTTCTCTAGACGTAGTTTTGTCCGCACAAAATTAATTGGGCAAGGAGTGCCGCGTAAATCAAGTTGAGCATCAGGAGTTAAAAGAGAAGAGGGCTTCATTACTTAAATAAATTTCCCAAGAATCCTTCTAGACCGCCTTTACCAGTGCGATCTCCCTTAATTTTAGCCAGCTTCTCCAATAATTCCCTCTCCTCAGGAGTAACCTTGGTGGGAATATCAATTAATACTGTCAGCATGTGATCCCCTCGACTAACGGGATTACCCAAACGGGGTACGCCGCGATTTTCCAACTTCATCACTGTATTGGGCTGCGTTCCAGCCGGAATGATCAGTTCCACAGGCCCATCTACCGTATCTACCTCTAACCGACAACCTAAAATCGCTTGCAGGTAGCTAAGTTTGATTTCCGAGAGAATATTAATGCCATCCCGTTGGAATTCCTCGTCCTCATTTACGAACAAGTAAACGTACAAGTCTCCAGGAGGGCCACTGCGTTGGCCGGCATCTCCTTCACTAGAGATTCGCAAGCGTGTGCCATTATCCACACCAGCCGGAATGGTAATTTTGAGTTTCTTTGTGACTTGATTTGCGCCCTTACCATCACAGGCATCACATTTATCTTCAATTACCATCCCTGTCCCATTACAGGTGGGACAAGTCGAAACTTGGGTAAAACTGCCAAAAGGTGTTCTAGTGACACGGCGGACTTGACCCGATCCGGTACAAGTAGAACAAGTCCGGGGGCGGGTTCCAGGTTTAGCACCAGAACCGCTACAAACTTCACAATTTTCTAAATGGGAAATGCGAATTTCTTTTTCCCCGCCAAATACCGCTTCCCGAAAGTCTAACTTCAGGTCTAGCCGCAGGTCATCACCCCTAGCAGGCCCACTGCGCCGTCTTTGTTGCGTGGGATTACCCATACCGCCAGCAAAGCCACTAAAAATGCTTTCAAAGATATCGGCAAAACCACCCATATCGCCGACATCTTGGAAACCTGAGCCAGCACCTGATACACCCTCGGGGCCAAAGCGATCATAACGAGCGCGAGTTTCTGGCTCTGAGAGTACCTCATAAGCGCGGTTAATTTCTTTAAAGCGATCCTCCGCCCCCGGTTCTTTGTTCACATCTGGGTGATACTTCCGGGCTAAACGGCGATAGGCTTGTTTAATTTCTTCTTTGTCGGTGTCACGAGAGACACCCAGGATTTCATAATAGTCGCGGGCCATATAGCAAAGGTAAAAGTTAGAAGGAAGAAAGCAGAAGGCAGTAGAACGTCACGGTCACTTGCTACCCTACCGAAAAGTGTTTTGCCTATAGATGAGGCAACACAGTATCTTTAAGAAAGCGGCTTGCCGGAGGTTAGGCAGAAGATAAAATTAATTTTTGTTAATAACTGATTTTACCCTTTACCTTTTACAAAAATCACCGACAAATCTTGAGCAACAGGTGCTTTCCTCGTGGGAGACGACAAAAGCGATAGAAGTTAGCAGCAGGGGAAGCCTATGCTCAGACTTCTCGCTGCCGAGTCGGCTGTCTCTTTTACAATTGTGCTACGTAGGAGAGGAAAACCTCGCCCATCAACCAGAGGGGCTAGCCGCACCATTAGGTGTGGAAAACCACCCAGATGCAATGGAAGTGCATCTGAACTTGCACACTACCTAGCCCACAGTAATTTGCTTCTACAATCTAACAAACTGCTGGGGTCTTGTGAAACTTCGCTAAATTTATAATCTAAATATATAGATATATTAAAGTGCCTTAATAAAAATCTGCAACTTAGGATACTGGGGATTGGGCATTGGGCATTGGAAATTGGGAAAAGACTTACTGTAACTTGTCTTCTGCTCCCTCATCTCCCTCATTTCCCCCTGCTCCCTTGCTTCTTCCCCATTCCCCATTCCCCATTCCCCAATCCTAATCTATCGCCTCATAATCAACGTGAGCAGTACTTTCTTCGTCAAAATCAAAGTTGAATTGTGGTATTAATGTGCCATTCATTGGTGAGTCTACTTCTGAGGTAGAAAGATTAGCTGAAGCCTCTTCAATCTCATCACTTTGGCTGTTAGCTCGATTGTAAACATCAGCACCAATTGCAAATAGAGTTTGTTGGAATTCGTCTAAGCGTTGCTTAAATTCCACAGTGGAGATGGTGGAATCAATCATGGCAGCTTGGAGTTGTGCAACTTTTTCACTGGCCAAGGTTTTCATTTGCTCACCGATAAAGCTGCTATTATCCTTGATGGTGGATTCGTAACTGAACAAAAGATTATCTGCTTGGTTTTTGAGTTCAACCAATTCTTTACGTCTTCTATCTTCGTCGGAAAACAGTTCGGCCTCTTGGCGCATCCGTTCGACTTCGTTGGTACTTAAACCACCTGTATTGGTAATCCTGATACTTTGTTCTCTACCTGTACCTTTGTCTTGAGCAGAAACCTTCAAGATGCCGTTGACATCGATTTCAAAGGATACTTCAATTTGCGGCACACCACGGGGCGATGGGGGAATTCCTGCTAGGAGAAACTTGCCGAGACTCTTGTTATCTCGTGACATTGCCCGTTCACCTTGGAGGATGTGAATTTCTACCGAGGTTTGCCCATCAACTGCTGTGGAAAAAATTTGTGACTTACTGGTGGGAATTGTGGTATTGCGTTCAATAATTTTGGTAAACACTTCACCCAAGGTTTCAATTCCCAAGGACAGAGGAGTGACATCCAATAGTAAAAGATTATCGACTTCGCCACCCAACACCCCTGCTTGGATAGCTGCTCCCAATGCTACAGCTTCGTCAGGGTTGATGGAGCGATCGGGAGCTTTGCCATTGAAAAACTTAATTAGCGCGTTTTGGACTGCGGGAATACGGGTAGAACCACCTACCAAAATAATCCGATCTATATTTTGTGGTTTGAGATCCGCATCTTTGAGCGCTTGGATCATTGGTTCAATGGTGGCTTCAATTAAATTAAGTGCCAGTTCTTCAAATTTAGAGCGGCTAAGTTCCATCTCCAGATGCTTTGGCCCGGTGTCATCAGCTGTGATAAACGGCAAGTTGATGGAAGTATTCACCATGCTAGAGAGTTCAATTTTTGCCTTTTCTGCTGCTTCCCGCAGGCGTTGCAGTGCCATTTTATCTTGGGAAAGGTCGATTTTCTCTTGTTGCTGGAAGCGTTCCATCATCCAAAGGACGATCGCATTATCAAAGTCGTCTCCACCCAGTTGATTATTACCGCTAGTCGCCTTAACTTCAAAAACGCCATCCCCAAGTTGCAGGATCGATACGTCGAAGGTTCCGCCGCCTAAGTCAAATACTAAAATTAGCTGCTCTTGGTCTTGCTTGTCCAATCCGAAAGCTAAAGCCGCAGCTGTTGGTTCATTAATAATTCGCAGGACTTCTAATCCTGCAATAGTGCCAGCATCTTTAGTTGCTTGTCTTTGGGCATCTGTAAAATATGCTGGTACGGTAATCACTGCCTGAGTAACTTCCTCACCCAAGAAGCTTTCTGCATCCTGCTTAAGCTTTTGCAGGATCATGGCGGACAATTCTTGTGGTGTGTAGTTTTTTGAGCGAATATGGACATCAACGGTATCGTCTCGACCTTTGACACAGTTGTAAGGGACGCGATCGCGTTCTGTTTCAGTGTCGTCCCAACGCCGCCCGATAAATCGTTTTATACTGTAAATTGTGTTTTCGGCATTGGTTACGGCTTGGCGCTTTGCCAATTGACCAACCAAGCGATCGCCACTCTTCCCAAATCCCACAATACTTGGAGTAGTTCGTCCACCTTCAGAATTGGAGATCACCAGTGGTTGACCGCCTTCTAAAACTGCGACGCAACTGTTAGTAGTGCCTAAGTCGATCCCAATAACTTTTCCCATAATTATCAGTATTTTTACCGAGTTTACTGCTGTAATTTATCGCGGACTAAACTTTTTTGCTCCGAATCAAGGCTAGCGGATAACGTCTGTGGAATCTCTATTACTGGTCGCAAGAGAGAAATTGAAACACAGAGAGTTATCCAAAGCCTTGTCTAAGTTTTAGGTACACGATGCTCGTCCTTGCTAGAACCCAGGCACTTTAGGTCAGCGAGGCGAGCGATTACAGCTTAACTGAAGGCTTGACTCGACTGATCTTCTGGTGCAGCAGGGGTATCTTCTTTGGGAGCAGCTACTTTGACCATTGCATGGCGTAGCACGCGATCGCCCAAGTAATATCCGCGCACTAACTCTTCTAACACTGTTCCTTCAGGATGTTCATCCGTAGGTTCGCGCATTACTGCTTCGTGTAAGTTCGGATCAAATTCTTGGCCTTCAGGACGCATTGGTGATACACCCAAGCGCTTCAGGCTATCTACCAATTGTTTGTAAACGCCTTGGTAACTTTTGTGCATGGTCATTTCGCCTTCAGATTGCGGTTTGAGGTGCGATCGGGCCCGCTCAAAGTTATCAACCACTGGCAGCAATTCCAGAATGGTGTTCCGCTTGATCTGTGTCTCTAGCTCTTCTTTTTCTTTGCTGGTACGTTTCCGGTAATTCTCAAAATCGGCGGCAATCCGCATATATTGAGTACTACGCTCTTCTAGCTGCGTTTTGAGAGAGTCGATTTGCCCTGTCAGTTCTGCCAAAGCTGCTGTTTCCACTCCAGTTTTCTCACTTGCAGCGACGCTATTTTCTGGATTGAGATTAGCCGTATCTCCAGATACATTAGTTTGGCCTGTCACTTGCTCTGTCACCTCGCTACCAGATTCATTGAAATTAATTTGGGCTGGGGAGTCACTCTTCATTGCTTGCTTTACCTCTGTTGGTTCACCCAATTGCTGGCTTGTATTGTTTATCTGTTTATTTTCATCCATTATTGTCTACTCATTCCAGATGCTGTTGATGGCAGTGTATCTCCACAGCTTGCAACTGTCGTCATCCACGACTTGCTACTGAGGCTGATTTTTTTGCCGACAAGTTTCTGAAAATGATCTAACCGCCCTTTTATTGTGACAAATGGTGAACACGTTAGCCCAGACCCCACTAAGACGGGAACCCGAACGAATAGTGTACCTCTAAGAATCAAATGAGGCTAGGTTTTAAAGAATTGTTAAGCGAGCCTGTAATTGAGCAAGCTACTGAGTGAACGCAAAAAAATTCCAAGAATGCGATCGCTTACGATAGGCGGGTAAGCGATTGCAAGTTTTGACACCCAGAAATTTGATTCATTTCTGGAACTTTATCAGGTTAAATAAACCTACTGGAAAGGAATTCTTCTATACTGAATAATCCTTACGAAAAGGGTTTCAGGTTATTTACAGAACTTACGTAAACAATAACCAAAACCCTCATGTTTTAGTAGAGGCAATTCATGAATTGTCCCTACCGCGTGTAGTTTTGCGTTAGTCCTAATTTATTTAGCGACTGGTCAAATTTCTTGTGAGTGCCAGGTATCAGAAATGGCAAATCAGGAAGTAGAAAAATTTTACTAAATCCAGAGGCATGAGCCAGAGAAAGAGCGACAGCCTTCCTTGCTTAGAAGTTCGGTGACTCAGGACTTTTTTTAGAAATGAGAATTCTGTCTCCCAGCCTGGGAATACTTTAAGCAGAGGTTTCCCCAAATCAATTGCTCATTTATGAACTCGTCACCACAACGGCGCAGTACCGCTCTAACTACCAGAACAGAGTTTTCGCCCTTTGGCAACAAGCTAGTGCAATCTGGCTATGTCAATACCGAACAGATGAGGCAGGCACTAATTGAAAGCCGCAAATCTGGCAGACCCTTAACGGAAGTATTAGAGTCAATCACTGGGCAACAACTATCACCTGAGTTGCTCAGGCAATACAAAAAACAGCAGCTATTTGAACTTAAAATATTATACGGTGTTGAATTCCTCGATCCGGAAGTCAATTCATTTGGCAACACGGAGATGGCGAACCTGATCGAAACCCTCATCCCAGTAGATATTTGCCGTCGCCACCGTTTAGTACCACTATCGAAACACGAAGACCAAACCCCGCCCTCAGTTTTAGTGGCGATGGTGGCTCCAGATAATCTAGAAGCTTCTGATGATCTAAATCGCATCTTGCGCCCCCAAGGCTTGGCGTTGCAGCGCATGGTGATTACCCAAGAAGATTACCAACAGCTAATCAACCAATATTTGGATGAAATGGCTGTTAAGCAAAAGCACCTAGAACGAGAAAATGCTACAGATATTAGTCAGGATTTAGAAAATCTCGGAAATCTCGATATTGAGGATGCTCCTGAAGAAATGGAGGCTGATTTAGGAGCAGCGATGAAGGGTGCAGAGGATGCCCCAGTTATCAACCTAGTCAACAGAATCCTGGCTAAAGCTTTGCATGAGGGCGTTTCTGACATTCATATCGAACCGCAAGAAGAAAGTTTACGCATTCGCTTTCGCAAAGATGGCGTACTGCGTGAAGCTTTCCCCCTAATGCCGAAAAAAATCATCCCGGCGGTGACAGCCCGATTTAAAATCATCTCCAATTTAGATATTGCTGAACGCCGTCTACCCCAAGATGGACGCATCCGGCGGTTGTTTGAGGGACGTAAGGTGGACTTCCGTGTGAATACCTTGCCCAGTCGCTACGGGGAAAAGGTGGTGCTGCGGATTTTGGATAACTCTTCTACCCAATTGGGATTAGATAAGTTAATTACCGATCCAGAGACTTTGAATATTGTCAAGGATATGGTCAGCCGTCCCTTTGGTCTAATTTTGGTAACTGGGCCAACTGGTTCTGGGAAAACAACTTCGCTGTATTCTGCATTATCAGAAAAGAATGATCCCGGAATTAATATCAGTACTGTAGAAGACCCCATTGAATACAGTCTTCCAGGGATTACTCAAGTACAGGTAATTCGAGAAAAAGGGCTAGATTTTGCTACCGCTCTACGGGCTTTCTTGCGGCAAGATCCAGATGTGCTGCTGGTGGGTGAAACGCGGGATAAGGAAACGGCAAAAACAGCAATTGAAGCTGCCTTGACCGGTCACTTGGTATTAACTACCTTACATACCAATGATGCCCCAGGTGCGATCGCTCGTTTGGGAGAAATGGGGATTGAGCCTTTCATGGTTTCTAGTTCCCTAATTGGCGTTTTAGCTCAACGTTTGGTGCGGCGTGTATGTTCTGAATGTCGGATTGCCTACACTCCCACAACCGAAGAATTGGGTCGTTATGGTCTATCAGCTTCCTCAGATGTTGGAGTTACTTTCTATAAGGCTAACACCTTGACATTAGATGCGATCGCAGAAGCTAAAGGCAAAAATCAGCTTTGCTCAAAATGTAATGGGGTCGGCTACAAAGGGCGTTGTGGTGTTTATGAAGTCATGCGAGTCACTGAAAACCTGCAAACTCTCATAAACGAAGATGCACCTACCGAACGCATCAAGGAAGTGGCAATAGAAGAGGGCATGAAAACCTTACTGGCTTACAGTTTGGACTTAGTGCGCGAAGGTTCCACCACTCTAGAAGAAGTAGAACGGGTGACGTTTACTGATACTGGTTTGGAAGCCGAGTTAAAAGCCAAACGCAAGACTGGTCTTACCTGCCGGACTTGCGAGGCCACATTGAAACCAGAATGGCTCAGTTGTCCCTACTGTATGACATCTCGGTTTTAAGGCTAATAGTCATTGGTCATTAGTCGATGGTTAGTAACTTTAAACAAATGACAACTGACAAAGGACAAATAAAACATTAAAAGGAAGCAAAACTATGGAAATGATGATTGAAGACCTGATGGAGCAGTTGATTGAAATGGGTGGCTCGGATATGCATTTATCCGCAGGTTTGCCTCCTTACTTTCGTATCAGTGGCAAACTCACCCCCATAGGTGAGCATGTATTGACAGCCGATCAATGTCAAAGGCTGATTTTTAGTATGCTCAACAACACCCAGCGTAAAACCTTAGAGCAAACCTGGGAATTGGATTGTTCTTATGGTGTTAAGGGTTTGGCTCGGTTTCGGGTGAATGTTTATAAAGAACGTGGTGCTTATGCCGCTTGCTTACGGGCATTAAGTTCTAAGATTCCTAACTTTGAAAAATTAGGTCTGCCAGATATAGTGCGGGAAATGTGCGATAAGCCCAGAGGACTTATTCTAGTGACAGGCCCTACAGGTTCCGGCAAGACAACTACCCTAGCGGCAATGATTGACTTGATCAACCGCACTAAGGCAGAGCATATTTTAACGGTGGAAGATCCAATTGAATTTGTCTATGAACCAATTAAAAGCTTGGTTCACCAACGGCAACTAGGAGAAGATACTAAGAGCTTTGCTAATGCTTTGAAAGCAGCCCTGCGGGAAGACCCAGATATTATTCTGGTGGGGGAAATGCGGGATTTGGAAACAATTTCTTTGGCGATTTCCGCAGCAGAAACAGGACACTTAGTATTTGGTACGCTACACACCAGTTCTGCCGCCCAAACTGTTGACCGGATTATCGACGTTTTCCCCCATGAAAGACAAACCCAAGTGCGGGTGCAATTGTCTAACTCGTTAGTGGGGGTATTTAGCCAAACCTTGGTATCCAAGAAAAACCCTAAACCTGGTGAATATGGTCGGGTGATGGCTCAAGAAATTCTAATTGTTACTCCTGCTATTTCCAACTTGATTCGAGAAGGTAAAACATCCCAAATTTACTCAGCTATTCAAACAGGCGGCAAATTGGGAATGCAAACTCTGGAGAAGGTTTTAGCCGATTTTTACAAAGCCGGAACGATTTCTTTTGAAGCGGCAATGTCTAAAACTTCTAAGCCAGATGAAATCCAACGTCTCATTGGTACTTCTGTACCACCGCAGGCAGCAGGTGGGAAACCCGGTGTGGCTGCCAAAGCACATTAAAGGAACTCAGGAGATGAGGAGTTGCAGTAAGTCTTTCCCTTGTGCCCATTGCATTATATCCCATGCCCAATCCCCAATAAATAACGACTATTTTGAATTGATTTATGCCAACCTACGTTGCCCGTGTTCGGGATTCTCAAGGAAAATCCCGAACAGAAAAAATTACTGCCGAATCCTTGGTGCAAGCTCGTACTAATCTCAGAGATCAAGGTTTTGTAGTCCAAGAACTCAAACAATTTCAAGGATTTCAGCCAAATTTTGATTTAAAAAAAATCCAGAATTCCTTTGTTAAGGTTTCTGTGAAAGATAAAGCCGTTTTTTCACGTCAATTTGCCGTTTTGATGAATGCGGGAGTTGCGATCGTTAGAAGTCTAGGGGTACTTTCCGAGCAGTGTAGTAATACTAAACTCAAACAAGCCCTAATTGAGATTAGCAACGATGTGCAAAGCGGAATGAATCTTTCAGAGTCAATGCGGAAGCATCCTGATTGCTTTGATGGATTATATGTAAGTATGATTCAAGCTGGTGAAATTGGTGGTGTTTTAGACGAAGTATTAAATCGTTTAGCCAAATTATTAGAAGATGTTGCTCGCTTACAAAACCAAATTAAATCAGCATTGTCTTATCCAAGTGTTGTGGGTTTTATTGCACTTGCGATCTTTCTGGGTATGACCATTTTTCTAATTCCAGTTTTTGCCAAGATTTTTACAGAAATCGGAACTGAATTACCACCTCTAACGCAATTTTTAATGGATGCTAGTCTATTTTTGAGAAGTCCGAAGGTTTTCGTACTTATAGCTGCTCTTATAGGAGCGAAAATAGGATTTACACAATATGGTAAAACCCCTGCCGGTCGCTTAACAATTGATCGTTTTTCCCTCAAAATGCCATTGTTTGGTGACTTAATTCAAAAATCTGCGGTTGCCCGTTTTAGCCGAACTTTTGGTTCTTTGACTCGTTCAGGTGTACCAATTTTAACTTGCTTGGAAATTGTCCGAGATACATCAGGAAACGTAGTTATTGCTAATGCCATAGACGCAGCCCGTATAGAGATTCAACAAGGAGGTATGATTAGTATTGCTTTACAAAAAGATAGCGTTTTTCCAGCTATGGCAATTCAGATGATTAGCATCGGAGAAGAAACTGGAGAATTAGATGGAATGTTGATGAAAGTTGCCGATTTCTATGAAGATGAAGTCGAGCAAGCAGTAAAAGCAATGACTAGTATTTTGGAACCAGTTATGATTGTATTTGTAGGGGGTATGGTTGGAACCATTTTGCTAGCAATGTATTTACCTATGTTTAAGGTATTTGAAAAGATGGGATAGAAGATTAAAAGTTAAGAGTTAGGAGTTAGAAATTAAAACTTTTATTTCTAACTTTTAACTACTAACTGATTACTTTTATTCTTAACTCCTGTGCAGATGCGATTAATCGTATCTCTACTCCTGATTATTTAATAAACTATGACTGTGCAAAAATCTCACTATGAAGCGAGTTTGGCAGAGTACAGCAATCATCTAGCTGCGATCGCCTTACTAAAACAATATCGGCCATACTTGGAGATGATTCCCAGTCTACGCCGTCCAGATGAAAGTGTCATTACTATCCCCTTACCAATTGTCCGGCTTCGCAATACTGCTACAACAGCCTCACAAACGATTTGCTTACCTTGTGATGTGGCAATTTTGATGTGCGATCCTGAGTGGAAAATCAAAACTGGAGCAGAAATTTTAATTTTTATTCATCGTGCTGATGAAGACTTTTCTGATTTGTTAGGGCGTTGGCGACAAACTCAAGTTTGGCTAGACAATGATTATGAGTGGTTGATGCCTCTCCGTCACAGTCATATTTTGAGTGAAGGAGCTAATACTATATATCCTCTATTTGTCATTTTTAGTGAGACTTTAGAACGCATCCAACGAGGACTTATAGGAGCGGAACTTCCATTTATTATACAAGCTTCGGATTCGCTGCTTGAAGAGAATTCCACAGAGATTTTCTTTCCAGAACTTCCATCAGCTTAGAAAAAATTAGGAATTAATAGTGAGGAGTTTTGAGTTTAAAATCGCAAATTCGGAGCCTCTAAATATGCTCCAAATTTGCGATTTTATATGTACAGATGCGATTAATCGCGTCTCCTAATGATTACCTAACAAACTGCGGCATAATTTCGGCAGCAGTGAATATTCCATAAATGCCGCGTTGGTGCAATTGTCTACCAGCTTTGAGATAGCCAAAAGCAGGGCCGCAGACATTGGCTGCCATGCTGGTTTCATCTCCTAAAGTAAAGGTATGGGTGGAAATTTTCCCTTCAAAGGTGCGTCCTGTTACCTTAACGTTGGTGCTGAGAGGCTTTTTAGAATTGCGAGTATCGACTACACCACCAACAGTAACGCGATCGCGCCCCACTATTCCCGCTACTTCTAACATCACATCATCAGCGTGTTCCATATTCGTCAAGGTAAGCACACCATTAGTTTTATCTAGTAGTGCTTCTACTTCTGCGTCAGTCATTGCCCTGGCAGTTTCCACTGTGTAACCAGGCATGTGGCCAATATCTTCCCGCACGGTGGCACGGTAAGCTTCCCAGTTGGCAATTCCCACCCCGAAGGTGATTTCGACTTGATGAATTTCGGCGTAGCTTTGGGCGGCTAATGCGGCGGCGGCGGTTAACAATCCAGGTGTAGCACCACAACCTGTCATGTAGGTAATCCCGGCTGCTTGCAGTTCTTCTTTCATCGCTAGTAGTTGTTCTACAGCAGTGGTGCGCTTAATCGCATCCACTAGCACCCCACGCCAACCAGATTTAATAAACTCTTTGGCAACAGAGGGAATAAAATCATTTGGCAAGTTGGGTAAAGCCAGAAAATACCCATCCACAGGTTGAGCTATTTCAATTACATCCTGGATACTTTGATTTGTTAACGTACCAACTGGCTCTAAATGACCTACCGAACCTTGGGACTGGTAGGTTGTAATGCATTGTTGAGTATTTAAACCTTCAGCAGCGTAAGCATAACCTTTTTGATCTGCGGCGGCGACTAAAATCATTTCCTGTTTAGCAGCAAGTAGCTTGGCGGCGGCTTGTCCGAGTCCGCCGAAACCTAGTACTCCTATGCGTATCGCTGGCGAAATATTTAGAGAATTTTTGACTTTTTCGGAATTCATAGTCAATTGGTTAAGTTGAATCAAAAGCCTTTAGCATTCAGCATCTGCGCTTCCGGCTTGTAACTGGCGGCTGATGGCTGATAGCTCAAAGCTATAGAGGTTAATTATGATTCATTATCCTGGGTTCTTTGGCTGACTGATGTTTTTTTTATGTAAGGTACTTGTACAGTATTAAAAATTAATTTTCATCAACGATCTGGAAAACCTTCTTGTATCAAGGTTCAGCTACCCAAAATTCTACTTAGTTAATTAGAGCGTCTAACAGAGGTTTCACGGCAGAAATTAGCTTTTGATTTTTACCTTCAATCAAGATGCCCTAAAATCCCTGTGTAACTGAGATTTACCTCAAAGTAGTAGTAATTCCGAGTTAGGATCATAGTGAAATATTGACAAATAAGTGTCTAGAGTTGTTATGGTACCAACATCGCGTATTGTTCACAGTGACCCCGATATATTAGGAGGAACTACTGTCTTTGTTGGAACTCGCGTACCAATTAAGACCTTGCTTGATTATCTAGAAGCAGGTGATTCGCTAAATGATTTTTTAGATCATTTTCCCAGTGTTAGCCGTGAGCAAGCGATCGCAGCACTGGAATTAGCAAAAGAAATGCTGACTGCTTATGCGAATCCTGCTTGACGAATGTGTTCCACGCCCTCTCAAACGTGAACTCAAAGATTATGAAGTACGCACAGTTGTGGAGATGGGATGGTCAGGAAAAAAGAATGGTGAACTTTTGCAACTCATGAAACAACAAAGTTTCACCATTCTACTGACTATAGATCAAAATTTGCGATACCAGCAAAACTTAGAACAAGCAGGAGTTGCGGTTATTGTGCTAATTGCATCCAAAAATCGTCTTCCTGATTTAATGCCGCTTATACCAGAAGCACGAAAAGTTCTAAATTCCATCGTTCCGGGCGAGGTAATAGAAATAGGACTTTCCTAAATTGGCTACGCCTACGCATATTACACATCTACTATCAAGCGATCGCCTGCTTTGATGTTGCCTTGAGCCAAGAAAACCCAAAATTTGCTGATATTTAAAGGTTAAAGGTTTTATCTTCTGGCGATCGCAAGTCTAAAAATCCGTTTACACCCTATCCCAGGTCAATTTACTTCTTGGTCTTCCCCACAATATTACTGTAGGATGACACCGCGCTACATGCAATCTACCTAGAAAACCTTAAGAGATTAAGGTAAATCTATTGGTAATGATAAAGCTTTTCAATAAAATTTATATTTTTGTAAATTACCTTGCTGCCTATATTACCTCTAATGCTTATATTTAGGACTTTTGGAGCTTACTTACCAAACTCAGTTGTTACCTTGACTAATCGATGAGGTTAAGAGAGACTAACTAAATACTGATGTCACTACTTACAAAATTAATAATTTTTGTAAAGATTCTGAAATATATATGTTGAGAGATGGAACATTATTTAACAAATGGTAAGTTTGTATCTAAGTAAAAATGTTCCTACGGCTATATTTGTAGCCTTCTGCTAAGACAGTAGAATTTAAGCGTACTTATCGTGGTTGGCCAAGAGCATGGAGACATTAGAGTTCATAATCTATCCAGACGGTCGGGTACAAGAAAAAGTCACTGGCATTGTGGGTGCTTCTTGCGCTGAGGTTACAGCGGCAATAGAGGCACAGCTGGGGCAAGTACTTAATCATGAGCCAACCTCAGAATATTTCGCCGCGAAGGTGCAGCAATCTAATCTGGCGAATACACACACCACTTACAGCGATTGGTAAGTTTTCACAGTAGTTTAGTGTAATTAATTCACAACCACCATGTCACACTTTAGCCAAATTAAGACTCAAATCCGTAATCTTGATTCTTTGAAAGATGCTTTGACTGAATTGGGCGTAGACTGGAAGCCCGGCCCACGCGAAGTTCGTGGCTATCGCGGTCAAACCCATCCTGCGGAAGTTAGTATTGAGCAGGAAAATGGCTATGACATCGGCTTTAAATGGAATGGCAAAGAATATGAACTAGTAGCTGACTTGCAATATTGGCAGCAAAACCTGTCTGTAGACGGATTTTTACGCCAGGTAACACAGCGTTATGCTTATCAAACAGTTGTGAAAGAAACCGCTCGTGTTGGTTTTCAAGTCTCTGAACAACAAAAAAATGAAGATGGTTCAATTCGCCTGGTAGTACAGCGCTGGAGTGCGTAATGGCTGATTTTCTGCCGTCGTCGGAAGAACAAGAAGAAAATCGTTCGGGTTTGGAACCAGAATTAGGGGGTTTTTTACGGGATGCCCCTGAACGTTCTGGTTTAGAACCGGAATTGGGCGGTTTACTGCGCCAAAATGGTGTTTATGTTGATGAAATCACCTGTATTGGTTGCAAGCATTGCGCTCATGTTGCACGTAACACCTTTTACATTGAACCAGATTATGGGCGATCGCGCGTAGTTCGGCAAGATGGGGACGCTGAAGAAATTATCCAAGAAGCAATTGACACTTGTCCAGTTGATTGCATTCATTGGGTTGATTACACTGAACTGAAAAAATTAGAACAAGAACGCAAATATCAGGTAATTCCTGTAGTTGGTTATCCGGTAGAACAAGCAGTTGCTGCTAGCGAACGTCGGCGTAAAAAGCAAAAGTTAAAAACTAAAAAATCCCGTTATTAACATAAAAACCTTAAGTCAAAATAATAAAGGACTGTATACCAGTCCTTTTGCTTTTACTCATACTAGTTAATTTTTGAGGTGTAAATCACATCAAATGGTAAGAGTTAGTATTATTTGATATTGCTGAAAGGGATTTCTATTTAAATACCATTAATTCAAAATTGGTAATGCAAAATCCAAAATTGTTATAGTTGCCTTCATTTAAAATTTAGAGGATCATGTTGTGAAAGCAATTTTTCTACTTTTGCCTCGTCTAATCTAGCGGTTAATCTTCTATTTTCATGCAAGTCTCTAGTAGTTTTCGCCAAAGTAAAAGTTGAGCCAACAGAGAAAGCCATACCCATACCCATAAAGCCTTTCACCCAGCCATTTACAGGTAAGTTTACAATACCAAAGGTGGTCATAGAAATAGAAATCACAAAAGCTGCCCAAGTTTGAATCACCCAAGCTGGACTGTCTTTTTGAGTACCAATTGTTTGCATATTTCCTACTTTTGATATCAGTGATTTATACCAATTCGTAATTCGTAATTAAGAAAAGTCAGATTTAATCTGGGTTTTCAAACTTGTATCTATAATTTTATTTTGGAGAATTGGTGTTAACAGTAATTTTATTGAGTAGTAAGTTTACTAGTATTAATAGTAAGACCAGTTTAGTAACTGGACTCCAAAAAACAAGCTCAAGAGCAACTAAAATAAGTAAAAAATGGCACAATCTTTGTGCCACTTTTATAAGTGGTATTAAATTGAAATTTTACATCATTCTCGATAAACCATGTAGTATAGGGGCGCGAAAATAAACAGACCATTTTAAATAGCCTAAGAGCTTGGAATAAGTAGCTAGACAAAAATATTTAACCCTATAGCGGTTCTCGCTTGGGTGCAGTACAGTTTTGACCTCTCTCCAAATCTCTCTCCTTTTAGGAGAGAGGCTTTGAATTTTGCTTCCCAATGCTAGCTCTTAAGGGGCTGGGAGTTAGGTCTGTATTCCATGCAATTGAGAACTGCTATATTTCAAGAAACAAGGCAGAAGAGAAGAGGGTTTTACTTGTTTCTTCCATCCATAGAGAAAGCGATCGCGTCCGTAGTTCATTACGCAACTCTTAGAGACACTACCGCAAACGCTACATTCGCAATGACGTTGTGTAATTAATCCTGTATAACTTTAGAATTTTTTTGACCATTAACTTCCGGCTTGCAATAATAGCCCGCCTCAGACTTTAGTCTGAGGCTAATAACCAAAGTCCACTCAAGTGGACTCAAAGCGTTTCTAGTCGTCTAAAGACAACTTTAGCTATAAGCAAGAGTAATTCATTATTAGACGGTTGTTGTGACTAGTGCAATATCTCAGGTTAAACTGATTAATTTACTTTTATTCATCTGGAAAAGTCTTTACCTTGCCATCAGGAGTGAGAACAACTCGAATTTTGACATTTTGTCCGCGTTTGTTGGCGGAAACAAAAGGTTTCCCAACTTCAGGCATCCCAGCGCTATCAACAAAGTCTCTTGCTGACTTATTGAGAGGAATAATTCGTTCAATTGTGCCGTCAACACTGACTATCAAACTGTACTCTAATGTTTGTCCTAGTCCTGTGGGTGGTTGCCAACGTTTTTTTAAGTATTCTCTAGCTTCTGCTACTTGAGGTGTATCAAATAATGTTCCAGTAGCTACTTGTGTAGATTTGGGGCTTTGGCCTTCGTTCCCTAATTGATCGATAAAGGGATTATTATCCGCAGTTCTAGAGGAGGAAAGTTGTGAAGTAGGTTTCTCTCCAGGAGAAGGTTGCTGTAGAGAATTAATTCTTTCCTCTAGCTGTTGTGAGGTTAGTGGGGAGGGTTGGGTAGGAGTATTGCCACTATTAGGTATAGTGTCAAGAGATGGGGGGACAACTGGTGAGATATTACTTGGTAGGCTGCTTGTATTAGAAGATAACCTGGGTGGCAAATTCCTCAGCTTAGGCAGAGTACCAGGTTGGGTAGTTGACGCTGTAGGGTTTTGTGCAAGATTTGGTAATATAGCAATTTCCTGACCTGGGATTTTGCTGGATGGTGCATTAGCGTTCGCGGAGCGTTTCGTAGAGAAGCTCGCTGGAGGCATCGCCCCATTATTGGAAAGGGTCGAAGTCTGCCCTTGAGGTATTGTCAGTGCATTTAGAGGTGGCGCTGTAGAAAAGCTAGAACTAGGGGCTGTTAGAGGTGCTTGGGGTAAAGTTGATGTGGAAAGTGGAGGGGTGGAACCGAGCAAATTATCTGATGGATTGCTGAGTCCAGGTTGAGGCGTAGGAAAATTTAGTGAGGGTGAAGTTTCTAAAGCAGCCTTTACTGCTGCTGGATCTGAGGTTTTAGCTGTCTGCTGTTGCTTTTCCCTAAGGTTGTTAGCATATTGCCAAGTAAGTGGTAATAAACCTACACCTAATACTAATACTGCGGCAACAGGGGCCCAAGTAGGGAACCTCAAAGTCGTAGTGCTTTTGAGAGTTGGGAGTGCCATGACATCAGTTGAGTACTCATCTAAAGCACTGGCCAAATCAAATAGTTGTAGCAGACTGAGTTTAATTACAGGGCCGGATGATTGGTTGGCGAGAGAACCGAGAAATAAGTTGTGAGTTAGATGGCTGCTTGGTTCTAAACGGATATTTCCCCCAGGAATCTGGGTACTAAAGGAATTTAATGTTTTTGTAGAGGACTTTGATTCCGGCTCGCCTAATGCTGTGCTTGACTCCTGGGTGTCGGAGAAACTTAGGCAAAAGCTTTCTGGAGACTGTTGGAGGAATTGCTGTACGTAGCTTGTGACTGCATCACATAAAGCTTCAAGTTGATCGCGATCGCCCCGAATTGGAACTCTGTGTTCTTCTGGTAGTCTGGGATCATCAAAACGAAGCTCAAAGCTCAGGTGCTTGAGGACAGTTTTGCCCATCCAACGCGACAGAGGTGAGCTTTGCGCGAATACTTCTAGCGTGCAAGTAGGGGGTGTATAGCAACGAATGACAGAATTTGATAGAGGCATGGCAGGAACTGCGAAGAAGACTATTTGGGATTTTGCAAAAAGTTGAGCCAGTTGCTTGCAAAGAAAAGTTGAAAAGGCGGATTCCTCCACTCAGAATTTTGTTAGGTTTCTTTTGTTATGCAAACTGATGTGCAAAGAAGAAGCAGTGCTGATAATGCATTGCCCAAGTACTAACAATCATTAAAAGGGAATCCTTATCTAGCAAACTTTCATGAGCAAATTTGGTTGAGGAATTTCAAATCTAAAATCTAAAATTTTGTAGAACGGTCTAAAAGTGCTAGCCAGAGACGACGATGCCCACCAGGAGCACTGTAAAAAAGTAAATCTACAAGCAGTTTTAGGGCCAGGTTAGTTAGTAAATCCGTTGAGATTTTCTCGTCCTCTTCCATCCGCTCTTGGTAGGTATTGCAAAAAGCATCAATATAATCTCCAAGTAAAGCAGCCTGGTGAGGTTCCCGGTTATTTCCTGCCATTTGTTCCAACAGTCCGACAGCGCGGCGAATCAATTCCTGGTGCTGTTTGGCTAAGTAGCAGATGATCAGAACAAGCGATCGCGCTTCTTCCACATCTAGCTTTTTTCGCCCTCCTTGACCTTTGCGTAGCGGATTTGATTGGCGCAGTCGCCATAAAGCTACGCGGTCTGGCACTCTTGACTCTAAATTCAGATCAGTTGCCGCCGAAAGCATAGCCTCTGAACCAATCCCAGTTAAGGTTTCTAGTGCCAACAGCACTAAGTCTAATTGGGTTTTGATATTGTCCCATTGAACTGTATTTGGGGCTGGAAGCTTGATTAAATCCTCCCACTGGGAATTCGGAGTGGCTGAGTTGGCGGCCGAGTGCATAACTTTTAGCATAGGTGATCAAGCTGATAGAGGATGTTGCTGTTACCCATTTTGAAACCAGACTATTAAGAATCAAGCTTGGTTTCCCATAGCTATGAGCCAGAGGCTTAATCTAGCTTTTTTATGTGGTAAACAGCAGGTATCTTTGTCCTACTCTAGATGAAAATTTATTTTCGACAAAGTAGAAAAGTATCAATTCTAGTTAAGGTTTACCCGACTTTCGCTGCAAGTTCCGTACAAGAGTATAAATAAACTATTGTTCTGAATGCTAACCGCTAATTATCGCAAAGTAATTGTGTAGAATACCTCCTAATTTCTTTATGGCTGTAAATTTTGAAATTTATTGATGTTTATTATTTGGTCTTCATGTATACATAATTACTATACAAATTTTTTGTCTGTTTGCTAAAGGTGCTTCTTACTGCTGAACACGATCTCAATACGGTTTGGTTAAGCAATTTCTTGGTTAAAGCAGGCTGTTCTTGGGCGGGGGAGAAGAGAAGCTGTTCTTGAGAAAAGAATTACTGAATAATAACCCTGTTTCTTCAAGTGCCTCCCCTGGCTTAAAAGCTTATCCGAACTCTACCCCAGTTTCGCTTGGGTGTAGCCTGTTATTTCAAGACAGATTAAGTAACATCAGGACGATTGATGTCTCTATGTAACCGATGACAAATTTAAAAATTTAATAAAGTCAGCGTTTGAAGATGTTGGGCGATTGATTTATTCCAACTTAGTTGGTACTATAGCTCTAACCGCGAACCACGCACATATCAAAACTCATTTGTAAACTTAATGGGCAGAGGTAATAGTTTAGACATTTACCAAAACCCATTATTCAGTATGGGTTACAGATAATTCACTGGTAAGAATAGTAACGCAATATAACAAATATGAAAAAGCATTTTTTTGCCTTTTCACTGATAGCTTGTGCTGTCGGTGTAATTATACCAATTCAGGCATTGGCGGTTAAGCTATACGGTGCTGGTAGTTTGCGCGATAGCCTCACAGAAGTAGCTGAATCTTTTAACGATAAATATGGGATTCCAGTAGAAACGCGATTTGGCCCGTCTGGGTTAACACGAGAATTTATAGAACAAGAATTCTCCGAAACTGGAAAATCCGCAGATGTTTTTGCTAGTGCAGATATTGAGAATCCTCAGAAATTGTTTGAAGAAGGTTTAAGTGAACCTGTAGTGAACTTCACTAGCAATCGCATGACTGCTGTTGTCAGATCAGAACTTGGGATCACATCAGATAATTTGTTGGATTTTTTGCTAAAACCCGACATCAAGGTGGGAACCTCTACCCCCATAGCAGATCCATCTGGTGACTATGCATGGCAGATATTTGATAAGACTAATCAGGTTAAACCTGGTAGTTCTCAAATTCTAAAGAATAAAGCTTTGCAATTAGTAGGTGGTAATCCTAATGCTCCTATAGTTCCTAATGGCAAAAATAATTTAATCTACTTTTTAGAAGAAACAAAGCAGGCAGATATCTTTTTATCTTATTACACCAGTGGGAAGACTGCCCAAGCCATAGAAGGTGGTGAAAATCTGCAAATAGTAGAATTACCCGACTATTTAGCAACGAAAGCTAATTATGGATTGGCTACACTGAAGAACGCCGAGCCTGATGGTGAAAAATTAGCTGAATATATCCTGTCACCAGAAGGTCAAGAAATTTTAGCCAAGTATGGATTTACCGCACCCTCTACTTCTGTTCCCGAACATCAGGGCGCGGGTGGAATTTTACTAGCTATAGGTGTAGTTTTCATCTTGAACAAAAAGTAATTAATTAAATTAGACTACCATAAGTAGAAAAGTTACTAATATTGTCTTATTCTGATTCAAATCAATTCAACAATACATTCAATAAGCAAAATATGAACAAGCTCTATATCTTGCGTTGTCTCTCTGGAAAAATAAATAACCAAGGCGAGTATAGGTCTGATAGCAGGAATTTCATCGAGTCTTACATTATCTTCATTTATACTACTATCCACAATCTTTTGGAGTAGCTAATTCTAACAATTTGAACTAAATCGGACTACTAATTTTCTGCCTTATCCACGCACGAAATCCTTTCATTGTTGTATTTCTGCCATTGGTTTTACTCAGCATCAAATATTCGGGAATTACTTGCTGAATTGGTAAATTGGGGAAAATAGAACTGGTATTTGATTCTAAATATTTACCATTGAACAGTACGTTGATTTCCAGTTTTCTTCCATTCCATCGCCACAATTCTGGTACTCTCAAATCTTGATAATTATTGAAACGAGTGCGGGAGGTAATATCAATTTTAATAGCCAAATCTGGAGGCGGGTCAATTTCTAAATTTATTCTATCTTTGCCCCTAACTCTAGCTTCATTTTGGATATAGAAACAATCATCTGGTTCTACCCCGGCATCCATACTTTCCTTATCAAAAGTTGTAGAACCTAAACTCCAAAATTCTAAATCGAGTTCTTCTAATAAAACTTTTACCAAGTCCCCAATAATAACTTTAGCTACTTCATGTTCTGGCAATGGAGCCATTATTTCCAGCATCCCTTGACTGTAACCTATGCGCGAACTGCGATTGTCTCCTAATTCTGCTAAAATTCGTTTGTATGCCGGCCAGGAGACATGTTTAATTAATAACTGATGACCTGCTTTAACAATTAGTTGATTGAGTTCAAGTAACATATATAGCAATCCTATTTGAGTTGTGAAAAATATAGATTAGGAAACGAACCGCCAAGGACGCTAAGGACGCAAAGCAAAGAAAGAAGAAAGAGAGATATAATTTTCACGAATGATTTAGGACTGCTATATCGAATTTCCTGCCTTTATTTTATGTGAGCAACGGTAACACCAGTGCCACCATCTGCTTGTTCTGCTGGTTCGTAGTTGTTAACTCTGGGATGCTGTTGCAAAAAGGTGTGAACTCCTTGTCGCAGTTTTCCAGTGCCGTACCCGTGAATAATCCAGACTGGGCCTGTAGCTTCTGAGATGGCTTTATCTAAAATGTATTCGGCATCAGCTACCCGTTTACCACGCAAATCGATGGTATTTTGGGAAGTCCGAATTTCTGGGACACTTTGCGGTGGCGGGGTTACTGCTGCTGGGGCTGGTTTGGGTTTGACGATCGCTTCGGGTTTTTGACCATCTAGAGATTCTACGTCTTGCAACTTCACATTCATCTTCATTAGCCCAAACCGAACGCTTAACTCCCCATCTTCATCGGGGGCAGTGATCACATCCGCGATCTGTCCCAGTTTTGGAATGCGGACGCGATCGCCTACTTTGGGCATAAATCCAGCTTTTGGTTTTACTGGCGTTGCTGGCTGATATTGTTGGCTAATTTGATTCAAAGCATTGGTTGCTTGCTGCGCCTCTTGGGCTGTGGGCGTACCTTTCTGCAAACGACGAATCACTTGGGCAATTTCACCTTTTGCTTGAGCGATCGCTTGTTGGACTGCTATTTCCTGTGAAGCCCGCAAACTGCTTTCCCTTTCTTCCAAACTTGCGGCTTTTGCGGATACTTCTTTGTATAAACGTTCCGCTTGCTGCAACAAACTTTGGGCTTCGGCTGCTTTGGTTTCTTGGCGACGGCGTTGTGCTTCTAAACCAGCAATCACCTGGTTAACTTCATCTGTGGCTTCTCCAACTTGAGTTTTTGCCTGTTCTACCACTTCTGGTTTTAATCCCAAGCGGAGGGCAATAGTTAAGGCGTTAGAACGTCCAGGTATGCCCCACAACAAACGGTAAGTAGGCGAGAGAGTACTTTCGTCAAATTCAACAGAGGCATTTTCAAAGCGCTCATCTTCGTATTTCAGGGCTTTTAATTCCCCGAAGTGAGTGGTGGCGATCGTTAGCTGGGCATGGTTAGCTAAATATTGCAACAAGGCGATCGCTAAGGCGCTACCTTCAACTGGATCGGTTCCTGCACCGACTTCATCGAGTAAAACGAGTGATTGGGGATTGGGGATTAGGGATTGGGGATTAGGAATTTCCTTTTCCCCAGTCCCCAGTCCCAAGTCCCCAGTACCTAATGCTTCTAAAATCCGACTAATTCGGCGGATGTGTCCTGAAAATGTGGATAAACTTTGCTGTAAAGATTGTTCATCGCCAATATCTGCCAGCACTTTATCAAACCAAGGTATTTCTACTGGTTCGCGGGCGGGGACAAATAAACCCACTTTGGCCATTAATGCGGCTAATCCCAAAGTTTTTAAGGTTACAGTTTTACCGCCAGTGTTTGGCCCAGTAATTGTCACTACCCGAATTAGCGGGTTTATCAACAAATCTACAGGTACTACTGGTTGCCCTTGTTCGTGCTGTTGTTGCCACACTAACAGAGGATGTCGTAGATTCCGCAAGGTAATGATTTCATTATCTTCACGCTGGATAAATCGCGGGGGATTTGCTCCTAGCCAGTAGCTATACCGCGATCTAGCGGTTGCCAAATCTAAAGTGGTGGCGATCGCTAATAATCTCTCTAAATCTGGTTTGACTGCGGCTACTTGTTCTGTCAAAGCACGGCGAATAGCTTCTTCTTCGGCTTGCTCTCTTCTAATTATCTGCCGCAGTTGGTTGCCCAAAGGCACTACTGAATTCGGTTCCACGTATAAGGTAGCACCGCTAGTAGAGGTATCGTGGACAATACCGGGGATGGCATCTTTTTGGGGTGCTTTTACAGGGATGACAAAGCGATCGCCTCGTTGCGTAATTAGCTGTTCTTGAACTGCTCCAGATTTTGCTTGTAAGATATTTTGCAGCTTTTGGGTAATTTGGCTGCGTACTCGCCGTAAATCTGTGCGAATTTCTCCCAGTTTTTGACTCGCGCGGTCAGTTACCTGGGCCCGTTCATCAATACATCGGTGAATTTCTTGCTCTAATTCTGGATAAGTCCGTAAATCGGCAACCAAATCAGTCAGTATGGGCAAATCTTCCTGATTGTCAATGACACGGCGCAAATTTCTCGCACCAGAGAGGGTAGTAGCGATCGCTAACAGTTCATCCCCTGCCAAAACTCCACTACGTTCTGCCCGTTCTAGAGAATCGCCAATATCTTGAATTCCCTCAAATGACAGTCCCGTGGTCAGGCGAGTTTCCAGCTGGTAGACTTCTTTGGTTTGCTCTAATAACTCTTCGCTTTGGATCTGAGAATCGGGTATTTTCAGATGACGCGCAGCTGTCGCCCCCAGCTTAGTTGCAGCAAAGGTGGCAAGGTGCTGGCAGAGGCGATGCCATTCTAATAGTTCTAAGGTTTCAGATTGGATCAAGGTTTCAATATCTAATCTGAAATTATCGTAACAATTCTAGCCCCTAGATGGCTAAACTTTAAAGAAGAAAATTTTGCTTTAGTCAATAGTCGAGAAGTATATTCGCTCTCTACTTCTTAATACATTGATGTATTTTATGCTACATCAATATTTTATTTACTCTAACTCCGAACAAAATGCCACAAAAACTAATTAAGCAGCAATTATTTCTTGCACCAGAACGTAAGGCTGAACGATGAGAGTGTTAAATCGTTTAGTGCGATCGCCATTCCATTCTCCCACCTGTACTACGGTGGGTTTGGCAATCAATTGTTTATCAATCCACTGTTCCACTGATGGGATATTATCACTAGCGATCGCTACTCCAACATCCACTAAGTTTAACTCAAGCGCCACTAAAATTACTGCATCTCTTTGCACATGAGGAATTAGCCACTCCCACTCTGCCTCATCCAAAATTTCTGTCAATTCTGCTCTTAAATCCGACATCATTCCTTAATTTGTATTGCTTATAAACTATTTTACATTAATTACTACAGACGCGATTCATCGCGTCTCTCTTGTACGCAATTCATCGCCCTTCTAAACCTCTGATTTCATTTCATCAATTTCAAATAAAGATACGATGACTCCAGCGATGGGAATAGATATAAAAACTCCTAGTAAACCTGCTACTTTAGCGCCTACTAGCAAAGCAAAGAATACTACTACAGGATTAAGATTTAGCGTATCTTGCATAATTCGAGGTGCAATCAAGTTGTCTTGTATCTGCTGGAGGACAATACAAGCTATTAAGACTTTCACTGCTAACCAAACACCTTGAGACAACACAACTAAAGTAACTGCACTTACTCCTAATGTCGCTCCTATACCAGGAATTATATCAAGAACTCCGACTATTACTGATAATATCAAAGCAAAAGGTACTTTTAATATTAAAAAAACTAAAAAAGTCGTACTTGTGAGAAACGCACTTAATAACAACTGACCTCTAAAAAATCCGAGAAAGGAGCGTCTGATTATAATTGTAAATCTATTGCGGCGCTGTTTTGGGATTATTTTTATGGTAAAGTTCCACAACTTGTCTCCATCCAGTAACATGAAGAAAGCTACAACTGCAATCAATATAAATGTCAAGAAGTTCGTCATGAATCCTTGTAAAACAGCCAAGCTAGTTACAAGGCTAGATATGGCTTGGTTTCGCAATTGTTCTTGAATAAAACTTAAATTTATCTGCAAATTCCGACTTCGCAAAAGCCCTTCTAGTTGCTCCAATAGAGGTATTAAAGAATTTACAAAGCCAGTTATACTGTCAATTAATTGTTGTCCTTGAGATAAAACCGTTAAGCCGACGGTAATTATCAGACTGCCAATAATCACAATGCTAAACAAGAAAACGACACCAACAGCTACGCCGTGGGGCAAAAAATGTCGCAGCCATTGTACAGGATAACTAAGTAAAAAAGCCAAAATTGCAGCAAATGTAAAAATAACAATGACTGTTTCAAAATAAGCTAAAAGTTGTACAATTGCCCAGCCAGAAGCAACTAAAAGTAAAAAGCGGACTAACGCCAGATTATTTAATCGATCCCAAAAATTTTTGGCTTCAAAGCCGCTCATAATAATTCTGTAATGACGCTTGAGGACTCGCTAACGCTGCGCTAACGTAATTCGTAATTCAGACGAAAAAAACTAGTTGTGTAGCATGGGTAATTTGCCCACTCTGTGAGATGGATGATGTATTTGTTGGAAGTTCTTTAGCAAGAAAGGCAGAGGGCAGGAGGCAGAAGGCAGAAGGGAATTTTGATTCCTGCCAAGAAGCTCACGACTGAAAGGAGTAAGGGTTTAAGCCCCACACCAAAATTTTCAATTTGGTGTCTTGCAATCAGTGTAGGTCTGAAGCCTGCACTGCATTGCAGTCCTTCTGCCCTCTGCCCTCTGCCTTCTTTAGATGATTACTAGAGTGAATTGATTTTAAGATTAGAGAAACTCAATAGCGATCGCTACCTCCCTAAAGCATACATCTAAGCTTGTCTAACTTATCTTCCTAAATCATGCATCTCATTTATTACTTTGGTACACTTTTGTGTTAGGGCTTCTAATTCTTCTTTATTACTGGAACTAGGAGCATCAATCAAGTTACCAATTCTTACAGTGATGGGAACTGGGCGAGGTAGGGACGATCCTTTTTGTAAAATCTCCTCAGTACCCCAGACACTCACGGGTAATATTGGGGCTTTTGCTTTCGCCGCTAGCAGCAGTGCGCCTCTTTTGGGGTCTGTAATTCGACCATCTGGGGTGCGAGTCCCTTGCAAGAAAACACCGACAGCCCAACCGTTATTGAGATATTCTAGGGCGGAACGGATGGCATTACGATCGGCACTTCCTCGACTCACCGGATAAGCACCATACAATTTAATCGCTTGCGCCAAAACTGGGATCTTAAATAACTCTTCTTTCGCCATGTACGCTACTGGACGACGTACACAGTTAGAGACAATTGGCGGGTCAAAATAACTAGCGTGATTACTCACTATCAATAACGGCCCTGATTGGGGGACATTCTCCGTACCATAAATCTGGCCCCGAAAGTAAGCGTGAAGCATGGGGCTGACGACCGACCATTTAAAGGCGTGGTAAAGTGCCAGACTGATAAACGGTTCGCGGTTTCTGTCCACAGAAGATAATTCAAATCAGACTGAATTTAGCATACGCGATCGCAAGGCCCAGAGCAAACGCCAAAGAGCTGTGGAGATGAATTACTTCATCCATCTGGGAATACTAACTCCAGAAAATATTAGTATTTAGCAGTATGAATAACACTACAGTCAGTATTCCCGGATATTGCATCAGTGAAGAAATTTACAATGGTTCCAGAACGTTGGTATATCGGGGATACCGAGAGATTGACTCATTACCAGTAGTGATTAAACTCCTAAAAAATCCTTATCCGAGTTTTAATGAACTCTTATGGTTTCGCAATCAGTACACCATAGCTAAAAATCTTAACTCACCCTTAATCATCCAAACTTATAGCCTGGAACAATACCAAAATGGTTATGTGTTGGTAATGGAAGATTTTGGAGGGATTTCTCTTAAAGAATGGGGAGTAGGGAGTAGGGAGTGGGGAGTGGGGGGGAGCGTAGAAGCTTTGATAGAGTTTTTACAAATTGCGATCGCACTATCTAATACCTTAGATATACTCTATCACTCGCGCATTATTCATAAAGATATTAAACCTGCCAATATTTTAATTAATCCAGAAACTAAACAAGTTAAATTAATTGACTTTAGTATTGCATCTTTACTGCCACGAGAAACTCAAACCTTAATTAGCCCCAATGTGTTAGAAGGAACACTGGCTTATATTTCGCCAGAACAAACCGGAAGAATGAATCGAGGGATTGACTACCGCACAGATTTTTATTCTTTGGGCGTAACTTTTTATGAATTACTGGCTGGAAAATTACCATTTCAGTCAGAAGATGCAATGGAAATAGTACATTGTCATATTGCAAAAAAAGCGCCTTTAATACATGATATTAATTCTGAAATGCCATTTATATTCTCAGAAATTGTTAGCAAACTGATGGCAAAAAATCTTGAAGATCGCTATCAGAGTGCTTTAGGATTGAAGTATGATTTAGAAAAGTGCTTGGTTCAACTGAAAGAAACAGGTAAAATTGAGAGTTTCCCAATTGCACAACAAGATATTTGCGATCGCTTTATTATTCCTGATAAATTATATGGCAGAGAACCCGAAGTAGAAACCCTATTGCAAGCATTTGAAAGAGTCAGCCAAGGGACAACAGAAATGATGTTAGTTGCTGGCTTTTCAGGGATTGGGAAAACTGCGGTTATCAATGAAGTTCATAAACCGATTGTTAGGCAACGTGGTTGTTTTATCAAAGGTAAATATGACCAATTTAATCGTAATATTCCCTTTAGTGCATTTGTGCAAGCCTTCCGAGATTTAACGGGGCAACTATTGAGTGAAACTGATACTAATTTGCAGCTGTGGCAGGAGAAAATTATCACAGCTTTGGGTGAAAATGCCCAAGTTATTATTGAGGTTATCCCAGAACTTGAACTAATTATTGGTTCCCAACCTCTGGCTATAGAACTATCTGGAATGGCTGCTCAAAATCGCTTCAATCTGCTGTTCCAGAGATTTATTCAAGTTTTCACGGCACTAGAACATCCCTTAGTAATATTTTTGGATGACTTGCAGTGGGCAGATTCGGCATCACTGAAGCTGATGCAGCTACTCATGGATCAATCACAGACAGGCTACTTGTTGCTACTTGGGGCATACCGAGATAATGAGGTCTTTCCGGCACATCCTTTAATGTTGACATTAGATGAAATAGGCAATACGGGAGCCGTCATTAACAACATTATCCTCAGCCCACTGTGTCGAGTAAGTGTAAATCAGTTGTTAGCAGATACCCTTAATTGTCAACTGGAATTAGCACAGCCATTAACGCAATTGATGTATCAAAAAACCAAAGGTAATCCCTTTTTTACTACTCAGTTTCTTAAGGCACTGCATCAGGATAATTATATTCAATTCAATTTTCAAAGCGGGTATTGGGAATGTAATATTGCCCAAATCAAGCAATTGGCGCTGACAGATGATGTGGTGGAGTTTATGGCACAACAGTTGCAGAAATTAACACCAGCAACTCAGGAGGTTTTAAAACTAGCGGCTTGTATTGGTAATCAGTTTGATTTACATACCTTGGCGATTATTTATCAACAATCCCAAACCGAAACCGCCGCCGCATTATGGAAAGCATTACAGGAAGGTTTGGTTATACCACAAAGTGAAGTTTATAAGTTTTATGTAGACCAAGAAAATCAAGCTGATAATCAGGAAATAGCTCATGCCATAGCATATAAATTCCTGCATGATCGCGTCCAACAAGCTGCTTACTCACTGATTCCTGAAGATCGCAAACAGATAACCCATGTCAAAATTGGCCGCCTGCTGTGGCAAAATACCCCGAAAGCTGAACTAGAAGATCGAATTTTTGCGATCGCTAATCAGCTAAATATTGGGCTTGAACATTTCTATCAACCTCAAGAACGCCATGAACTCGCACAGTTAAATCTCATGGCTGGGAAAAAAGCAAAAGCCTCAACTGCATACAGTTCAGCAATTGCATATTTGAAAATAGGTATCCGATTGCTACCATTTAACCCTTGGGAATCTAACTACAATTTAACTTTAAGCCTGTATAACGAAGCAACCGAAGCTAGTTATCTGTGCGGTGAAATTGACGCAATGGAAAATTTTGCCCAGGAAATTTTACAAAACGCCAAAGCTGTCACAGATACAGCCAATGTATGTGAAGTAAAAATTGAAGCTTACACAGTCCAAGGAAAATTATTGGCAGCGATCGATACAGCCATGCAATTTTTGCAGCCGATTGGCATTGAGTTTCCCAAAGAACCAACAGATGAGGATTTTGTTCTCGCTTTACAAGAGACTCAAGCTACCTTGAATGGCAAAACAATTGCTGAATTAGTTGATTTGCCAGAGATAGAGAATCTGGAATTACGTGCAGCCTTGCGTGTCTTAGTTAAAGTAACTACTCCTGCTTATCTAGCAAAACCTGAACTCCATCGCTTATTAGCGCTGAAAGAAGTTGCTCTTTCTATAAAATACGGAAATACTTCCGGTTCTGCCTTTACTTACTCAGTTTATGCACTCATGCTTTGCGGTCAACCAAATAATATCCCAACAGGTTACGAATTGGGTAAGTTAGCGTTGCAACTGCTGTCCAAATTTCAAAATCAGGAATACAAAGCAAGAGTCATTTTAGTAGTTCATCATTTTGTTACTCACTGGAAAGAGCCTGTAATAACAACCCTCAAACCATTACTACAAGCTTATGCCATTGGGCTAGATACTGGGGATTTAGAGTATGCTGGTTATGCTGCCTACATTTATTGCTTCCAAGCTTACATCACCGGTCAAGAACTAACCAAACTAGCTAAAGAATTAGAGATTTATGGGGCAGCAATAGAAAAAATTAACCAAAAAACCGCACTCAACTATAACAATATTTATCACCAAGTAATCTTGAATTTAATTGAGTCAAAAACCACTCCTTGGGAATTAGTTGGTGCAGTTTATAATGAAAGGTCAATGCTGACGTTACATGAAAAAACTAATGATGACACTGCTTTATGGCATGTTTTTGTTAACAAATTAATTCTTTGTTATCTGTTTCAAAAACTGGATTTGGCGGTGGAATATGCCCTCAAAGCTAAACAATATTCTGGTTCAGGATATGCAATGGTAAACACTCCAGTGCTGAACCTTTATGATTCGCTGTTGCAACTAGCTTTATTTCCTACGTTGTCACCCGTAGAACAACAGAGGATTTTACAGCAAGTAGCAGAAAATCAAGACACCATGCAACAATGGGCAAATTATGCACCCATGAATCATCAGCATCGATTCGAGTTGGTGGAGGCTGAAAAGTGTCGGATACTAGGACAAAAAACCGCAGCAATTGAATTTTATGATCGCGCTATTTCTCTTGCTAGAGAAAATGGCTACATCCAAGAAGCAGCACTTAGCAATGAACTGGCTGCTAAATTCTACCTTGATTGGGGCAAAGAAAAAATTGCCCAGGTCTATATGCAAGAAGCTTACTACTGCTATACCAGTTGGGGAGCCAAAAGCAAAGTAGATGACTTAGAACAACGCTACCCAGAACTTCTGCGGTCCATTCTGCAACAAAAAAATCTCAAACTTAACTTGCAAGAAACACTGAGTAACAATGTTGCATTTAATAATATTCATTCTTCAATCCATATCTCAAGTTCCTCCACCAGCAATTCGGTGCTAGACTTTGGCTCTGTCTTTAAGGCCTCCCAAGCAATCTCTACCGCAATTCACTTAGATGAGTTAATCGAGAAGCTAACTCAGATTATTCTCGAAAATGCTGGTGCTGATCGGTGTGCGTTAATTCTCTTTCAAAATGGCTTATGGGAAGTGCGAGCGATCGCCACCTTAGAAGGTACTATGTTGCAAACAGCACCTTTAGATAATCATCCTGGTATTCCAATCAAACTGATTCAGTATGTGAAAAACACTCTAGAAACAGTTTTGATTGACGATCTCAAAACCCATTTACCTAATGTGATTGGGGAATATATGCGCCAGTATCAACCCAAAAGTGCGCTGTGTATGCCAATTCGGAATCAGGGGCAGTTACTGGGAATTTTGTACTTAGAAAATCAGCTAACAATGGGTGCATTTGTAGGCGATCGCTTAGATATACTAGAATTATTAACCAGTCAAGCGGCAATTTCTCTAGAAAACGCCTTACTCTACAACACCTTAGAGCAAAAAGTAGAACAGCGCACCCAAGAACTTCATCACAAAAATCAGCAATTATCCCGTACTCTCCAAGAATTACAACAAACCCAAACTCAATTGATTCATGCTGAAAAAATGTCGAGTTTAGGGCAAATGGTAGCTGGAATTGCCCATGAAATAAATAACCCAATTAACTTTATTTACGGTAATATTACATATTTAAAAGAGTATTTTCAAGATTTACTAGAGGGTATTAATCTCTATCAACAGCAATATCCACAACCTACTACCAAAATTCAAGCTTATCTTAATGATAAAGATTTAAATTACGCAATTCAAGACGTACCAAATCTGCTGGCTTCAATACAGCAAGGTAGTCAACGAATTCAGAATATTGTCTTATCTCTGCGGAATTTTGCCCGACTAGATGAAGCAGATATCAAAGCCGTCAATATTCATGAGGGTATTGAGAATACGCTATTAATTCTACAACATCGACTCAGTGAAATTGAAATTATCAAAAATTATGCTGATCTTCCACAAGTGAATTGTCACGCCAAACAAATCAATCAGGTAATTATGAATATTTTGAATAATGCCATTGATGCTTTAAATGAAGTCAAAATAACAACTCGTACTATTAAAATACATACCGAATTAAGCAATTCTTTAACTAAGAGTGCGAGTATTCGCATTGCTGATAATGGTATTGGAATTTCTGATGAAATCCAAAAACGAATATTTGATCCTTTCTTCACTACAAAAGCTGTCGGTAAAGGAACGGGATTAGGATTAGCAGTAGCCTACTCCATTATTTCAACTCATGGCGGACAAATTAATTTTGTTTCTAAATTAGGACAGGGGACGGAATTTGAGATTATCCTACCTGTTGGAGGATGAAGGTGGAAAGGTGGAAAGAGAAAGAACAGAATTTATGAGCAAAATTGCAACTGTCTAAAATTTTCCTCTTGTTTATAAACAATTTCATAGATTCTGGGAACACTAAATCTATAAGTATTAAAGATTTAGCAGTATGGATAGCACTCTTGTCAGTATTCCCGGATATCGCATCAGTGAAGAACTTTACAATGGTTCCAGAACGATAGTTTATCGCGGGTATCGAGATGATTCTTTACCTGTGGTAATTAAACTGCTGAAAAATCCTTATCCCAGTTTTATCGAACTGGTACAGTTTCGCAATCAGTACACCATTGCCAAAAATCTTAACTCACCTCTAATCATCCAAACTTATAGCCTGGAACCTTATCAAAATGGCTATGCGTTGGTAATGGAAGACTTTGGGGGGATTTCTCTTAAAGAATGGGGAGTAGGGAGAGACGCGATTAATCGCGTCTGTACAAGGGAGTGGGGAGTGGGGGGAAGCGTAGAATCACTGATGGAGTTTTTACAGATAGCAATCACACTTTGCAACGCCTTAGATATACTATACCGCTCGCGCATTATTCATAAAGATATTAAACCTGCCAATATTCTAATTAATTCCGAAACTAAACAAGTTAAATTAATTGACTTTAGTATTGCATCCTTACTACCACGGGAAACTCAAACACTAATGAATCCCAATGTGTTGGAGGGAACACTTAGTTATATTTCTCCTGAACAAACAGGAAGAATGAATCGAGGAATTGACTATCGGACTGACTTGTATTCATTAGGTATGACTTTTTACGAATTATTGACTGGAGAATTACCGTTTCAATCAAACGATCCGATGGAATTGGTACATTGCCATTTAGCAAAACTTCCAGCATCCCTTCGGGAAGTCAAAAGTGAAGAAATTCCACAAGTCTTGTCAGATATCGTGATGAAATTGATGGCTAAAAATGCTGAAGATCGCTATCAAAGTACATTAGGACTGAAATTTGATTTAGAAAAATGTTTATCTCAACTCCAAGAAACTGGTGAAATTAAAAGTTTCCCAATTGCCCAACGAGATGTGTGCGATCGCTTCATTATTCCTGATAAACTCTATGGACGGGAAACAGAAATAGAAACGCTACTCCAAGCATTTGAAAGAGTTAGCCTGGGTGCAACAGAAATGATGCTGGTAGCTGGTTTTTCCGGTATTGGTAAAACCGTTGTAATTAATGAAGTCCATAAACCGATTGTTAGACAACGTGGTTATTTTATCAAAGGAAAATTTGATCAATTTCAACGGAATATTCCCTTAAGTGCATTGGTACAGGCATTTCGGGATTTCATGGAGCAACTATTAACAGAAAGTGATAGCCAAATCCAGCAATGGAAAAGCAAAATATTAGCAGCTGTGGGTGAAAATGGACAAGTAATTATAGAAGTCATCCCGGAATTAGAAAGAATTATTGGTCAACAACCATCTCTTCCAGAATTATCAGGAAATGCATCACAAATTAGATTTAATTTAATATTTCAAAAGTTTACTCAAGTCTTTACCACTGCCGAACATCCATTAGTGATGTTTTTAGATGATTTACAATGGGCAGATTCAGCATCGCTGAAGTTAATGCAGTTATTAATGGCTGATACAGGACATCTTTTATTAATTGGTGCATATCGTGATAACGAAGTCGAAAAAGCACATCCGTTAATGTTGACTTTGAGTGAGATTGAAAAAACACAAACAACTATTAATACTATTACATTAGCACCACTAAATCAAAGAGAAGTGAATCAGTTAATTGCTGACACACTGAAGTGTTCTGAGGATTTAGCGTTGCCTCTTTCCCTACTTGTATCTCAAAAAACTCAAGGTAATCCATTTTTCGCTACACAATTTATCAAAGCATTACATCAAGATAAACTGATTCAATTTAACTTTGAGTCAGGCTTTTGGGAATGTGACATTGCACAAGTGACGACTCAAGCAGTTACAGATGATGTTATTGCCTTTATGGCATTTCAACTGCAAAGACTACCACAATCAACTCAAAATATCTTGCAGTTAGCTGCTTGTATTGGCAATCAATTTGATTTATCAACTTTGGCAATTGTTTCAGAATCATCAGAAATTGAAACGGCTGCTGATTTGTGGAAAGCTTTGGAAGAAGGGTTACTTTTAACTACTGGTGATGTTTATAAATTCTTTCAACACAGTGAAAATGATTCTGATTCAAAACCTTTCAATTCCAATTACCAAGTTCCAAACTATAAATTTTTACATGATCGCGTTCAACAAGCTGCTTATTCTTTAATCCCAGAAGCTCAGAAGCAGAAGACTCATTTAAAACTAGGTCGGCTACTGTTAAATAATATTTCTATCAGCGAACAAGAAGAGAAAATCTTTCAAATTGTTAGTCAATTGAACCTGGGGTTAGGGTTAATTATTCAACAGAAAGAACGAGATCAACTAGCTGAGTTAAATCTGTTAGCTGGACGGAAAGCTATAGCTGCCACTGCTTACACTGCTGCAATTGAATATCTAACGCTAGGAATAGAACTGCTAACAGCAGATAGCTGGCAAAGTCATTACAATCTTACTCTAGGGCTGTATGAAGATGCAGCAAAAGCAGAATACTTAAACACCAACTTTGAACAGGCTATCAAACTCACAGACCTGATCTTGCAGCAAACTACACAGATGTTGGATAAAGTTAAAGCTTATGAGCTGAAAGTTCAAATTTATATTGCCCAAGATCAGCAAGTTAAAGCCATTGAAACAGGGTTAAAAGCACTAGAGCAGTTAAAAATTGCGTTGAGATCGCCTGATGTAGAACCAGAGAATCGTTTAGCTCAACTACCAACTTTAACAAACTTAGCTAATATTCCAGAAATGACCAATGTGGAATCTCTGGCTGCACTGCGGTTGCTGATTAGTATTACACCTCCTGTTCATCATGTCAAACCGGATATGTTTCCGTCAGTAGCACTGACAAAGCTGCATCTTTGTCTTGAACAGGGACATTCATCTTTGGCTGCTTTTGCCTATGGAAGTTATGGTGTATTTCTTTGTGCTGTAATCGGAGATGTCGATACTGCTTATTACTCAAGTCAAATAGCTTTAAAGCTACTAGAACAATACCAGAGTAAAGAAATCAGTTCAAAAATTTATATGCTTTTTGGTGTTTTTATCTGTGCTTACAAAGAGCATGGTAGAAATACACTCACAGCTTTACGAGAAAGTATCCAGTGTGGGCTAGAAGTTGGAGATATTGAACACGCTAGCTATTCAATGATGGCTGAGTGTACGCATTTATTCTTAATTGGAGAAACTCTAGATGCTGTTGAAGAAAGGCAAACAAAATATATTAATCTACTTTTAAAACTCAAACAAAAACATTGTCTTGATTATGCCCAGGTTTGGAGGCAAGTCACCTTAAACTTACTTGGTCGATCCTCTCACCAATATTATCTGACTGGTGTTGATTTTGATGAGAAAGAAATGCTGCCGCATCTTCACAACACCCACAATCATCAGTCACTATTTGCTATCTATCTTGCTAAAACAGCTATCCTTTATATTTTTGACCAGTATGAAGAGGCTGCAAGCAATGCAGAAAAAGCCACCGAGTATATGAATGGAGCCTTTGGTCTACTCTTAGTTGTGGCACATAACTTTTACTACTCTTTGTGCTTACTTGCAAAGTATTCTAGCTGCGATCGCCAACAAGATCAGCAAGAATCTTGGTTAAATCAGGTAGTTAGCAACCAAAAACTCATGCACTATTGGGCTAGCTATGCTCCTGTTAATTTTCAGCATAAGTATGACTTAGTTGAGGCAGAAACAGCGCGGGTAATGGGAGACAAACTCAAAGCGATGGAATATTACGATCGCGCCATCTCCCTTGCCAAAGCCAATGGCTACATCCAAGAAGAAGCACTTAGCAACGAATTAGCAGCCAAATTTTATCTCGGCTGGCATAAAGAAAAAGTCGCCCAAGCATATATGCAAGAAGCATACTACTGCTACGCTCGTTGGGGTGCAAAAGCCAAAATAGAAGACCTAGAAAAACGCTATCCCCAGCTACTCCAACCCATCCTGCAACAACAACGAATCAACCTCAACTCTTCAGAAACCATTGCTTTTCATGGGACTTCCTCTTCCACTAGCACTTCTAGCGCTGGCAGCACCAGTATTTCTGATGTTCTAGATTTTACCTCTGTCCTCAAAGCTGCTCAAGCTATCTCCAGTTCTCTGGAATTAGATCAACTTGTTGCCAGCCTCACCTGCATTATCCAGGAAAACTCTGGCGCGAAAAAAGCTGCACTAATTCTTCCCCAAGAAGATACTTGGCAAGTTAAGGCAATTACCTCAAATTCCCAGATTGGTATTCAAACCATTCTTGAACCACAATTACTAGACAATTGTCAAGATATTCCTGTAAATATTATCAATTACGTCAAAAATACCAAGCAAACAGTTGTTATAGACAATTGCACAACACATATTATTGGGTTAATCGGGGAATATATGCACCGAACAAAACCCCAGAGTGTATTATGTACTCCGATTATTAATCAAGGGCGTTTGGTGGGAATTCTTTATTTAGAAAATCGACTGACGCAAGGGGTATTTACTAGCGATCGCCTTTCTATCATAAATTTCCTCTGCACTCAAGCTGCAATTTCTTTGGAAAATGCCCAATTATATAATCATCTCCAGGAGCGCGGAAAGTTCTTAAATAGTATTTACGAAGGTGTTGGCTGTCTGATCTTTGTAACTGATATCCGAGACAATGGTAGGTTTGAGTACACAGGATGGAGTAAATCGTGCGAATTAGCGGTTGGTATCTCTGCTTCCCAAGTGCTGGGTAAAACTCCGCAAGAAGTAATCGGTACTGATGAAGGTGCAGCAGTCGAGCAAAAATATCTGTATTGTTTTCAAACCGGAATACCCGTCACCTATGAAGAATATCTCACATTTAATCACCAGAAAATTTGGTGGTTAACCACACTCAGTCCATTAAAAGATGAGATGGGCAAAGTTTATCGCATAGTTGGGACAACTATTAATATTAGCGATCGCAAACAAGCTGAAGAAGGGGTAATAGAAAAATCTCAAGCGCTCGGAACAGCCTTAGCAGATTTACAACAAGCACAATTACAAATTGTTCAGAGTGAGAAAATGTCAGCACTGGGTAATTTAGTTGCTGGAGTAGCCCATGAAATGAATAATCCTTTGGGCTTTATTGCTGCGAGTCTCCAACAAGCTAAACCCACCATTGCTGATATTGTTGAACACTTAAAACTATATCAAGCAAGTCTTCTCAATCCCGATGAGCAAATCAAAGAACACGCCGAAGAAATTGATTTAGATTATACCTTAGAAGACTTACCAAAAATTATTGATTCAATGGTGATAGCGTGCGATCGCCTGAAAAATATCAGCACTAGTTTAAGAACTTTTTCTCGTGCTGATAAAGATTACAAAGTGCCATTTAATATCCACGAAGGTATCGACAGTACGATTTTAATTCTCAAACATCGTCTCAAAGAAAATGAACAGCGTCCAGCAATTGAAGTAATAACTGATTATGCTAAATTGCCCAAAATTGAATGCTTCTCTGGACAATTGAATCAGGTATTTATGAATATTTTGGCAAATGCTATTGATGCGCTGGATGAATCAAATGTGGGAAGAAGTTTTGAGGAAATTAAGTGCCATACCAACCGAATTGCAATTAAAACCTCTTTGGTAAATGAAGGCGTAAAAATTGCTATTGCTGATAATGGTAAGGGGATGAATGAAGAAGTCAAACAAAAGATTTTTGACTACTTATTTACTACAAAAGGTGTGGGAAAAGGGACGGGATTGGGATTAGCGATCGTTCGTCAAATCGTTGTAGAAAAACATGGAGGAGCAATCAAGGTAGATTCTAGACCAGGCGAAGGTACTGAATTTGTGATTCAACTACCTATATAGCATATACCTCAATACAGTTCAGTTAAGTATTTCTTTCTTCTGTCGGTGTTTTCTACCTCAAGGCTTTATGCCCCGCTATGCGCGGCATCGTCTCCCTTTGGGAGAATACCGCGCGGCTTCACCGTGTGCCTACGATAAAAAATTAATCAGGCAAATCAGCGGCACTCTGGATATTTTTTAATATTAAGTCAGGGCTAGTACGTTTAATTAAACCAGTTAGCACTTTACCAGGGCCAATTTCTATTACTTGCTGAATGCCGTTGGCTGGTAATTGTAGAGAAATTTCTCGCCATCTTACAGAACCAGTCATTTGTTTATTCAGACGTTGCTTTAAAACTTCGGCATCAATAGACGCAATTGGTTCTACATTAGACAACACTGGCACAGTAGCTGGCTGAAATTCTACAGATTCTAAAATATCTTGAAATTCTGTAGCTGCTGGTGCTATTAAATGTGAGTGAAATGCTCCAGAAACTTTTAAGGGAATAGCACGCTTTGCTTTAACTTGAGTCATTACCGCTTGTACAGCCTCGGTTGTGCCTGAAATCACCACCTGAGCCGAACTATTATCATTTGCTATCACTACATCAGGCGTTTCGGCAATGACTTTTTCTAACTGTTCGCCATCAAAGTTCATCAAAGCTGCCATCATACCACCGACGGCATTATCCATAAGTTCTGCACGGCGCTTTACTAGATATAAACCAACCGACCATTCAAAGACACCCGCTACATAAAGGGCAGAATATTCTCCTAAACTATGACCAGCCACTAAATCTGGCTGATGTCCTCGTTCTCGGAGAAGATCAGCAAGAATGCTTTCAACTACATAAAGACTTGGCTGAGTGTATAGTGTCTGTGATAACTTTTCTTCTTGGTTTTGACAGATTTCGGTTACAGACCAGCCCAAAATCTCCTCAGCTTTGGCAAGCTTATTTTTAGCCGATGGTATATCTAATAAATCCATTCCCATTCCCAGCGTTTGGGAACCTTGTCCGGGAAACACCCATGCAGTTTTTGTCATTGGTCAATAGTCATTAGTCATTGGTCATTGGTGAAGTCAGTGCGGTCTTGGGGGTTTCCCCCATGAGCAACTGGTGTTAGCGCAGCGTTAGCGATAGCGCAACGTTAGTGAGGAACGAACGTCGGAACGAGCGTCCGTAGGAGCGTCACCCGAAGGGTCATTGGTCATTGGTCATTAACAAAGGACAAATGACTAAGGACAAAATATTTACCTTCCCCATTGGAAAATTGCCGCACCCCAGGTAAGACCGGCGCCAAAGCCGGATGCAGCAATGATGTCATTGGGTTTAATTTTACCTTCCCGCACTGCTTCATCTAAAGCTAAGGGAATGGAAGCTGCGGAGGTATTGCCGTACTGGGCGAGATTACTTATAACTTTATGCTCTGGGACATTCAGGCGTTGAGCAACAGCATCAATAATTCGCTGATTGGCTTGATGCAATAACAACCAATCTATTTTATCAACACTGAGGTTGGCTTGAAATAAGGCTTTATCAATAATTTCGGGCACTTTTTGTACAGCAAAGCGGTAGACTTCTTTGCCGTTCATAGTAATCGGTTGGTAAGCGCCTTTAGTGATATTTACATTTGGGAAGAGTTCTTGAGAAGCGCCCGCATAAGCAAGATTGAGGTGATGGTTTTGAGTGCCATCACTTTTGAGGGCAAATCCCAATAAGCGATCGCTTTTATCAGCCTGTAATACTACTGCCCCTGCACCATCACCGAATAATACACAAGTGCGCCGATCTTCCCAATCTACCCAGCGAGAAAGGATATCTGCCCCAATCAACAATACATTTTTATATACACCTGTTCTAATGTATTGGGCTGCTGTAACTAGACCAAACACAAACCCAGAGCAGGCTGCTGTTAAGTCAAAGGCTACTGCGTTGGTGGCTCCCAATTGCGCCTGTACTTTACAAGCACTACCAAACAAATCATCAGGGGTGGAAGTTGCCAGCAGAATTAGGTCTAGGTCTTCTGGCTTAATTCCCGAAGCTGCGATCGCCTGACTGCTGGCGGCAGTAGCTAGCACACTCAAGGATTCAGATGGCAGGGCTAATCGCCGTTGACGAATTCCAGTTCTTGTAGTTATCCACTCATCTGATGTTTCAACTACTTCACTCAATGTCTGGTTGTGTAGGGAAGTTGCTGGTACTGCCGAGCCACTTCCGGTAATTGCTACGCCTAAGTTTTGCACTCCTAATCTCCCAAGCTATCAGCTTTTTGTCTTTTGTCCTTTGTCATTTGTCTTTTGTCCTTTGTCATTTGTCCTTTGCCCTTTGTCTTTTGTCCTTTACAAATAACTAATGACCAATGACTAATGATCAATGACTAACCGCTTTCGCGCTCTAGGATATATTGGGACTGAATGCGTTGTAGCACCTGGTTGTCAACAGCTTCTTTTGCCATGCGAATTGCATTAAAAATTGAAGGAGCTTGTGAGCTACCGTGACCGATAAAACAGACTCCTGCCACGCCTAGCAGTAAAGCGCCGCCGTGTTCTGCGTGATCCATGCGCTGCTTAATCCGCTTCAGGTTTGGTTTTAAGAGTGCTGAACCGATTTGACCGTGTAATCCTTGAGGTAATTCTTCCCGCAGAATTTGCAGAATAACTTCTCCAACGGCTTCGGCAAATTTTAATAAAACATTACCCACAAAGCCATCGCAGACAATAACATCAAAACGACCGGAAAGCACATCACGCCCTTCGGCATTGCCAATAAAATTTATTTGAGAATTTTCGCGTAGTAGTTGGTGGGCGCGAACGGCTGCATCATTGCCTTTAGAGTCTTCTTCACCGATATTCAGCAAACCTACCTTCGGTTCAGTTGTATTTAAAACATATTGACTGTAAGCCGATCCCATGACGGCAAACTGCTCTAAAAACTTCGGACGGCAATCTACATTCGCGCCGACATCAAGTACCAACACTGGCTTACCAGCAATAATCGTGGGGAAAACTGTCCCTATGGCTGGGCGGTCAATTCCCGGCAATCGTCCTAAGCGGAGCAAAGCTGATGCCATTGCTGCCCCAGAGTGACCGGCAGAAAACACGGCATCTGCTTTTTGCTGCTTGACTAAATCCATCGCCACATTGATAGAAGCCTTGCGTTTGCGTCTAACTGCATTTAAAGGCTCCTCATCCATAGCGATCGCTTCCTGTGCAGTCACGATCTCCACCTGCCCTAAATTCGTTTTTGGCGGCAAGGCAGCTTCTATTTGTTGAGGATCACCAACTAGTAATATATCTACACCCAATTCTTCCCTTGCTCGCAATGCGCCAGCAACGATTTCACCGGGTGCGTGATCCCCCCCCATTGCGTCAATTGCGATCCTTACGCGAGTCGATGCCATTGCTCACAGTTTCTAGAAACCTTACAAATTTTACCAGATGGCAATGCCCGAAAAAGCTTAACTTTCTGACTGCCAAATTATTTCTGTTACTATTGCAACAATTTTTGCTGGCAAGCTCAAGATAGCACGAATTGTTTGGGAGTAGGGAGTGGGGTATTGGGCATTGGGCATTGGGCATTGGACATGGGAAATGGTTATTAATTCTTGTCCCTCACTCCCTCATCTCCCTCATCTCCCTCATCTCCCCCTGCTCCCCCTACTCCCCCTACTCCCTACTCCCTACTCCTCACTCCCTTCTACCCAATTAACTAGCGTCCGAACGCCGTAGCCAGTTGCCCCTGCGCCGTTGTAGCCATTTTCTTTATCTGTCCACACTGGGCCAGCAATATCTAAGTGCGCCCAAGGTGTATCTTTGACGAATTGCTTAAGGAAAAGGGCGGCGGTAATGGAACCACCTGGACGCGGGCCAGTATTTTTCATGTCCGCAATGCCAGACTTTAGCCCTTCAAAATATTTTTCTTCCATTGGCATCCGCCAAATCTTTTCTCCTGAAGTTTGGGCAGCTTTCTCTAATTGAGAAGCTACAGCATCATCGGGAGTATACAAACCAGCAATATCTTCACCCAAGGCTATGACGTTAGCGCCGGTTAGGGTGGCTAAATCGACGATCGCATCTAATCCCAATTTGTCGGCATACACTAAGGCATCTGCTAGGGTCAAACGTCCTTCTGCGTCGGTGTTGTTCACTTCGATTGTTTTGCCGTTTGATGCTGTAAGAATATCTCCAGGGTGCATGGCGCGACCGCTAATCATGTTTTCAGTCACAGCCGAGATGAAGTGAACTTCGGAATCTGGCTTAATTTGAGCAATTGCTTTTGCCGCACCCAAGGTTGCTGCTGCACCGCCCATATCAATTTTCATGGTTTCGATGCCGCTACCAGCACCTTTAATGTTGAGTCCGCCGGAATCGAAGGTTAAACCTTTGCCAATAATTGCTAGTTTCTTTTTGGGTGTACCTTCTGGTTTGTAAGTCAGGTGAATAAATTTAGGTGGCAAATCCGAAGCTAGGGCGACTCCCAAAAAAGCACCCATGCCCAACTTTTCACAGTCTTCTCGTTCCAAAATTTCTAGTTGCAAACCGTGATCCTTGGCGATCGCTTGAGCAGTTTCCGCTAAAGTAATTGGTGTTACTGCATTAGCTGGTGCTGCTACTAACTCCCGTGCCAAGTTTACGCCTGACACAATTTGATTAGCGCGGGTGATAGCTGCTTCTTGTCCACTGAATCCTAGTAATTCTACGGTTTCTATTTGTGAACCTTTATCTTCAGGTTCTGATTTAAAGCGATTATCTTGGTAAAGCGCCAATTCTACACCTTCTGCGATCGCTTGGGCGCTTGCGGCTGGATCGTTATTCCACAATGGGAAATTCAATCCCAAAATTTTGCTTTTTTGCTTTTTTGCCACTCTGGCTACAGCAGCAGCAGCGCGTCGCAAAGTGTCGATTTTTAGTGCATCTGGTTTACCTAAGCCTACCAAAATCAATTTCCGCACTGGGCTACCAGGATTTACACGCGTGAAAATAGTACTGTTGGCTTTACCTTTAAATTCTTCTTCAGCAATTAATTCTTTTAATACCCCGGAAAACTTTTGATCTAAAGTTGCCAATTCTCCAGTTAACTCTACTGCATCTTCAAATAATCCAATTGCCAAACTGTCGCCTGCCCACTCTAGCAAAGGCTGATCACTAAGTTGAATTGTCATGTTGGGATTTTGTGTAAATATTCCTTCTTGTACCAGTATTGCTCAAAATTCTTGTTTAATGGTGAGGGGAGTTGGGAATGGGGGAGATAAGGAAGCAGAGGCCAGTAGTTATAATGTTAGCGCTGAGAGTGTCAATCGATAATACGCTTGAAAATGTATGAAGTTTTAACCATAATAAATTAGTGGAATGGCAAGTTGAGTTTCATGATGATTTCGAGTCTGAGTTCGATGCTCTACCTCAAGAAGTAAAAAATGAGTTGCTTGCTACGGCTCAGGTATTAGAAATGTTTGGCCCACAAGCAAAACGTCCTCATGTTGATACGCTCAAAGGGTCAAAGTACGGAAACATGAAAGAGCTACGATTCTCAACTTTTGGTGGTGTTTGGCGTGTGGCATTTGCTTTTGACCCATTGAGACAAGCCATTTTATTGGTTGCAGGTGACAAATCCAGCGTTATCTAACAACTTTTTTATAAACACTTAATTCAAAAGGCTGATACACGGTACAAGAGCCATCTTAAAAAACTAAAAGAAGAAGGGTAAGAAGAATGGGCAAAAGCCTAAGAGAAAAAATTAAAGAACAGCCAATAGAAAACCAAATAAAAATTGAAAGCCGCGCTCAGGAATTAATATCTCAGGAATTAACTAGGCAAAAACTTAAATTAGATAAAAGGAAAAGGTTTAAAAAAAGAGAGGTAGTTATTTTTGGAAAAAAATTAATGATAGAACATTAATTTAGTAAGACACTAGACAAGCCTGCCAAGCCGTTGGAGTTTAGCAGGCTTTAAAGTTATTAAAAATGGCTAATTTTGTGTCTGAATACTGGTAAACTCCACTTTTTACCTCCTCTGCCTAATCTCCTATACCCCAATTGCATTTTTGTCAATATTAAATTTGCTGGCGATCGCCTCTATTATTTCTTGCTCAAGTGGTGTAGTCTTATTGTCAAGCTGGGCAATTTTGTAACACTGAGCTAACAAAGGTATGGCAAAATCACGATTTAGCTGATTGAGGAGTATATTTAAAGACTTAGGCGATTTGATATTTTGGGCAATAGCATCTAACGAGGTAGGACTGAGTTTTACAGCTTGTAATTCTGGCAACATTTCTTCCAAAGTCTTATCTGGATTACTAGCGAGGATCATGTGAACTAAGATTTGATCCATAACGGCTTCTTGAGCGATCGCACTTTCTAAATACTTTTCACTCTCTGCTTTTAATGTTGCTAGTGTCTGTGGCGATGCAAGCGAAGTTGATTCATCTAGCTTGGCTTCATAAAATCGACAAGCAGCATATCCCAATGAATAAATCATCGTTGCATTTGAACTAGCTCCTATTACTGCACCCGCTAAGGGTATATTTCGCAGCAAGCCTAATCCCGCAGCTTTTAATAGACGGCCTCCACCCAAGCCTAGACCAAAAATTGCCAAAATTTCACCTTTACGCGCAGGATCTCTTAAATCTAGCCCGTAGACAGATGCAATTTGATAAAGCATTTCTGACTGTATTTTAGTTGTGGCTGTTAAATCAATTGCCAACAATGCAACTGCTATTCCTGGTAAAACACTTGTTGCTAATCCAACTGTGCCTGCTTGAGTTGCTTTTTCTACCATGATTCGGTGAGCAATCTGGCTAGCTGATTCATTTGGATACTGTTGTTTGAGCTTGTTTACCGCCGCTTCTGCTTTTTCCAAATCAACAGCGTCAGTAGTACCAATTAGCCAATTTAAATTTAATACTCCAGATAGGTTTCTAATCAACCAATTTTCGCTCAGGCGATTCACAACTTGACCGCTAGTTTGAGTTGTTTGCTCAATAAACTTGTGTGTTTCTTTCGCTGTCGTTTCTCCCACCTCTACTGCTGTGTCTAAAACTGCTTTGCCAGTCTCAGCAACAGTTTTAATAACAAACTCTACTATAGACGGTTCATTTTCTACTGATGATTGAGCCTGAATTTGTCCTTCTGAAATTTTTCTGGGTGAATAAACTGATTTATTCATTTCTATTTCTTGTGATTTGTCTGCCATTGCTTGACACCATCTTGTAAAGCCTCTCTCTTTTGGTTGTAACGAAAGTATGAGTGGCTTGACATCTTCCGACAAGTACAACTTTTCTGAGCAAATAGGAATTATTCTGATCCTTAACTATAGACATCCGAATGGTGACACAGGTTCTGATTTTATAACTGATAACCTAATGTCAACAACATTATACCTTCCAAAATAGTGAGTATTTCTGGAGTCAGAGTGGCCACTTTTCTTTGCAATCTTGTTTTATCGATTACCCGCAATTGGTGGCAAAGAGCAACTGAATCTCGTTCTAATCCACCTTCACCACTTTCAATTAATAAACAGGTTGGCAAAGACGCACGACGTAAATTTGTTGTTAGAGGAATGGTGATGATAGTGGTAGAAAATTAGGCAATGATATTATCTTGAAAAATAATAACTGGTCGTGTGCCTCCTTGTTCAGAACCCTTGGTAGGATCTAAATTGGCTAGCCATACTTCACCTCGTTGAACCTTCATTTCAAATCTTCTTGTGTAAGAAGTTATGCGTATTCATCTAATCCTGCTTCACCTAGTTGACGATTTTCCTGGGCAAATTTACTGTAAAGAGCAGCCATTTGATTTTTATCTATTTGCCAGCTAATATTTCTGCTGCGGAATTTGAGGAAGGCAATGAAATCACTAACTTGTTTGAGTTGTTCTTCATTCAATTTGTCTAATTCTAGAGTGAGTAACTCTTTAAGAGCAATCATTTGAGAGTCTGTAATAAATATGTGGTCAAGCTTTTTAAGGACGCAAATATTATTTGAATGTGACGAGATAATTTAGATGTACTTTACCCTAACTTGTCACCGAACAAGGTAAAAGAAAGGTTGTGATACGCCTGAATTTATGTGAGGCAAATTTTTAGTCTTTAACTCTACCTAAATCAGCATTACTTTCTAAAAAGTCGTTATCCTTAAGAATTTCATAGAGATTAATATCTTCTTCTAGCAAGCAAGCGTGTCCACAATGGGGTAACACCACAATTTTGGTATTTGGTAAGATATTCCCTATCCGCTTCACTTCAGTTACAGAAGGTAAAAGGCGATCGCTACCACCAGCAATCAGCAAAACTGGTTGAGTTAAACGACCGAGCTGTTCGTTATCAATTTCAAATTCTCGCAGTAAAGACAACCGCCAAAGAACGGTTTCTGGTGGCACAGAACGCATAGTTTTTAGTAATTCATGGCGATCGCTTTGAGAAATGCGTGGCAAAGATGCTATAAATGGCAACAAACCTAGTGCGCCAACATCATACAGCTCTGATGGTACTAAGTAAGTTATTTGCGATGCCCAATTCAACCAAGGGCGAAGACGAAAAGATGAAGCTGGGTTAATTAAGATAATTCGCTTAAATAAATGCGGCGTTTGGATTGCTACTTTCATTGCCAAGCAACCACCAAAGGACTCACCACACAGATAAACTGGCCTCTGAGAGCTTTTATCTAATTCGGCGTAGATTAAGTCCAATACACTTTTCGCTAGCACATCCCAACTGTTAAGGTCTTTGCGTGGGATCGCTAAACAACGGACATCAAAGCCAGTTTCTAATCCAGCCGTTTGCGATCGCAATAGTTGACCAGTTCCATCCATTCCTGGCAAATATACCAACAGGGGATACTCTGGCTTGACTCGTTTAGGAGTTAGAAAACAAGGATTTAGCTCAACTTCTTGGATAGTCATTGGTCATTGGTCATTGGTCATTGGTCATTAGTCAATGGTATAAAACTTTTGGATTGCTAATTGTTGCTGTTACGAGCTTCGGTACTTTTGAGCAAAAACAAAAAAGGTATCTGAACAAGCTAACTGTTATTCGTGAAGACAATCCAAAATTCAAAATCCAAAATCAAATGGCTCTAATAGCAACCTTGACGCAGTAAGGTGCTAATTTCACCATGACAGTGTTCTGTCAGTTCAGCCACAACAGTTCTGGCTTGTTTACCATGATATTTTTGATGATGTTGGGGCGTAATCCAATAAGGGCGACCGATTAACACTGCAACCCGACGATAAAGTACCAGTGGATGCCAACCACTTTGGTTAAATAAAGGTTCTGAAGGGTCAAATAGACTCAAAAGCCTCAAGGGGAAGCCAGAAGTGTTTACTTCTTCTAAGGAAGCGATCGCGATCGGCAAAATTGCTAAATCCTGCACATCAGCCCGTAATGCCAAATGGGCAAATCCCCGTTGAAACTCACCCACTATGTTTGGCACAGTAAATTTCACCATTGGTTCAGTTCCTTCTGGAAATACTCCTACCATCTGCTTGGACTGCAATAGCACCTGCGACTGCGAAAAGAAGCTTTGCTGACGGTTTTGAGTTTCTTCCAAAGGAAAACACCCTAATTGTCCGGTGACAATCTCCCGCATTACTGGCACTTGTCCCATGTAGTGATGGCAAGCAAAGCGAATCGGATTCGATAACGCTGCCATTAAAATTAGTGCATCCATAAAGCTGCGGTGATTGCTGACTACCAAAACGCTGGCATCCTGGGGAATGCGATCCTCGTAATAACGAAACATTTGGGTTGAAAGCGCCGCCACCAAAGCGCGAGAAATCTCTAGGGGGCTATTTCGACTCATACCTAATCAATATATTTTTCCAGTAAATATGGCAGTTTATCTTAATTTAAGTTTTACATTTCTTTACGACTGCCATGACCGTCTTAAGATAGAAATATCTAATCTACAAAACCAGATAGATTTTCCGGATTCTGGATTATGTATTTTTGATCACAATATTTTCTAATAGAAAGTATACAAAAAAATTATGAGAATGATTTACTGTTGTAGGCAAAAATGAGTTGAATTGATGCATATTACAAAACAATTTTTGATCTGAAAAGTTTGCTAAAATTGAGGTATTATTGGAAAAAATAGAAATAATATTGTATAATTACTTGGTTTTTCCAATAAAAGTAAAACGTTTTATAAGTTAATTTTTATTTTGCATGAATCTAGTGAAAAAAAAAGAAAAGACATTTGCACTAACAACACCACTATATTATGTAAACGATGTGCCCCATATAGGCAGTGCTTATACAACGATCGCAGCAGATGTAGTGGCGCGATTTCATAGGCTCTTGGGGCATCAGGTATTACTAATTACAGGTACAGATGAACACGGACAAAAAATTCAGCGATCGGCAGAAACTTTAGGCAAAGCACCACAAGAGTTTTGCGATGAAATTGTCCCTAGCTTCGTTAATTTGTGGCAAATACTGGATATTCAATACGATCGCTTTAGTCGGACTACTGCATCTCGTCATGAAGCGATCGTCAAAGAATTCTTTAATCGAGTCTGGAAATCTGGTGATATTTACCAGGGGCAACAAAAAGGCTGGTACTGCGTATCCTGCGAAGAATTTAAAGAAGAACGGGATTTGCTAGAAGGACACCGTTGCTCGATTCATACTAATAAAGAAGTGGAGTGGCGAGACGAGCAAAACTATTTTTTCCGCTTATCAAAATATCAAACTAAGCTAACAGAATTTTACCAATCTAGACCGGATTTTATTCAACCAGAAAGTCGGCGCAATGAAGTTCTCAACTTTGTAAATCAAGGTCTGCAAGACTTTTCCATTTCGCGGGTAAATCTAGATTGGGGTTTTCCCGTACCTGTTGATCCCAAGCACACCCTCTATGTCTGGTTTGACGCGCTGTTAGGTTATGTAACAGCATTACTAAAACCAGATGCAGAACCAACTTTAGCAAATGCCTTAGAAACATGGTGGCCGATTAACTTGCACCTAATTGGTAAAGATATTCTGCGCTTCCATGCAGTTTACTGGCCAGCAATGCTGTTGTCAGCTGACTTACCCTTGCCAGATCAGGTATTTGGGCATGGCTTTTTGACTAAAGATGGTCAAAAGATGGGCAAAAGTCTGGGTAATACCCTTGATCCTATAGCGTTAGTTCAGCGGTATGGTAGTGATGCCGTTCGTTATTACTTCCTTAAGGAAATCGAATTTGGCAAAGATGGAGATTTTAATGAAGTAAGGTTCATTAATGTTCTGAATGCAGATTTGGCAAATGATTTAGGTAATTTGCTCAATCGCACCTTGAACATGGTGAAGAAATACTGTGCCCAGAATAATGTCCCATCAATCGGCAATGAAGGAATTTCTGACGAAAATCCATTGAAAACAATTGGTTTACGTCTAGGGGAGAATGTAAAACAAGCATATCAAGAGCTAGCTTTCAGTGAAGCCTGCGAGGCCATCCTTTCATTGGTGCAAGCCAGTAATAAGTTTATTGATGAACAGGCTCCTTGGTCATTATATAAACAGGGACAGCAGGAGTCGGTGGAAAAAGTTCTATACGCAGTTCTAGAATCGGTTAGACTAGCAGCTTATCTGCTATCCCCAATTATTCCGAACATCAGTAGCAATATTTATCAGCAGCTGGGCTTTGGAATAAACTTTAACGATCAAATACAAAGTTCAATCACCGCTCCTTTTGCCACCCATGCAACATGGGGGATACTATCTAGTAAACAACAGTTGGGTACAGCCCAACCGATTTTTAAGCGAATAGAACCCCCAAAAAACGATTAATCCTTATCAAAGTCTGATTTTGTTCAATTTCTTATTTTCTCAAAAAATTTATCGGGGCTGAACTTAAATTAGTCCCGGAGCATTATCATAAGCCGCTGTGACTAGCATCTAAAAGTTGGTAATTTGTATCAAAAATAACAGGGATAATAATTGAGGTATCACAATGATGTTGAATAATTTTGAAACCGATTCAATATTTACGCCAGAACAGGTTTTGGAGAATCGGGGTAGGGTCGCTATATTTATTGATGGCTCAAATCTATTTTACGCTGCACTGCAACTAGGGATTGAAATCGATTACACGAAGCTGTTGTATCGATTAACTGGAGGTTCTAGACTACTACGGTCTTTTTTCTACACTGGTGTAGACCGGACAAACGAGAAGCAACAGGGGTTTTTGCTGTGGATGCGTCGCAATGGCTACCGAGTCATTGCTAAAGATTTAGTCCAGCTACCAGATGGTTCTAAAAAAGCTAACCTGGATGTAGAAATAGCCGTCGATATGATGGCGCTAGTAGATTCTTATGATACCGCAGTTTTAGTTAGCGGTGATGGGGATTTGGCTTATGCGGTAAATTCAGTCAGCTATCGCGGCGTGCGGGTAGAAGTGGTGAGCTTGCGTTCGATGACTAGCGACAGCTTAATTAATGTAAGCGATCGCTACATTGATTTAGAAGCCATCAAAGAAGATATTCAAAAAACCCCTCGCCAAAGCTATCCATACCGCCCTTTATCTGGGATCGGTTTTTTGGAAGACCCCAGAACTAGTGATGGACATCTAGAAATCCAAGAATAATGGCGTATCAATTTCATCAAAGGGGGAGACAGGGCGAGAGAAAAATTAAAAATTTCTCCTCTACTCCTCCCTTCTTTCTTTTCTCTTTAATTTTTTTCTTAATATTTAGTTTAGTGAGCTGTGGGGGGAAATCTCCCACAGCTTCTCAACAAAATACTACGGCTTCATCTAATAATAAAGATAGCAATTTGACTTTCTTTGATGTCACCTTAGAACAAGCAGATGAAGTAGGACGACCGATTTGGAAAGTCAGGGCTAAACAAGCACAATACACTAAAGAAAAACAAATTGGTCAAGCTGAAAGTCCTTATGGTGAACTATATCAAGATGGCAAAGTAGTTTACCAAATCAAGGCAGATGTTGCAGATATTGAACAAAATGGAAAGCAGTTATTTCTTAAAGGTAAGATATTTGCCATAGATCCTAAGAATGGCATTGTATTGCAAGGTAATGAATTAGAATGGCGTCCCAAAGAAGATTTGTTGATTGTCCGTAACCAGATTAACGGTAGTCATAAACAACTACAAGCTGTGGCACAGGAAGCGCGAGTCAAAACCCGCGAACAGCGCATGGAATTTTCTGGTAGGGTAGTAGCAAATTCTATAGATCCCCAGTTACAACTAAGAACTGAGCATTTAATCTGGAATATTAAAGATGAAAAATTGATTGGCGATCGCCCTTTACAAATTGACCGTTACAAAGATAATAAAATTAGCGATCGCGGCAAAGGAAATTCTGCCGAAGTCAACTTAAAAACGAAAATTGCCACTATTCAACAAAATGCTCAATTAGATTTACTAGACCCACCCATGCAAATAACTAGTAACTCTATGACCTGGAACATGAACGCAGAAACTGTTACTACAAATTCCCCTGTGCGGATGTTCCAACGTGCCGATAATCTTACCGTCACTGCCAATCAAGGTGAAATGAAAATACCACAAAAAACAGTTTATTTAACAGGTAACGTCAACGCCATTGGTCAGCGTCGCCAGTCTTTGAAATCTAATACATTAACTTGGTATTTAGATAATAAGTTAGTTGAAGCTCAGGGAAATGTAGTTTATCGACAAATTGACCCACGGTTAAATTTTACAGGTGAAACAGCCATTGGTAATCTGCAAACAGAAAATATTGTTGTTAAAGGCGGTAGTTCTAGCGGTAGGGTAGTAACAGAAATCATTCCCCAAGAAAGAGCCAATCGTCAGCAGTAGAGTTAGGGGAGAAGACAGTAGGGAATAGTAAGGATGAGGGAGACAAAGCGAATAATCAATGCCCAATGCCCGATGCCCGATGCCCCATTCCCCACTCTCCACTCCCTACAAACACTAGGCTAGGATTTTAGTACTACAAATTTTCTAATAACCCATGAATGGATCAAACCGATTAAGCAAGGAATCTTTGCCAATATCCCAACAAGTAGAACATTCCCACCATCATGATACAGATCACGAGCATACAGATCATACTCATGAGGCTGGAGAGTCGGCTCATCCTCACATCCATAGCGAAGAGTCATTACGGCGAATTGCTAATCGATTATCGCGGATAGAAGGACATGTTCGTGGTATTAAAACAATGGTGCAGCAAAATAGCCCTTGTCCTGATGTTCTACTGCAAATTGCCGCAGTGCGAGGCGCATTAGATAAAGTAGCGCGAATTGTTTTGGATGAACATTTAACTGAGTGTATTGCTAGAGCCGCACAAGAGGGTAATATTGACGTTGAAATTAAACAGTTAAAAGCTGCTTTAGATCGATTTTTACCTTAAGAATTAGAAAAATAAAAATTAATTAGTACGACAAAGCATTTTGTAGAGACGCGAGACTTGGTGTATTGACTCGGGCAGAGGATTATTATATGCCAAAATGAACACAAGTCTCTTACGTGTATTAGAAAAGGGATGTTTTGGCATTACCTAATCTTGCCAAAGATTGAAAAGGCGATGCTTATATTAACTCATACTTTAAATATCTCCTTTAAAAATGACTTTAAAAAAATATAAATTTAACTATTATTTAAATGTCAATATAAACAAACCTCTAATTCTTTTATTACATGGCTTCATGGGAAATTTTAATGAATTTGATGAAGCTATAAAAGTACTAGCTGAACATTTTTCTTATCTCACCCTTGATTTACCCGGACATGGTAAAACCCAAGTTTTAGGAAGTGATGAATACTATACAATACAACCCACTGCTCAAGTAATCATCAATTTATTAGATGAATTAAAAATAGATAAATGTTACTTAATTGGTTATTCAATGGGTGGAAGGTTGGCTTTATATTTAACTCTACATTTTCCAGAACGTTTTATTAAAGTTGTATTAGAATCAGCTTCTCCGGGTTTAGCCACAGAAGCAGAACGATTAGAACGAGTTAGACGTGATACTCAAATAGCTATAAAATTAAGCAGAAGTATTATTCAAACTGATTTTGCTGCTTTTCTTTCAAATTGGTACAATCAACCAATTTTTGGTTATATAAAAAATCATCCAGAATACAATCGCATGATAGAAAGTCGGTTACAGAATGATCCGCATGAATTAGATAAATCATTGCGCTTTATGGGAACTGGATGCCAACCTTCTTTGTGGGAAAAGCTACAAGAGAATAAAATTCCCCTGCTTTTACTAGTAGGCGAATATGATAAAAAATTTATATCTATTAATACAGAAATGGTTCAAATATGTGAATTTGCCCAACTAAAAATAATTAGTAATGCTGGACATAATATTCATTTTGAAAATACCTTGACATTTGTGGAAAATATCAAAGATTTTTTCTATGCAGCTTAAAAATTAGCATAACCTCACTGCTTTGGTAACTTCTTTACTGCCTTGCTAGAAGGAGTTGGCGATGGTGTTATCGGGGCTGTTGGTTGATTAGCTGCGGTCAATTCCTCTTGCAGCATTTTCTGATAAAGTTTAGGCAAAGAGCTACTAACAGAATTAGTTTCTATACCATATCCTAGACTTGTCCAGGTGGGAGAAAGCCGCCGCAAAACATCATGTAACTTTCCCTGACGTAACAGTTGAGAAAGATCGGCTCCCCAAACTTTAGAATCATTTAACCAACGGTAAACTACTATATCTTGATATTCTGCTTCAAAACTATAAGCAGTCCAAAACATCATCTGCATCGGTTTTGGATGATAACGGGGGGCTAAACGATACCAAGTAACGTTAATAATTTGATATCTGCCAGCAGCAGTAGAACAATTACCTATGTTGGGGCCTGTGACAATTGTGACGCATATCTCAGGATGTCGGCTAAGGTCGTTGACTTGCTGCCCACCATATAATAGCGAATAGGGACGATTACCACTTGCCTCACTCGCCGAGATGGTTCGCATTAAAGCGCGGATATAGGGGTCGCCCTTTTTCATCACCAAAGGCGGTTGTTGAACTGCAAAAATGGGATCAGATGGCGATCGCAAGTCTCCAATATACCATTGCAACAAATACACAAAGCCGAGAAGCGCGGCTATTGGCCCAATAAGTTTTTCAACACCTTTGAATTCAAAGCCTTTCAGAATCCGACTCCTTCAAATTTGTTCTCTTTGCTAACAAAAATCATCGACGAACTTATTCCAGTAAAGTTCACACCTGATTGTTAGTTATCATTCCCGATTTACTCATTTTTTTAAGAATTAAGAAAAATCAGTATAAATAAGTATAACAATCAAGATACTCCCAACAATACCGATTAAGTATAAGCTCAATCGCTTCTTGTAGCATCCTACTTTTGGTAAGAAATCGCTTCCTAACTCAAATCGTGCAATTTTCGAGTTGTACTTCCAAAACTATGAGCCATAAATGCTTCAACATAAATTCATTAGAATTTAGGTAATCACGCCATAGTCACGCTGAAGCACAAAAAGTCATGATGTATTTAGTAATTAGTCATGCAAATTTAATTTTACAAGCTTGTTGAATAAAGTTTAAAAATTAAAATTTCATGACTAGTTTAATTTGCATTACTAACTATCGATATTCTCATTCTGATAAGTATTGACTGAATAATTTTTCCTCAGCTAATTAGGAAGAAACAGCTTTTTACAATGCTATTTCTTTTAAAGAATCATGGAAAAGTATTTCCATGTAGCATTTTTTTATAATTAGAAGCTTTTTCTTACGTATCTTCGTTGATTAAGTCCTTAGAAAATGGTTTTTAGTTTGTAATATTTGGAGCCAGTTTAAGTATGTTTGAAAGTTCTGAATTTCACCTCGATTCCTCTTTGTCATTGGATAATGCCTCAAATTGTTTAGGTAATAATTCGGTAAATCCTTTGCAAACGGATTGGACAGGATTCAATTCACATAGACTTTTAGGGTTAGCAAGCGAGACACTGAGCAACACATGGCAAAATCAAAATAACCCAACCCAAGCATTGATTTACACTCCTGGGAGTATTCTCAATATTGTTTTTACAGTGAATCAGGCAATTGATGCCACTAAAGACACCCTAACAGGATTGGTACAAAATCCTCAGATTAATCAGATAATGGGGGTATCCTTTGGTGGGAATTATAATCATTTTGTCGCTGATAATTTGCTTAATAATTTAGCAAAACATGACTTTTCTGAAGCGCCTAATGTTGTTTTAGTATTAGGTCAAACTTTTAATGCAGCCTATGCACATCAAAATAACATCATTTATTTATCTCAGGAGTTTGTAGCTAGTAATTTTAATAATGTAGACGAAATTAAAGGGGTATTATTAGAAGAGTTTGGGCATTATATAGATACTCAAATTAATGTGCAAGATTCCCCAGGAGATGAAGGAGATATTTTCTCACGGTTAGTGCAAGGTCAATCTATCAGTAATAAAGAATTATCATCATTAAAAAGTGAAAATGATGGAAAATTTATTACTGTTGATGGACAAGAAACTTTTATCGAACAAAATACATTCCAAAACGCAATTAGTTCATCTCCAGTCGGAGCAGGGTTTACTAAAAACAATGGTGGTTGGACTAACAATAATGATTATCCCCGAATGTTAGCTGATGTAAATGGGGATGGCAAAGCTGATATTGTTGCTTTTGGTGCTAGTTCGGTGTTTGTTTCTCTGAGTAATGGAAATGGCACATTCCAAAACGCAATTAGTTCATCTCCAGTCGGAGCAGGGTTTACTAAAAACAATGGTGGTTGGACTAACAATAATGATTATCCTCGAATGTTAGCTGATGTGAATGGGGATGGTAAGGCTGATATTGTTGGTCTTGGTGCTAGTTCGGTGTTTGTTTCTCTGAGTAATGGAAATGGCACATTCCAAAATGCAATTAGTTCATCTCCAGGGTTTACTAAAAACAATGGTGGTTGGACTAACAATAATGATTATCCCCGAATGTTATCTGATGTGAATGGGGATGGTAAGGCTGATATTGTTGGTCTTGGTGCTAGTTCGGTGTTTGTTTCTCTGAGTAATGGAAATGGCACATTCCAAAACGCAATTAGTTCATCTCCAGCAGAAGCGGGATTTACGCAAAACAATGGAGGTTGGACTAACAATAATGATTATCCTCGAATGTTAGCTGATATAAATGGGGATAAGAAAGCTGATATTGTTGGTTTTGGTGCTAGTTCCGTGTTTGTTTCTTTAGCAACAGATGGAAAAAGTGAAAATATACAACCTGGCACACTTAGTATCTCAACTGAAATTGTGACAGATATTATTGGAGGGTATAAACAGAATGTCCAAACCTATCTATCAGGAATTTTGGACGCTTTGAAAGAGTTTAATATCTATAACAAAAACACTGTTATTGCCGCAATTGCCACTGTCGCTACAGAAGTCGGTTCTTTTGAACCTATTAATGAGTATGGTAATAATGCGTACTTCACCCGAATGTATGAAGGACGTAAAGACTTAGGCAATATTTACTCTGGTGATGGCGCAAAATATCACGGTCGGGGATTTATTCAGTTAACTGGTCGGAGTAATTATAAGACCTACGGAGATCGTCTAGGAGTCGACCTGGTTAATCATCCTGAATTAGCTCTCGATGCTAAAATTGCTGCACGCATTCTAGCTCTTTACTTTGTAAATAGAGGTATTTCAGCAGCAGCTAACCTAGAAGATTGGCAGGCTGTACGTCGAGGGGTCAACGGGGGACTTAACGGATGGGATCGATTTATCAACTACGTTAACAAAGCAAAAGCCCGAATTGTTTAGCAACAATTGCTCTATAATTACTTGCTAGTTATTTGTCAAGCGATCGCTCTTTGTGAAGATAAAGGAAATAAGAAGGCAAATCGCTTTTTATTGTGAATGAGAGAGCGATCGCTCGTCTATCGTTAATCAGTGTAGGGGTTTAGCAATGCTAAACCCTTTTACCTGTGGGATGGAATGAAGCCTTAGAGTTGAATCAAGGGGCGGTCAATTTAGATGAAGCAAGCTACTTGACAAAGTGCGTAGGCACAGGAATAGCTTCTAATGAAGATGTGAGCTGATAACTTTGAAGAATAGAATCTTGTATAATATCAGCACTGTTGAAATAACTCCTTAAAGCTTTTTGAGGCTGCTTCCGGTTTGGCAACAATCTCGACAATTTTATTGCGTGCATCTGCTTCAAACAGCGCCTCAACAGCAACTTGGGCGACTTTTTGCCTGGGTATACTACCGTCAAACAGTGTATCACCACTCTGCATCACGATCGCGTCGGAGTTATCTTCATTCTTCAATCCACCAGGTCGCACAATCGTATAGGTAAGACCACTTTTCTGAATATACTCTTCAGCTTGCTTTTTCCATACTAAAATCAGCCAAAACAAGTTAAGTGGATGGAATAACTGCGAAGTACACAAAGAAGAAACTAAGACAAAATGCTCAATTCCTTTTGCTTTAGCAGCTTCTACTAAATTTTTAGTCCCTTCAAAATCTACTTTATAGGGGCCAGTGGGGTCAAAACTAGGTTTTGCCCCAGTAGCAACCAACAAAACTGTGCTATCTCCCAACGCAGCAGTTAAACTTTCTGGTTGTAATACGTCGCCTACCACTAATTCAGCCTCAGGAGAGAGAATACCCCTAGCTTTTTCTATATCTCGCACTAAAGCACGGACGGGAATATTCCGCGCTATCAACTCTTGCACAATCCGGCGACCTGTTTCACCTGTTGCCCCTGCTACAAATGCTTTCATGAGAAATGCTATCCTGGGAAACTATTGTGTGCTTGTTTAGTTCTTTATTTTAGTAATTCTATGGACTTGATGGTAGATTAATGAGGTTTTGGTAAAAATGAGATATTAGTGTGAAATGACCCAGGTACGTGGGGAATTATTAATATAGACGAACGTTTAAATATACATTAATGCATTTATGCTTTCAAGACAAAGCGAATATAAATCTTGGGAAATAACAGAAGCAGTTTTACCTGTAACCTCCAGCCATGAAGCAGCCGAGGACACATTAACAGAAGCAAATGTAGCGACGGTCACAAAATTTTACGGCCGTTATCAAGATTTTATGGAAATGCCTGCCCCAGCAGAGAAGGTTGCCCAGTATCTTAATAATCATGCCTCATGGTTTTCGCGTTGTGCTGAACCGATGAAGGTGCAATCACTTGGGGAAAATGGCTACGCTTTAGTAATTGGTCGTTTTGGTGCTTTTAGTTATGATGTAGAACCTAAAATTGGTTTGGAATTGTTGCCTCCAGACGAGGGTATTTACCGCATCCGTACAATTCCTATTCCTGACTACCAACCGCCTGGTTATGACGTAGACTATCGGGCATCTCTACAGTTAATAGAAAATAATAATTCCAGTAGTATTGGTGAAATTACCAGAGTTGAATGGGAATTAGATTTAATAGTTGATTTGCACTTTCCCAGGTTTATTCAGCGATTACCCAAGTCTATAATTCAATCTACAGGCGATCGCTTACTTAACCAAATTGTCCGCCAAGTCTCCCGTCGTTTAACCCGCAAAGTTCAGCAAGATTTTCAGAAATCTTTAGAAATACCCTTTCCTGCTAATTCTAAACAAAAGCACTGAGTCAATAGTCCTTTGTCATTGCTCATACACAAATAACAAATCGCAAAGTCGAGCCAGTCGCTTGGGCGGGTTTCCCGACTTGGGCGAACTGGCGTTGAGCGGAGGTTTCCTCCACTCAGACTTTGTAAGAGAGGACAAATGACAAGGACTAAGCTTTAGTGAGAATTCTTTGGACAATTTGCACGCCGGTGACAGCCTGCCAAGCAAAAAGCCCCAAAAGAGTAAAATTCACCAGAATATGAGTTGCTCGTGCCCAATTTGCCCCTTTTTGCATATAAGGCGACAAAGCAGCAGAAAATGCAATCATACCCGTCATACCCAGTCCTGCTAGCAGGTGAGGCGCGACAAATAATTTGCCATTATTGATGTAGGTGACACCCATCCCTCCAATTGCACCTACCACCATCAAAGCTAGGAGTATAGATCCGATTTGGTAGTGTCTGACGTTATATTTACCTTTAATCAGTTCTTTCTTTTCTTCCCCCTGAGCATTTCTGGTACGCTGTACTTGCAACCCTAAGTAGGCTGCATAAATTGAAACTACTAATAGCGCCCACATTAGCACCGGATGAAGGAAATTCAGCCAATATTTCACCGACGCGGAAAGTTCCAGACTCATCGTGTTCTCGCCTAATTATAAAATCTTCATAAAAATTAGCATAATTCTATTTTCTGTGCTTAAGGTTGCACAAATTAAAAGAGACTAAGAAAGAGAATAATTTTTATCAACCCAATAGTCAGAATGTTTGCCAAGACTGCTTTTATTGAATTTGAATTTAGAATGAGTAAATTTTGAATTGCATAAACCTCTTGCCAAAGTGGATAAACAATCTCAGACTAAATTTTGAGGGTAGACGAACAAAACCCCCTGTGTGGGATCTCATCTATGACTGAAAATAACGATACTTTGCTGCTAAAAGCTGCTAAAAGCGGCGATATTAAGGGTCTGAGTGCGCTACTGGCTGCTGGCGCGAGGGTGGACGCGTGCGATCGCCAAGGCACGACGGCGTTAATGTTTGCTGCTAATTTAGGTTATACCGAAATTGTGCGATCGCTATTAGATGCTGGGGCAAATATCAACTTGCCCAGAAAACTCTATGGTTTGACGGCTTTGATGTTGGCGGCTAATGCCAAACAACTTGACATTTTGCAGCTTTTACTATCTAAAGGTGCTGATGTCAATGCCACTAATGAAGATGACAGCACAGCTTTAATGGCAGCTGTAGTTAAAGGTCATGTCGATGTAGTGCGAGTTTTATTGGCTGCTGGTGCAAAGGTGGATATCGCAGATAAAGATGATGATACTGCCTTAAAACTCGCCATTAAGCAGGGACAAATAGAAGTTTTACAAGCAATTCTCCAAACTGGTGTTGATGTCAATATCCGAGATGAGGAAGGTGAGACACTTTTAACATTAGCAGCAGATTTGGGACATTTGGAGGTTGTGGAAGCATTGCTAGCAGCCGGGGCTGATGTGAATGTGAGAAACGCCGATGGTGGAACTGCCCTATCGGCAGCAGCGGCCGCTGGACACAGTGCGATCGCAGCAGCTTTACTAAATCGAGGTGCCCAAATTAATCTCCAAGACCAAGATGGTGAAACAGCCCTACACCTTGCCGTTGTGGAAGGCTACATTGATGTTGTGCAAGTGTTACTTAACAGGGGTGCAGATGTCCAAATTAGGAACCACCTTGGTGATACGCCACTGCTTGTAGCAGCATTGCAAGGACACAGCCATATCGTTGAAGCATTGTTGCATTCCGGGGCAAATATTACTGAGAAAAACCTTGGTGAAGTACCTTTGACACTGGCTGCATCACAGGGACACACTCAAACAGTGAAAGTGCTGCTAGAGTATGGTGCTGATGCCAACACTGCGGACGATGATGGTAAAACTGCTTTGATCAAGGCAACCGAACGCAAGCACACGGAGATAATACACTTGTTGCTGGCAAAGGGAGCAGATGTGAATTTTCAAGACTCAGCGAAAGCAACAGCATTGATGTGGGCTGCTTCAGCAGGTTACGGCGAAATTGTGCAGTTGTTACTGCAAGCTGGGGCAGATGTGAATTTGAAAAACCGGGGTGGTTATACTGCTTTAATGATTGCAGAATTTAATGGTTATAAAAATGTTGTGCGGAGCCTGCAAAAAGGTGGGGCGCAAGAATAGCTAATAGCCATCTAAAATCTTTTGTTTACTAGGCTGTGCTTTTTGGAATCAGGGTCATAAACTTGCTGCAATCACCGTAGACAAGCAAATTCGGAGAGATTTTACGCCCATTTTAACGTCAGAGGCGATGCGAGGCGATCGCGTCTTGTTCCTGTCACAATATCTAAATAAGCCTATATTTTAATTTCAAAAATGTCTGCTAAAAATACAAATAATCAAAATCGTATCCAATCTCGTGACTGGCCAATTGAGGAATTACCTGGACTAAGCCACGAGGAACAATCTCAACTGCACGATTGTGGAATTCCCAGCACAGTAGCACTAATCAAACAAGGGAAAACTCTAGAGAAAAGACTAGCATTAGCAAATAAACTACAGATTCATCTTCAGTATGTAAATAAATGGATGGCTTTAGCTGACTTAGCGCGTATTCCCAGTGTAGGTATACAATATTGTGGTTTATTGCTCCATGCAGGTATTGCTTCAGTTACACAGTTGGCTCAGACTCCTAGTCACAGATTGCACCAACAAATTATGCGCTTGCAGGTAGCAACAATGCAGCGACGAGATTTGTGTCCAGCGATTGAATTAGTACAACAATGGAGTCAGCAAGCGAAAATAGTGGGGAATGGGGAGTAGGAGGCAGGGAAGACAAGGGGACAAGGGGACAAGGGGACAAGGGGACAAGAAAGAATTATTGAAGAAGTGTCTTACTTATTTATTCCCTACTCCCCACTCCCTACTCACTACTCCCTAATCTTTGGCTAAAACACCATTAAGGAAGATATCAGCAAGTCCTTCTGCCATTTCCTGCATTTGTTGAGGGGAGGCATCAGGTTCCATGAGGGTGTTGTTGGAAAAACCTGCGATCGCAAACATTCCTAAAAAAACTTTGGCTACCAGCTTGGCGTCCATTTTGCGATAAATGCCTTTATCCATCGCTGTTTGAAAAAATGCTTCGCCTACATCAGACATTTTGGTAATGACTTCTAATTGAATGCGATCGCGCAAGTCGGGGTGAAACTGCACCTCCATAAAACAAACGCGCATTAAATCGGCATTTTTTTGGAAGTTCCACATCCGGCGACGCATCACCTGAGCTACGGCTTTATAGCTGCCCATTTCACTTAATTCTGTCAGCAAATCTGTGAGAATCTCCACCCATCCACTCGTTGCTACTTCCACCAAAATTGCCTTTTTATTGGCAAAATGACGAAATAGAGTCCCTTCAGCTACACCTGCCGCCTGTGCTAAATCACGGGTGGTAGTACCGTCAAATCCCTGAGCGGCGAACAACCGTTGTGCTGCCTGCAAAATCCGGGTGCGCGTCTGAGCTTCTGAGGGTGGGGAAGAATTAAAAACTCGCATAACAGTTTTGGTGAAATTTGCGGAACACGATTTGTAGCATTATTGTCTAACGTCAAGTAAAAAAGCCTAACAAGCTTAATACAAGATTAACGTTTTTTTGCTAAGTACCTAGTTTTTTAGGTAGTGTAACTTTATCTTAATTTTTGCTTATGAACCAGATCATTCGGTCAATTTTAGATTTTAGATTGGGGATTTTGGGTTGGTCAGATAAAGTATCTGTCATATTGCGGCGGTTGTTTGTCGCTTTGTTGACTTTGATTATCCTATGGTGGGGATTGCTGCCAGAAATTGCTCTGGCTCAAACTCAGACCGCACCCTCTCCCCAAAGATTGTTGCAACCTACAAAAACTCAAACTCCACCAGTTCAAACTTCGATCCAACCTTATCTGAATCGAGTTATCAAGGAGTTAACGGAGTTTCGCCTCGATAATGGTCTAAAATTCATTGTTTTGGAACGACATCAAGCGCCTGTAGTGTCTTTTATTACTTATGCCAATGTCGGTGGTGTGGATGAGCCAGATGGCAAAACTGGTGTAGCTCACTTTCTGGAACATTTGGCGTTTAAAGGGACAACGCGCATTGGTACAGAAGACTACAAGGCAGAAAAACCTCTATTAGAAACCTTAGAACGACTAGATGGCCAAATTAAAACAGCAAAAGCCGATGGCAAAAAAGATGAAGTTGCTCGGTTAGAAGCTGAATTTAAGCGAGTGGAAGCGCAAGCAGCCAAGCTTGTTAAGCAAAACGAATTGGGGCAAATTGTCGAACAAGCGGGAGGCGTGGGTTTAAATGCCAATACTTCAACTGAAGCTACTCGTTATTTGTACAGCTTTCCTGCTAATAAATTGGAACTTTGGATGTCGCTGGAATCGGAACGATTTCTCGATCCTGTAATTCGTCGTGAGTTTTATAAAGAGAAAGATGTAATTTTAGAGGAGCGACGGATGCGGGTGGAAAATTCACCCATTGGATTAATGGTGGAGAAATTTATTGATACTGCTTACAAAGTTCATCCATACAGGCGTCCAGTGATTGGTTATGACGAAGATATCCGCAATCTGACACCTGACGATGTGCAAAAGTTTTTTGATACTCACTACGTACCAAGTAATTTAACCATTGCCATTGTCGGAGATATTAACCCGGCTGAAGTAAAAAAACTGGCGCAAACTTATTTTGGTCGCTATCCGGCAAAAACCAAAGCTGTTGAAGAAATCCCGGTGGAACCGTCACAACAACAAACACGAGAAGTTACTTTGCAGCTACCTTCTCAACCCTGGTATTTAGAAGGTTATCATCGTCCGGCAATTACCCATCCAGATAATGCAGTCTATGAAATCATTGGCAGTTTATTAAGTGATGGACGCACGTCGCGGTTGTATAAGTCTTTGGTAGAAAAGCAGCGTTTGGCGCTAAATGCCCAAGGTTTTAGCGGTTTTCCTGGAGATAAGTACCCAAATCTGATGTTATTCTATGCTCTCACGGCTCCTGGTCATACAGTTGATGAGCTGGCGGTGGCTTTGCGCCAAGAAATCGACAAATTAAAAACTGAGCCTGTAGCAACGGTTGATTTGGAACGAGTGAAAACCCAAGCACGGGCGGGTTTGTTACGTACCCTCGATTCAAATATGGGGATGGCTCAACAATTGTTGGAATATGAGGTGAAAACTGGCTCTTGGCGGAATTTATTTAAGCAGCTGGATGATATTTCGGCAGTAACAACGGCTGATATTGTGCGAGTGGCGAAGGAGACGTTTACGCCGAAAAATCGCACGATTGGAAAGTTGTTGTCGAAAGAAAAATAAGAGAAACGTAGACGCAAAGCGGCTTGCCGTAGGCTACCGCAAAGGGCGCGAAGGGCGCAAAGGCAGAGAGATATGCAGAAGTACATGGTGAAGGGTAAAAAATTCAAAATTAAAAATGGAAAGGGGCTTATTTATGCTTTGATTGGTGTATTTGCATGTTTACTTTTAACTTGTAATTTTTCTCTGGCGGCGACGGCTGAGGCAAAGCATTATACAGAGTTGCAGTTACCACCGCTACCTGAAATTAAAATACCCAAGTATGAGCGGTTTGTTCTTCAAAACGGCTTGGTTGTCTATTTAATGGAAGATCACGAATTGCCATTGGTGAATGGAACGGCGTTTGTGCGAACAGGAAATCGCTTGGAACCACAACAGAAAGTTGGTTTAGCTGGTTTTACAGGTGCGGTGATGCGAACTGGAGGAACTAAGAAGCATTCAGGTGATGAACTCAACGAGATGTTGGAACAACGCGCGGCATCAGTGGAAGCTAGTATTGGCGAAGCTTCTGGTAATGCTAACTTTGACGCACTCAGTGAAGATTTAGAAACAGTGTTTGGGCTGTTTGCCGAGGTGCTGCGATCGCCAGTATTTGCTCAAGAAAAGCTAGACTTGGCTAAGACACAAGCTAAGGGTGGCATTGCTCGTCGTAATGACAATCCAGATAGTATTGCTAGTCGAGAATTTAAGAAATTGATCTATGGGAAAGATAGTCCTTATGCTCGCACGATAGAGTATGCAACAGTGGATCAAATTGAGCGTGAGGATTTGCTCAAGTTTTATCAGCAATATTTCCACCCCAATAATATGATTTTGGGGATTGTGGGAGATTTTGATTCCAAGAAAATGCGATCGCTCATTCAAGCTAATTTTGGCGATTGGAACCGTAACCCAGGTATTGCTAAACCCAAATTACCTAATGTTTCGCCAGTTAACACAGGTGGAGTCTTTTTTGTCAATCAGCCACAATTAACGCAAAGTAGTGTGCTTATCGGCCATTTAGGTGGACAGTTTGACAATCCTGATTATCCGGCGCTGGATGTATTGAATGGAGTGTTAAATGGATTTGGCGGACGCTTATTTAATGAAGTGCGATCGCGTCAAGGTTTAGCTTACTCTGTTTATGGCGAGTGGAGTCCTCGTTTCGACTATCCTGGCATGTTTATTGCTGGTGGAGAAACGCGATCGGATGCTACTATCCAGTTTGTCAAAGCCTTACAAGATGAAATCAAGCGCATCCAAACTCAAAGAGTTACAGCAAAAGAACTAGCTTTTGCCAAAGAGTCTACACTCAACTCCTTTGTATTTAACTTTCAAGACCCTGCACAAACCTTATCACGGTTGATGCGATACGAATATTACGGTTATCCTGCTGATTTTCTCTTTCGCTATCAAAAAGCCGTCGCCGCCACCACAGCTGCTGATGTGCAACGAGTAGCACGAGAATACCTTAAACCAGAAAAGATCGTGACTCTAGTGGTGGGGAATCAAACCGCTATTCAACCGCCATTGACGCAGCTAGCAGCAAAGGTGACACCAATAGATGTAACGATTCCTGGTTCGCAGCCACAGGTAAAGAATTAATTTGCGCTATTAGCAAGGTATCCTCCTCTAGATTTCCTGGTAATCAGCGTGATGTTATAAGTACTTGTGATAATTTCCTTGATTATCGGGAAATGAGTGAGGACAAATTGTAGTAACCAGTAGAAACTAAATCAGGAACCAAAGCCTCTGGAGTTTCCAGAGGTTTTTTTTTAATTACGCTTTTTTAGGACGCGATCGCCCCATACACTTCAAAAAAGGGCTTTTTAAGCAGGCGATATCTGACGACAAACTGCTGCGAATCCAAGCATCGGAAAATTGCAGCAAACAATTTTTGCATTAACTGAAGTAAGCTAAATTTAGGTTGGAGCTACTGGGAGTGGAAATGATGTTGTTGGAATTAAAGCGCATCCATGTTCCACCAGGACAAAGAGTGCTACTGAGAGATGTAACCTGGCAGGAATTGGAAGCAATTTTAGAGGATTTAGGAGAGCATCGTGCTGCACGAATTGCTTATGACAGGGGAATACTAGAGATTATGGCACCACTGCCAGAACATGAATATCACAAAGAAATTATTAGCGATTTAGTCAAAGCTCTTTTGGAAGAATTAGATATTGAGTTTAGATGTCTTGGTTCTACGACTTTCAAAAATCAAGTAATGGCTCAAGGTATAGAACCTGACCAGTGTCTCTATATCAAAAATGAATCCAAGATTCGCAGCAAGAAGCAACTAGATTTAACAGTAGATCCACCTCCAGATTTAGCTCTAGAAATTGATATTACTTCTCGCACTCATCCTAATATCTATGAAGCTTTAAAAGTACCTGAGCTTTGGCGTTTTGATAAAGGAAAGCTCCAAATTAATGTTCTGCAAGACGGGCATTATGTAGAGTCTCAGCAAAGCCTAAATTTTCCTATATTCCCATTAATTGAAACGATTCCCAAATATCTTGAGCAAAGTACAACAGCAGGCAGAAATGCAACGCTCAAGGCTTTTCGTCTTTGGGTAAAAAAGCAGATACAACAGCAATAATTCGTAATTCGTAATTAATTTTAGGTAGATATATGCCTAACTTCGACCTCTATTTTGATCTGGTAACGTTCAGACAAGTCGGTTCGGTGAACCAAGAATCCCACGGCTTGAAGCCGTGGGAGCGTCAATTAGTAATGATTTAAGTTAATTCCAGCTTCTTTTGCCATTGCTTCTAACCCATTAATCTGTAGGGTTTTGATTGCTTTGGTAGACAGCTTTAACTTCACCCAACGATTTCCGGCTTCCCACCAAACACGCTTGCTTTGCAGATTAGCGTGCTGAAGGCGTTTAGTACGGCGGTGGGAGTGGGAAACAGCAAAGGCGTTATTTGCCTTCTTACCAGTTAGTTCACAGCGACGCGACATAGCAAGTATCTCCAGATTGTTATTTTAATACAGCCTTTCCATTTTAGGTCTTAGGCAACAGAAGTGGGGAGATGAGGTAGCAGGGGGAGCAGGGGGAGCAGAGGGAGCAGGGGAAGCAGAGGAAGCAGGGGAGAAATAACTTCTAACTCCTAACTCTTAACTTCCCACTCAGCACTCATAACTATTTACTCGCTTGTTCTGTTAGCTTGGTGAGTACCTCATTCGATCGCTCGACGAAAGATTTCATTCCCTCAGCGTCAAATCCTTTCTGAGACATGAGGGCTAAATCGTAGACGTGTTGACAAATCAAGTTCACTAACTGATCTGTAGGCGATTGACCGTCACCTTGAATAATACTACCTTGGTTAAGATTTGCCAGATTTTGAATCAACGGATGAGCAGTATTTACTAGCAAAACGTGATCTTCGGGAAATTCTACTGACTGCTGCTGCATCATGGCGTTCATTTCCCGCATCCGGCGGAGAATCTCTGGTAGAAGAACGATCGTAGGTGGTGTACCATGAGGATCGTCTGATTTCAAAGCTTCGGTACGGATGTTGAGTTTGGGTTTGTTGAGAGATTTTTCAAATAACTCTTTGATTGTCTCACTCCGAGTTTTATTCGTCTTCGGATCAACAATTTCCGTAGCTTTGTCTTGTTCCAACAGGGTATTATCTAAGTCAGAGTCCACCCGTGTAAATTTGACATCCTTATATTCCCGCTCTAGGAAGTTGATAAAGTGGGTGTCGATGAAGGAGTCCATAAATAGGACTTCCAATCCTTGATTTTTGTGCAGTTCTATGTATGTTGCTTGGGTTGCTTCATCAGTGCTGTAGAAAACCCGGTTCTCGTTACGTTCTTTGTTACGTTCTAAATACTCTTTGAGTGTGGTGTAAGGAGCGCTAGGTACTGAGTCAGAACTAGGTGAAGGAGTCACATCTTGCCAAGCATCGCCGTCTGAAGACTGGACTTCAACCACTGGAGTTTCAGCAGCAACTTTTTCTGTCAGCTTGGCGGTGGTGCGGAAGACGATAATATCTTCAATTTGTTTTTTGAATTTCTCGTCGTTGAGAACGCCGAATTTTACGAAAGTACCAAGATCCTTCCAGGCGCTAATGTATTGTTCGCGGTTGTCGCGGAAAAGTTCTTTGAGGCGATCGCCTACTTTTTTGGCAATATAATCACCAATTCGCTTCACGGTGCGATCGCCTTGCAAGGCACTACGCGATACGTTCAGGGGAATATCAGTACTATCAATCACACCCCGCATTGGCATCAAAAATTGCGGGATAATTTCTTCGCAGTTGTCGCTAACAAAAACTTGATTGCAAAATAGCTTGATTTGCCCTTTTGTAACATCTACATCGGGCCTCATTTTGGGGAAATATAGAATCCCGTTGATGATAAACGGATAGTCTGTATTTAAATGTACCCACAACAGAGGTTCTTCTTGAAAAGGATACAAGTAGCGATAAAACTCTAAATAATCTTCTTGACTCAGGTTACTTGGAGACTCTCGCCACGGTGCTTTTTGCTTATTTAATACTTCGCCATCAAGTTTAATTGGTACTGGCAAGAAATCACAGTAAGTCTTGACAAGATTCTTAATTCGTGCAGTCTCTAGAAATTCCTCCTCTTCTCCTTGCAGGCTAAGAGTAATAGTAGTGCCGCGAGTTGTCCGGGGCGATTCTTCTAGAGTGAAAGCTGGGGAACCATCGCAAGTCCAGTGAACCGCCTGCGCTCCTTCTTGATAGGATAATGTATCAATCTCTACCTTTTGCGCCACCATGAAGGAAGAGTAAAAACCAAGACCGAAGTGGCCAATTATCGGTTGATCTGATTTGCCTTCATACTTATGAATAAATTCTTCAGCACTAGAAAAGGCAACTTGATTGATATATTTCTTAACTTCATCTGCGGTCATCCCGATACCGTTATCGGAGATGGATAGGGTTTTCTTATCTTTGTCAATGGCAATTTCAATTTCTGGTTCACCGATATCTCCAGCGTAGTCTCCGGCGCGGGATACCATTTTCAGCTTTTGGATAGCGTCTACAGCGTTGGATACGAGTTCCCGCAAGAAGATTTGATGATCTGAGTAAAGCGATTTTTTAATGATCGGGAAAATATTCTCAGTATGAATACTGATAGTGCCTTGTTCTAGCATAATTGGTAATTCTTCGATGTTAGTATCTGAAATGATGATAGTGGTTAATACAGCCTAACCCTCTGTTTCCCAGGATAAACCCGGAGAACAAAGAAAGGCATGATACCAATTAGGATTTTAAAAGCATAGCTTAGGCGATCGCACCTTTTTTGAGCGTTGTTTGCCCCCATTTTCTGATTCGGATTTCCCTACTTCCGACTTCTGATTTTCAACGCAAGTCTATCAGTTTAGTTGAGACTGCCGTCTAAATACATATTTCATTAATTAGTAGCGAATAAATTGAGTAAACCTCTGTGTCCCTCTGCGCTTTCCCCTGCGCCCCTCTGCGTTTAAAAATTGAATTAAGCCCCCCAATTTATCGGGAGGCTGAGGTACTAACGAGTCAGATTCTACGCGCTAAAGTATTTTGCTAACGGGTGGTAAGCAATAATCGCAGTAGTAGACTGTTCTGGATAAAGTTGTTCACTTTCATCCATATACAAGTTAATCCTGTCAGTCTGCAATAACTCTAGTTGCTTGTATTGGTCTTGGATATTCGGGCAAGCTGGATACCCAAAACTATACCGTGAGCCACGATAGCGTTGTGCCAATATATCCCGAATATTGTCGGGTTCCTCAGCACTAAAACCTAACTCGCGGCGAATTCTGGCGTGTGTCCACTCAGCCACAGCCTCTGCCATCTGCACAGCCATACCGTGGAAATACAGATAATCAGTGTACTGATTATCAGCAAACAGTTTTTGGGCAAACTCTGTGGCAATCTCCCCTACAGTCACCGCTTGCATGGGGAAGACATCAATAATTCCCGATTCCTTTGGTGCAAAGAAATCTGCTATGCACAGCCGCCTTAAAGACTTCTGTCTGGGAAACTCGAAAGTTGTAACCTGCTGTGATTGGTTCCATACATGTAGAGAATTCCCCTCGGCTTGACAAGGGAAATACCCATAAATCACTTGGGGATGCAACAGATTTTCTTCAATAATTCGCTGTTTCCAAGTTTCTAAAATTGGGTAGACTTTCTCAGTTAAGAAAGCCTGATATTCTTCCTTAGATTGTTCCTTTGGTTTGCGGAATTGCCATTGTCCAGCAACTAAAGCTTGTAAATCCAAGTACCAGAATATTTCTTCGATGGGAATATCACTAGGCTGCAATAACTTCGTTCCCCAGAAAGGCGGTGTGGGACGTTCAATATCTACAGCCACAGCTTCAGAACGTCTTGTATCTACTACTTTTGGTTCAGCAGATGTTTCTTCAGCAGTTGTAGCTTTTGGTTCTTTGTGACCATTTGTCGAAACTTCAGCAGTTTCAACTTCGGTCAAAAATCCCTGCAAATCTTCCCAGTTACCAGTAGCCTTTGCTGGCATTAATTTATCCATGAAGTGCAAGTCAGAAAAGGCATCTTTGCCATAAACAACTTTACCTTTATAGGTATTTTGGCAATCTTCGTAGACAAACTTGGGAGTCAGCGCCGCACCACCTAATATCACAGGGACACTAATTCCCTTTTCGTTGAATACCTCCAAATTCTCTTTCATGAAAGCGGTGGATTTTACCAGCAAACCACTCATGGCAATACAATCAGCTTTGTGCTGTTCGTAAGCGTTGATGATGTTTTCCACCGGCTGCTTAATTCCCAGGTTAATCACCTTGTAGCCGTTGTTGGATAAGATAATATCCACCAAGTTTTTACCAATGTCGTGGACATCGCCTTTGACTGTGGCAATGATAAAGGTTCCTTTGGCATTGTTGCCTGATTCTGATTTTTCCATGAACGGTTCGAGAAACGCCACCGCCGCTTTCATGGTTTCCGCAGATTGCAAGACGAAGGGTAGCTGCATTTGTCCCGAACCGAATAATTCTCCAACAACTTTCATGCCATCTAGCAAGAAGGTGTTGATAATCTCCAAGGGGGGATATTCTTCTAAGGCTTTTTTCAGATGTTCTTCTAAGCCAATGCGTTCGCCGTCGATGATGTGGCGTTTGAGACGTTCTGGGATGGGGAGACTTTCATCTAAGGAGCGATCGCGCTTAGTTGTTACCCCGGCAAACGCTGTGGTAAGCTCTCCCAAGGGATCGTAAACACAAACATTACCTTCAAACTTCCGCTCATCATAAATCAACTGGCGACAGATTTCTTGATGGCGTGCATCAATCTTCGATAGCGGTAAAATTTTGTTAGCGCTGACAATAGCTGCATCCATTCCCGCCGTCGTCGCTTCGTGCAAAAACACTGAGTTCAGCACCATCCGCGACGCGGGAGTTAAACCAAAGGAAATATTGGAAACACCCAAAATTACATGGCATCCAGGCAATCCTTCACGAATGCGCCGGATGGATTCAATGGTGGCTTTGCCGTTTTCTCGGTCTTCTTCAATCCCGGTGGAAATGGGTAACGCTAGGGTATCAAAGAATATTTCTGTGGGTGGTATGCCATATTCTACAGCTTGACGGTATGCACGTTGGGCGATCGCAAACTTTTTCTCTGCTGTTCGCGCCATCCCATCTTCATCGATAGTACCAATAACTACACCAGCACCGTATTTTTTCGCTAAATCCAGCACCTTCAAAAAGCGCGGTTCCCCATCTTCGTAGTTGGTGGAATTCAGCAAACACTTACCACCAGCAACCTTTAAACCCGCCTCCATCTTTTCCCATTCGGTGGAGTCAAGCATTAAGGGCAATGTGACATTATTAACAATGCGCGAAACTAATTCGTGCATATCGCGCACGCCGTCGCGTCCCACATAATCGACGTTGACATCAAGGATGTGTGCGCCTTCTTTGACTTGCGCCCTCGCCATTGAAACGAGTCCATCCCAATCTTCGGCATTTAGTAAATCGCGGCACTTCTTGGAACCACTGGCGTTGAGACGTTCACCAACAATCAAGAAGGAATTATCTTGGTCATAAGGCTGAGTGGTGTAAATTGATGCTGCTGCTGGTTCTAAGCTAGGATGTCTAACTTTTGGCTTCAGACCTTTAGCAACTTCTGCCAATTGTTGAATGTGTTCTGGACGCGTCCCACAGCAACCCCCAATCACTTGGACACCCAAATCTTCAACAAAATGCATCAATGACATCCGTAATTCCAACGGTGTCAAGCGGTAGTGCGCTTGACCGCCGACGTTCTCAGGTAAACCCGCGTTGGGAATACAGGAAACGATGAAAGGTGAATGTTCTGCCAAATACTTGATATGTGGTTTCATCAAGTCTGGGCCTGTGGCGCAGTTTAGACCGAGAATGTCAATTGGGTAAGGTTCCAAAATTGTCAGCACAGCACTGATTTCTGAACCAACTAACATTGTGCCCATGCTTTCCATTGTCACAGACACCATCAACGGTCTGCGATCGCCTTTTTTGGCAAACACCTCTTCAATGGCATTCAGCGCCGCCTTAATTTGCAGCACATCTTGGCAAGTTTCCACCAAAAATAAATCGACACCACCATCCCACAGCGCCTCTGCTTGTTCAGCAAAAGTAGCTTTCATGGTGTCAAAGTCAATATGTCCCAAGGTTGGAAGTTTCGTTGTCGGGCCGATGGAACCTGCCACAAACCGGGGTTTTTCTGGCGTGGAAAATTCCGCCGCTACACGCTTGGCCAATTCTGCGGCTGTCTTGCTGAGGTAGTAGGCTTGGTCTGCCAAGTCATATTCTGCCAGCACCAGGGACGTACTGCCAAAGGTATCGGTTTCAATGACATCAGCACCAGCAGCGAGAAAGTCGCGGTGAACCTTAGCGACAGCTTCCGGTTTCGTGTGGACTAAGTATTCGTTACAACCTTCATACTGTGGGCCACCGAAGTCTTCAGCAGTCAGATTTTGGGTTTGTAAGTTGGTTCCCATCGCCCCGTCGAAGACGAGGACTGGGCTATCTGGACTACGCAGGCGTTCAAGGAAAGAATGAGTCATATTTTCCTAGAAGAAATGAGGAAATCAAGTGAGTCTTGTGATACTCGACTTACTTTATTATTTTCCAAGATTGTGATATTTTCGGCATCTTTTAATAAAGTCTGTTTTGCTGAAACTCTCTATTCGCTCATTTCGACCTGATTTATCAAGGTTAGCGATAACAGAATTTGCAATTCCTTGTAGAGACGGCGATTTATCGTGTCTCTCTAACGTGTCAGTTTTTTAGACGCCATAAATCGCGTTTCTACATGAGGTGTTGCTGGCTTATCCTGGTGACTTGTAGGCAGAACCTACACAGTATTGACACAGGTGGGATTTCACTGAATTCTACACATAGTCAGATGAAATAGTTTCGCCAAGCTTCTTATCTTAGGATTACAGCTTAGAGTTGTTACTCCGTTCAGCTCAAAGATGGAAAAAACACCAGGAGTATAACTTGAGTCTTACTATGGATTTAAATTCTTTGTTCAATCTCAATACATTTATTGAATTATTACTGGGGATTAGTTTGAGCGCGGCGGCTGGCTTTCGAGTATTTGTACCACTGCTAGCATTGAGTGTGGCTTCAGTTTTTGGACATTTAGATTTACCGACTAACTTTGATTGGGTGGAAACACCTCAAGCTGTAATTGTCTTTGCAGTCGCTTGTTCATTAGAAATTATCGGTTATTACATTCCTTGGTTAGACCATCTGCTGGATATTGTAGCCACTCCTGCGGCATTTATCGCCGGGACAATCGTCACAGCATCCGTTGCTCCAGAGATGAATCCACTGGTGCAATGGACGTTAGCTTTAGTTGCTGGTGGTGGAACCGCAGGATTAACTCAGGGATTAACGAATATATTGCGGATAAGTTCTACAGGCGTTTCTGGTGGATTAACCAATCCAGTTGTGTCAACCATTGAATTGCTCGTCGCAATCGGACTATCTGTGCTGGCGCTAGCTTTACCAGTGGTAGCAGGAGTGATTGTGATTGGTTTTCTAATAATTGCTATTCAAAGAATCTGGAGTTTCTTCTTGAGTAAACCATCTTCTCAAGCTCACGAAACCGTCTCTCCATCAAAAGAATTGGGATAAGTGCTTATGAATTGGTTTCATCGCTGCGACACCGAATAGCCCGTCGTAGACATCGCAATTATAAAGCGATCGTAGTAATTTATAATTCCAAAGCCGCTATTAGACAAAAATTCACTTGATTAATTGCCTCAGAGGAAAGAGAACCCAGCTTTCTGAGAATCATAGATTTATTTAATGTAAAAATTGACTCACAGCGAACCACAGACTCAACTCTAATACCTGCACTGGCAATTTCATCGCCCGTTATTAAATATTGCGTTACAGTTAAAGGGCGATTAGTGTTGGAAGTACAAGGCACAATCATCAAATCATCAAGAATTTGATTCAAGTGATTTGCCGAAATTACAACAGCAGGGCGAACTTTAAACTGTGCCAATCCCGTTGAAGGCATGGGGACTCGACACAACACAACATCACCGCGCTGTAAGTTCATCAGCAAATACTTCGTCGTAAATATCATTTTCAGAACTTACCCAATCCTGATAAGCCTGAGATTCAACAGCAGGATTAACAGATTTTTCGCCATTCTTAAAAGAAAGAGCTAAATCAACCAATGCTGATAACTGCTCATCATTGAGTTGTTGAATCAGACTTAGAAGTTCTTGACGAATATTCATGGAATTGCCGACTGCTAACTATATTCAATGTATGCCATAAAGCGATGCCTGTAGCGTTGATGGTGCGACGCCGATAGCGAAGCGTTAGCGAGTCTTCGAGCGTCATAGCCCGTCGTAGACATCGCAATTATAAAGCGATCGCAGTCGTAGGGCGTGTTAGCGCGAAAGCTTAATGTACCTTTGATACTCGTGAATGAGTCTTTGAACTCCGTTAACAAGTCTTTGAACTCCGTTAATGAGTCTTTGATACTCGTAAACGAGCCTTTGAACTCCATTAACGAGTCTTTGATACTCGTGAACGAGCCTTTGATACTCGTAAACGAGTCTTTGAACTCCGTTAATGAGTCTTTGATACTCGTGAACGAGCCTTTGAACTCCATTAACGAGTCTTTGAACTCCGTTAACGAGTCTTTGATACTCGTGAACGAGTCTTTGAACTCCATTAATGAGTGAATGTTATTTCGAGGGTAGCGATGTCTACGACGGGCTACGCCTACGTACCCTGCTAATTTCAACATTAAAGCCGTTTTTACGCAGATAAACACACTAATCCAGTCTCTAAAACTTGGTTACGATATACTACTTTAGTAAATATTGCTACAAAGTTGGTGAGGTTTGCAGGTGACAAACGAAGAACTGTTGCAAATTATTGAAAAAGCTGCCAGGGGAAAGGCAACGGAGCTATCCCTCTCTAACAATCAACTCAGCAGCTTGCCGCCAGAAATCAGCCAACTCTCCAACTTAAAAAGGCTATACCTCGAAAACAATAACCTCAGCAGCCTGCCGCCAGAAATCAGCCAACTCTCCAACTTGAAAAGGCTATCCCTGCATAAAAATCAACTCAGCAGCCTGCCGCCAGAAATCAGCCAACTCTCCAACTTGACTGAGCTATCTCTCGAAAACAATCAACTCAGCAACCTGCCGCTAGAAATCAGCCAACTCTCCAACTTGAGTGAGCTATACCTCGGTAAAAATAAACTCAGCAGCCTACCGCCAGAAATTAGCCAACTATCCAACTTGACAAGGCTAAACCTCGGTAACAATCAACTTAGTAGCCTGCCAGCAGAAATCAGCCAACTCTCCAACTTGACAGCGCTATTCCTCGATAACAATCAACTCAGCAGCCTGCCGCCAGAAATCAGCCAACTCTCTAACTTGACAACGCTATTCCTCTTCAACAATCAACTCAGCAGCCTGCCGCCAGAAATCAGCCAACTCTCCAACTTGACATGGCTATCCCTCAATAACAATCCACAATTAAGCTCCCCACCGCCTGAAATTGTCGAGCAAGGAACACAGGCGATTTTAACCTATCTGCAAGAAAGGTTAGAGAGTAGCCAACGGCAGTGGGTTTCTAAGCTGCTAGTAGTCGGTGAAGGAGGTGTGGGTAAAACATCATTATTAAGAGCATTGCGCGGTGAAGAGTTCGACACTCAAGAATCCACCACCCACGGCATTGAAATTAAATGGCTCGATTTAACCCATCCCGGAAAAGCAGGTACTACGATGCATCTGAAAACCTGGGACTTTGGCGGACAAGAAATCTATCACGCCACCCATCAATTCTTTCTCACCAACCGTTCCCTATTCTTACTCGCCTGGAATGCTCGACTGGGATTTGAGCAAGGTAAACTCTATTACTGGCTAGATACTATTAAAGCCTTAGCCCCGGAATCGCCGATTTTACTCGTCGCCACCCACATCGATGAGCGAGATGCCGACCTTCCTCTCAAAGAGTTACGCGACAAGTACCCCCAGATTATCGAACACTGTAAAATTAGTTCTAAAATCAGCCTTGGCATTGAAGAACTGCGGCAAGCGATCGCTAAAGCAGCCGCCAAATTACCCTTAATAGGTGAAATCTGGCCTACTACTTGGCTAAATGCAGCCAATGCCATCCGCACCCAGCCGAAAAAACAAATCACGCCTCAACAACTGTGGAACATCATAACTGAGTCCCAAGTTGCTGATATCAGCAAGGAAGTGCTGGCGCGATGGCTGCATGAATTAGGCGAAATTCTCTACTTCCAAGACAACGAAGAACTTAACGATACCGTTATTCTCAAGCCCCAGTGGGTAACTGAATATATCAGCAAAGTGCTGGAAAGCGAAGACGTAATCAACCGCAAGGGCATTTTCACCCGTCAGGAAATGAATCAACTTTGGCGCGATTTAGAGCCATCAATGCGTGATCACTTTTTGCACCTAATGGAGCGTTTTGACCTTTCCTACCGCATTCCCGAAAACCGGGATCTCAGTCTGGTTGTGGAACGTTTGCCCCTCGATGCGCCTAATTATGAACAGAAATGGCAGCAAATTAAACAAACAGGTAAGTGCAATGAAATTTCGATGAAATTTAAACTCAATACCATTCCTGCGGGGATTCCTACTTGGTTTATTGCGCGTCAACACCGCTTTACAACTGGCATTCATTGGCGTAACGGTGTTTTATTTGCTTATGAGCAGGAACATTTAGCATTAGTGGAAGCTGTTAAAAGCGATCGCTATATTAAATTAACAGTGCGAGGCCCTAACCCGCTAAATTTCTTTGTCCTGCTTCGAGATGGCATGGAAGTCACTCTCGCCAGGTTTCCTGGATTAGATATTAAACGTACAATTCCATGTCATGGTCATAATGGTCAACCATGTAACCACGAATTTGACTATAAACAACTATCGCAACGCTGGGAAAAAAAGAAAGGAACAATTGAATGTCCAGAAGCTATGGAAGATGTATCAGTGCCAGAACTCTTATATGGCTTAAACTGGAATACTCAAAATGCAGTACTAGAACGCATTGACCAGTTAGAAAAAACAGTTGTTGACGGACAAGCAGTAATTCTCGATGAATTTAAAAATCTTCTAGAACTGACGCAACGGGGATTTACTAATGCATTCCGCCGCGAACAAGCAATCATAGATTCTCACTGTCCCAATGTCTTTGTCCTGCGTCCCTGTGACGGTAAAGCTTGGCAAAAAAATCTAACTGGACAGAAATTAGATTTACAACTCTATTGCCAAGCACCGGGGTGTTGGCATCCCACCCAAGAAGGTGGTTTATATGAAATAAATGAACCTGCCAAATGGTTGAGAGTAACTGCACCTTATATTGGTAACTTATTTAAAGTTTTAAAATATGCCGCACCGATAATTGGCCCTTGGCTAGGTGTCGTAGATCCCAAAGAATATGAAACGCTATTCAAAAATGACTTAGAACTATTTAAAGAACTAGCAGCAAAATTACCTGAACTCAAAGAATCTGAAGGTTTAGAAGTGGCAGACAAAATTGCCAGAGGTGAAGATTTAGATCCAGAACGCGCCGATGGTGCAGCTTTGCGTGCCTTGCGTCAACTTTTAGAAGAAAAAGATCCCCAGCAGCACTGGGGTGGATTAAAGAAAGTTTTGACTCCAGAGGGACATTACCTGTGGCTATGCGAACACCACGCAGCAGAGTATAAACGTTGACTATTTTAGATTTGAGATTGGAATTTTGAATTGTAGATAGACAATTCATCAACTATTCTCTGAACCAGTAACAATGGTTTTGATACATTGAAATAGCTCCCTAGACAAAGGAAGCATCTAAAATAATTACTTAGGATTACAACATATACTAGTAACGTATATTTAACTAGAATTAAAGTATTATAGCGATTTTCGTTTGGATACCATCTATAGTAGGGACGTACAGAAGTGCGCCTCTACAAAAGACACATCAGTTTAGCTATAAATTAAAATCTACCGTTTTACGGGTATTAGAAACATGAGGTTTAAAGACTGGGCGACTAGGGTGCTACTAATCTCGCTGATGTTCATGGCTTTAATTGTAGTGCTGCTAATTGGACGAGCGACAAAATTACACAATAATCCGGCAACATCCCATATATCCAATCCACAGGTTACAGCCTGGAGTCAATATCCCCAAGCGCAATTTCAATCAGCGAAAGAACTAGAGAAGAAATCTCAAAATGTTATCAAGTCCCCAGTCAAAATTAACAAGCCTATAGCAAGGTATGTAACCACTCAAGCTTTTGCACAGTACAGACCTAGTTATCAAGTTGCTTCGGTTGATCCAAGTAACTATGGAGAACGGTATGCCCAAGATGTTAACGGCGTTCCTCTCAACAACCAACCAATTATCGTCCTCCATGAAACTGGTTATTCTGCTTCTAGCGCCATTAATTTCTTTCAAGTAGCCCATACTGATGAAAGTGTGCAAGCAAGTTACCACGCTTTAATCAAGTTAGACGGAACGGTGGTTTATCTAGTACCGCCAGAAAAGCGGGCTTTTGGTGCAGCTAACTCAGTATTTGAGACTCCACAGGGAGTGGAAACTGTGCAGACTAATCCGACTTTGCCTGCGTCTGTGAATAATTTTGCTTATCACGTTTCTTTGGAAACGCCGCCAGATAGTTATGACGCTAGCAGCCAACAAACTCATAGCGGCTACACGGAGGCTCAATATCATTCTCTTGCTTGGTTAATTGCTCAAAGTCAAGTCCCAGACGATCGCATCACTACGCACCATCTAGTAGATCGTTCTGGTAAAAAAGTTGACCCGATAAATTTTGATGGTAATAAGTTTCTCAACTTACTTAATACTTATCGTCAGGTCAGACCAATATATAGAGTGAGTAGATAAAAAATGGTGCGTTACGCTTTTGCGATAACACACCCAATAAAATTTATTCAACCAAGCTATTTATTTGCTAAAGCTATAAATTTGCTGCGTCTCCAGGCGATCGCTAATCGATGAAGGCAGTGTACCATCTGAAAATGTCTGTCTATCTAGTTGGACTTGTAAATTACTCAAGGGATCGCAACCAGAAGATATCAAAAATTCTAGTTTTTGGATGTAAGGCAAGGTTGCTAAGTTGTCTAGAATTTGGAAGATAGCCTGTATATAAGGATGACCACTTTGTTGATACCAATCACAGCTAGCGACTTTTGGCTGATCAAAACCCAAGTGTACTGTCAAAGATGGCTCGTCAAATATAGCGATCGCTAAGGGACGCGCTTCTTCCTGCAACAATAAATCATTACTTTTCGCTAAGTGTCGCAGTTTTTCTAGGCGTTCATAACGTTCTGTCACAGCTTCCGGGTCATCTTGCCAATGAATTGCTACTGTTACCAAATAAGTCTGTAACAGCATGTGGCCCAGCTTTTTCGCCTTTGTCGCCAGGTAATAGGAATTGTAGTCATTGGCCTCAATTAACAATGGAACGCGATCAACTACTTCCATTCCATAGCCCTTAACTCCAGCAATTTTGCGGGGATTATTTGTAATCAAACGTATCTTTCTGATGCCCAAATCCATGAGCATTTGTGCCCCCATGCCGTAATCTCGCAAGTCAGCCGGAAATCCTAAACGCTCATTTGCCTCGACTGTATCCAGTCCCATATCCTGTAATGAGTAGGCTTTCAGCTTATTAATCAAGCCGATTCCCCGTCCTTCTTGACGCAGGTATACAACTACACCTTGACCCGCAGACTCAATCATTTTCAGTGCAGCGTTTAACTGCATCCGGCAATCGCAGCGCAAAGAACCCAAAGCGTCACCAGTTAAGCATTCTGAGTGCATCCGCACCATTACTGGCTCATCCTTGAAGTTAGCTGGATCGCCCTTGACAATTGCAACGTGTTCTGTATTGTCCAGGGTGTGGCGATAGGCGTAAATTTCAAACTGACCAAATTCACTAGGTAGTTTGGTAACAACCTCTCGATACACTAAGCGATCGTGCTGTAGGCGATAACTGATTAAATCAGCAATACTAATTATTTTTAAATTGTGGCGTTCTGCATATTCAACTAACTGCTGCAACCGCGCCATTGAACCATCGGAGTTTTGAATTTCACAAATTACTCCTGCTGGGTAAAGTCCTGCTAGTCGAGCTAAGTCCACAGCCGCTTCTGTATGTCCTGCGCGTTTGAGTACGCCTCCAGCTTTAGCCCGAATCGGGAAAATGTGACCAGGACGACGTAAATCGGTTGGTTTTGTCGCTGGGTTGAGAGTAACCTGGATAGTGCGGGCGCGGTCTTCTGCTGAAATGCCTGTGGTTACACCCAATTCTGGGCCAGCATCAATGCTAACAGTGAAGGCAGTTTGGTTAGTATCTGTAATGTTGCTTACCATCAAGGGTAAGTCTAGCTCGTCTAAGCGATCGCCTGTCATCGCTAAACAAATCAGCCCTCTAGCTTCCACCGCCATAAAATTAATCATGTCGGGTGTGGCAAATTGGGCGGCACAAATTAAGTCGCCTTCATTTTCTCTATTTTCATCATCTACCACTACAATGACGCGACCAGCTTTTAGGTCTGCTAAGGCGGCATCAATCGAATCAAATTTAAAAGCTTGGTTAGTATTAGGCTGTGACACAGAAAGATTTCCAGCTACCAACGTAAATTTTTTTAACAATTTCTTCTTTTAGATTGTAGCTCCTTTATAAGGCAGAGGAGTAGACTAGCAATGATTTGATAAGCTAGCAAAAATCTCTGCCCCTAAAATCGGGGTTTATAAAGCAACGACAATCAAGGATGAACATGACAAGCGAGACAAGAGAGACAAATACAATATTTGACAATTTTGCCGCGTCACTACTTCCCGACATCTGAAAAAAGTAGAGGGGTTTGAGCTGTTTTGTACGCTGTGCATCTAGTCGCTGATATTGTTGATAGCTGATAACGAATTCACCATTCATGGGATAAGGATTTCAGATCATGGGCAAATTTAGACGCGTACCCGTTGGGATTGTTGGCGCGTCGGGCTATGGCGGAGTACAGTTGGTACGACTACTGATGGATCATCCAGAAGTCGAATTGGTTTATTTAGGCGATGAAAGCAGTATCGGGAAATCCTTTGGGGATCTCTACCCGCATCTGGCTCATGCAACTACGCTGCTAATAGAAGCAGTAGAACCAGAAATAATTGCTCATCGCTGTGAAGTAGTTTTCCTGTCTTTACCAAATGGTCTAGCTTGCCAAATCGCGCCCAAATTGTTGGAAAAAGCATGTAAAGTACTAGATTTGAGTGCGGACTATCGGTTTAGAAATTTGACAACTTATACAAATTGGTATGGCATTGAGAGAAGCGATCGCACAATTGCAGCTACAGCAGTTTATGGATTACCAGAACTTTATCGCGATCGCATTGCCGAAGCTCAACTCATTGGCTGTCCTGGTTCCTATCCCACCGCTAGCCTCCTTGCACTTTCGCCACTTTTAAAGCAAGGTTTAATCGTGCCAGAAACAGCTATTATTGATGCCAAGTCTGGTACATCTAGCAGTGGACGGCAACCTCAAACCAACTTATTACTAGCTGAAGCAGACAACTCCATAGCAGCTTACAATATTGGCCGTCACCGTCATACCCCAGAAATTGAGCAAATTTGCAGTGACTTAGCTGGTCACGAACTGATGATCCAATTTACACCCCACCTTATCCCAATGGTGCGCGGTATTTTGGCAACGGTATATGCCACAATGCGCGATCCCGGTTTAGTGCGAGATGATTTAATTACAATTTTCTCAGCCTTCTACCGCAACTCTCCTTGGGTGAAAATCTGCGGCAGCGGCGTTTATCCCCAAACCAAATGGGCTAACGGCAGCAATCTTTGTTATATCGGTGTAGAAGTTGACCCGCGCACAGGTCGCGTTATTGTCATGTCAGCAATTGACAATCTAGTTAAAGGACAGGCGGGCCAAGCAATTCAGTGTTTAAACCTAATGATGGGCTGGGATGAAACTTTGGGGTTGCCCAAGTTGGGGTTTTATCCTTGATTGGGGATTGGGGATTGGGAAAAATTCTTGCCCTAGTCCCCAGTCCCTAGTCCTTACTTCGGCCCTAACCCCACAGCACCAGCATAAACGGCGCGATCGCCTAGTTCATCTTCAATTCGCAGCAAGCGATTATATTTTGCTACGCGTTCGCTGCGACATAGAGAACCTGTTTTAATTTGACCGGCACGGGTTGCTACGGCTAAATCAGCGATCGTTGTGTCTTCTGTTTCACCAGAACGATGGCTAATTACTGAACGGATACTGTTGCGAGTTGCCAAATCAATTGTTTCCAAGGTTTCGGTGAGAGAACCAATTTGATTGAGTTTAATCAAAATGGCATTAGCGGCTTTTTCCTGGATGCCTCTTTGCAAGCGAGTAGCGTTAGTCACAAATAAGTCATCCCCTACCAATTGCACCTGCGAACCTAACTTCTGGGTGAGCAATTGCCAACTTTGCCAATCTTCTTCATGCAAGCCATCCTCAATTGACACAATTGGGTATTGGTCAACGAGTTGTCCTAAATAATCAATAAACTCAGCCGGGGCGTGAGGTTTACCATCGTAAACATACTGACCATTCTTGTAAAACTCACTAGCCGCCACATCCAAAGCCAAAGCTACTTCTTCCCCTGGCTTATAACCAGCTTTCTTAATGGCAGCAACCAGCAATTCCAAAGCCACCTGATTAGACTCTAGGTTAGGGGCAAAACCGCCTTCATCACCTACACCAGTCAGCAACCCTTTCTCATCTAACACCTGACTAAGGGTGGCAAACACTTCTGCACCCCAGCGCAACGCTTCCCGAAAAGAAGTTGCGCCAATTGGGACAATCATAAACTCTTGGAAATCCACGTTATTTGATGCGTGTGCGCCACCGTTAATTACGTTCATTAACGGTACTGGTAGTAAATTCGCTAAAGGGCCACCCAAATAACGGTATAGAGGAATTTCTAAAGACTCAGCACTAGCTTTAGCTGCTGCTAGGGAAACCCCCAAAATCGCATTCGCCCCCAAATTGGATTTGTTAGCAGAACCATCTAAAGCGATCATTGTCCGATCTAGCAATTCTTGGTTGAGGGCATCCAAGCCTAATAATTTTGGCGCAAGTGCTTCTCTGACGTTTTTTACCGCCTTGAGTACGCCTTTGCCCCCATAACGGCTTTTATCGCCATCACGCAGTTCGTGAGCCTCAAAAGTGCCAGTAGAAGCGCCACTGGGAACTTGTGCCAGTCCGACACCACCGTTGGCTAAATGCACTTCGGCTTCAATTGTCGGTCTACCGCGTGAATCAAGAATTTCACGGGCTGCGATCGCAACAATTGCAGTATCTAGGTCAGTATCTAGAAATTTACTCATCTGTACTTTATCCTTTATTCGAGTCTGTTACGCATCCAGTCCAGTTGCCTAACCCAATCGCTAGCATAGGCGTTTAAGAGACTTTATTGGCTGAGATTAAAGAAGATTTCCATTATTATGGATAGGGATCAACGCCAAAAATGGGTAAGAGAATGTTTATCCTGTCTTTTTCCTTGATCGCATTTCTACCTTCAGACTTTGAGCTAGGTAAAATATTGGCAGAGAATAACACTAAATCAATTACAGAGAAAAGGTCAATATGCGATTACTACATACCATGCTACGGGTGGGCAACCTTGAAGAATCCTTAAAGTTTTACTGTGAACTTCTAGGTATGAAATTACTACGCCGAAAAGATTATCCAGGCGGAGAATTTACCCTGGCTTTTGTTGGCTATGGTGACGAAAGCGACAACTCGGTGATAGAACTAACCTACAACTGGGGAGTAGAAAAGTACGAATTGGGTAATGCTTACGGTCACATCGCCCTTGGTGTTGATGATATTTACGCTACGTGTGAGGAAATCCGTAATCAGGGTGGTAAAGTCGTGCGTGAACCAGGGCCAATGAAACATGGTTCGACAGTAATTGCTTTTGTGGAAGATCCAGATGGGTATAAAATTGAACTGATTCAACTTACAAATCAAGGGTCAGCAGTCAAACAGGAATCCCAAGAGCAACTTGTGAGTCAATAATTCTTATAATTAAGAATATAAGCCAATACGCTTGAGTTCAGGCTTGATCCTCCTTAAAAAGGCTTGCCATTACCCACATTTTTGTAACAGTTAAGATGTCGCATTGACCGACATCGCGCCCAGAACTTAAGTTCTGCGACTCATAGCTGAAGTCTACTTAAGTGGACTGAAATTTTCCGTGAAGAAGGCAGAGGACAGAGGGCAGAAGGTTTGCTCTTGCAGTGTAGGCTTCTCCCAAGGGGAGACGCTCCGCGAACAGACCTACACTGATTGCAAGACACCTGTGGCAGAGATTTTGGATTGTTGCTCTCAACCCTTACGGACTTCGGTCGTGGCAGAGGGCAGGAAGACGCTCGATGACTCGCTACCGCTACGCTATCAGAATTCTCTTCTGCCTTCTGCCTCCTGCCCTCTGCCTTTCTTGCTAACCCAAAGAGCTTAACCATCGACATCGCTTAAAATCTTATATTTAGTCCTCTTGAGAGGACTTTAGCTATTCGCCTGGGAACAAATTCCCAGGCGAGTTAATAACGAAGCGGAAGATTTCTTTGATGTTGGTAATGATAAGCCTTAAAAAGGAGCAAATTAAGCCACCCAGTAAAACCCTATCAAAGCCAATAAAGCTGTAGGAAAATCTACACCGATGTCTTAAAAAGTTGAGCTATATCTGGGGAGATTAATTCTTGTTACACACTGTCATTTTATGCAGGTAAAGCCAGAGGCGTAAGACTTTTGGCTTTTTGCCTCACTATTTTAGGCGGGTTGGGGTATCTTGTCTGCGTAAATCCTATTAGTATTACCCGCATACTGTCGTTAATGAGCAACACTAATAGCTATTGTTCCAATATTACCATTTGGTAAAGTCCGTTCAGAACAGTGTTTTCGTTTTAAATTAGAAATATGGGTAATCGATTATAACGATCGCCAATTACCAATCCAAAATTGCCACTGGAGATACACGCGGACATCCGCTAAGAATGTTTGGATAATTAGGGACTAGGGAAGAGTATTCTAATACCCAGTCCCAATCCCACTACCAATCCCTAAACTAAAAATCAAAATTCCGAAATTTTAAAGATGCAACCTACAGATCCAAATAAATTTACTGATAAAGCCTGGGAAGGAATTGTTAAATCTCAGGATATAGTTCGTGCTTATCAACAACAGCAACTAGATGTTGAACATTTAATTATCGCCCTGTTAGAAGAACCCACTAGTCTAGCCATACGTATCCTGGCTCGATCTGAGGTCGATCCAATCCGCTTGCAACAGCAGCTAGAAGCCTTTACCCAACGTCAGCCTAAAGTTGGTAAAAGCGATCAGCTTTACCTCAGCCGCAATTTAGATATTTTACTAGACCGAGCCGAGGAAGCTAGAGCCAGGATGAAAGATTCCTACATTTCCGTGGAACACATACTTTTGGCCTTTGCTGAAGACGATCGCGTTGGCAGAAAGATACTCAAAGGCTTTGGTGCAGATGCAGCTAAACTAGAGGCTGCTATCAAAACCATTCGCGGTAGCCAAAAGGTAACAGATCAAAGCCCAGAATCGCGTTATGAAGCCTTACAAAAATTTGGTCGAGATTTGACAGAACAGGCAAAATCTGGAAAACTCGACCCGGTGATTGGGCGCGATGACGAAATTCGGCGGGTAATTCAAGTATTATCTCGTCGTAGCAAAAATAACCCTGTATTGATTGGTGAACCTGGGGTAGGAAAAACTGCGATCGCCGAAGCTTTAGCGCAGCGAATGGTCAACGGTGACGTTCCCGAATCTTTAAAAAACCGCCAGCTCATCTCTTTAGATATGGGTAGTTTGATTGCTGGGGCAAAATACAGGGGTGAATTTGAAGACCGTCTAAAATCTGTTCTCCGGGAAGTTACGGAATCTAATGGTCAAATTGTCCTGTTTATTGACGAATTACATACCGTAGTCGGCACAGGTTCCAATCAACAAGGGGCAATGGATGCCGGAAATCTGCTCAAACCAATGCTGGCAAGGGGAGAACTGCGTTGTATTGGTGCTACTACCCTCGACGAATTCCGCAAACATATTGAGAAAGACGCTGCCCTAGAACGCCGCTTTCAGCAAGTATTTGTCGATCAGCCAAGTGTGGAAAATACTATTTCCATTCTGCGGGGATTGAAAGAACGCTATGAAGTACATCACAACGTCAAAATTTCTGATTCGGCGTTGGTAGCAGCAGCAACACTGTCAGCGCGTTATATTAGCGATCGCTTCCTACCAGATAAAGCCATTGATTTGGTGGATGAAGCAGCAGCACAGTTGAAAATGGAAATTACCTCCAAACCAGCAGAATTGGAAACTATTGATCGCCGCCTCATGCAGTTAGAAATGGAAAAGCTCTCATTAGCTGGCGAAGAAAAGGGTATTCCCCAAACTAAAGAACGTTTGCAGCGCATTGAGCAAGAAATTGCCGATTTAACCCAAAAGCAGCAAATATTTAATGAGCAATGGCAAGGTGAAAAGCAGATATTGGAGGCGATAAGCGCCTTAAAGAAAGAAGAAGATGCGCTGCGAGTGCAAATTGAACAGGCGGAACGCGCTTATGACCTAAATAAAGCTGCCCAACTGAAGTATGGCAAATTGGAGGGAGTGCAGCACGAGCGCGAAGCCAAAGAAGCGAGCCTTTTAGAAATTCAGAACCAAGGTTCCACCTTACTGCGAGAACAAGTCACCGAAGCCGATATTGCCGAAATCGTCGCCAAATGGACAGGAATTCCCGTAAATCGCCTATTGGAATCAGAACGGCAAAAGTTGCTCCAATTAGAAAGTCATTTACATCAACGAGTCATTGGGCAAGAAGAGGCTGTAGAAGCGGTAGCCGCCGCAATTCGCCGCGCTCGTGCAGGGATGAAAGATCCCTCTCGTCCCATTGGTTCATTTTTGTTCATGGGCCCTACAGGCGTAGGTAAAACCGAACTCGCCCGTGCTTTAGCTCAGTTTCTCTTTGATTCTGATGATGCATTGGTGCGCTTAGATATGTCTGAGTATATGGAAAAACACTCAGTTTCTCGGTTAGTCGGAGCGCCTCCAGGATATGTAGGCTATGAAGAAGGTGGTCAGCTTTCCGAAGCGGTTCGTCGTCGTCCTTACTCAGTGGTGCTGTTGGATGAAGTCGAAAAGGCACACCCCGATGTGTTCAATATTTTATTGCAAGTGTTAGATGATGGAAGAATTACTGACTCTCAGGGAAGAACGGTAGATTTTCGTAACAGCGTTATTGTCATGACCAGTAACATTGGTAGCGAACATATCTTGGATATATCTGGTGATGATTCCAAGTATGAAACGATGCGGAAGCGGGTAATGGATGCTTTGCGATCGCATTTCCGCCCTGAATTTCTCAACCGCGTCGATGACATTATTCTCTTCCATACCTTAAATCGCACGGAAATGCGGCAAATCATCCGTATTCAACTCAAACGGGTCGAAAATCTCCTGCGCGAGCAAAAAATCTTCTTTGAAATATCCCAAGCAGCCTGTGATTACCTTGTAGAAGCAGGCTACGACCCAGTTTATGGCGCTCGTCCACTCAAACGGGCAATTCAGCGAGAAGTAGAAAACCCCCTCGCTACCAAATTATTGGAGAATACTTTTATCTCTGGAGACACGATTATCATTGATAAAAACGAAAACGGTCTATCTTTTAGCAAAAAAGTGCTGGTAAAAATATCAGTGCCACAAACTACCGTCAAGCTGGTTGAGTCAGCACCAGAATCGTAAAACTTAATACACTGTCAAATAAGATGTAAATAAAACTAGATCGTTCTATTTTTCTGATTCGTCAGGTGAGAATGGGCGATCTAGTAGTATGTCAATAAAGAATTCCCTGTAGAGACGGCGATTTATCGCGTCTCCCTAACTGGAGTACAGATATTACTGGGTAATTTACAATACAGCGAATAAAATAGCAAAAGCAGATTTCCTGTCTTGGAGATTCCTCCTAATGAAAGTAATTCAAGCTCTTGCTCGCTATTTTCCAGATAAATGTGGTGGTATTCAAGTAAACCTCAACGATTTACTGCCAGAATTGCGTAGTTTACAGCCGCATGCATCGCTCTTAGCACTGGCGGAACCTACACATGAAATTGACATCCAGATAGCAGCAGCTAGTAACGGTTCCCAAAAAGAAGAGACTTATAAATATAACGGCGTAGAAGTTTATCGATATCCTGTATTTCCTACGCCTAAAACAGAACCGAATCATGGACAATTCCCGCATGGGAAATTTGAATATTTCGCTAATTGGTTAACCAACCAAAAAGCAGACATATATCATCAGCACCATTGGGAAGTATCTTGTGGCTTACCTCATTTGCGATTAGCTAAAGAATTAGGCATGGCAACAGTGTTGACAGTACACTATGCTCTACCCGTTTGCCAGCGAATTACTTTGATGTTCGATGGACAGAAAGTTTGCGATGGCAAAATTGATGTGGTGCGATGTTCTCAATGTGCTGATACTTTGAGCAAAAAGTTACCTGCTGAAATGGTCAAAAGTTTGAGCCATTTGCCCCAAGCTATCCTTGGTCGCGTACCAATGCCTGTGAGTGCATATCTTCCAGCCTCAGTAGACGATGGCAATCTGGGAAGATTTGTACGTCCTTTTGTCGTGCCTAGCTATGTTGCTGCACGCCAAAAAAGTTTGCTCAAAATGGCAAAATATGCCGACCGCATTGTGACAGTGTGTGATTGGCTTTATAAAGCTCTACTCATCAACGGGATACCTGAAGAAAAACTCATTCTCTCTCGACATGGAATTTCTTATACTGAACAAAAAAAATTACCACAGACAAAACAGGAATCAGACCCTTTAAAAGTAATCTTTTTAGGACGCTGGGATATATATAAGGGTATCGAGATTTTAGTACAGGCAGTTAAAGATTTACCCCCTTTTATCAAGATTGAGTTGGCCATTTATGGAATAACACAGGATGAACGATATCGCCAAAAAATCTTTAATTTGATAGCAAATGATCCTCGGATTCGTGTGAATAAACAACTAACTAGAGTTGAACTCCCTCAAACTTTAGCTAACTATGACTTACTGGCTGTACCTTCCCAATGTCTAGAAACTGGGCCTTTGGTTGTATTAGAAGCCCACTCTCTATCTGTACCTGTCATCGGCTCTAACTTGGGGGGTATTGCTGAACTTGTTAGACATGGCATTGATGGTTGGTTAGTGACTGCTAACGATACTAAGGCTTGGACTCAAGCTTTCGAGCGATTAGCAACAGATACTAATTTACTTAATAAATTACGCCAAGGTATTAAATCTGTTCGTACAGTAAGTATGCAGGCGGCAGAAATAGCCGCCATATATAAAAATCTACAACGATAGTTTCCCTTTCTGGGTAGATAAATCCGAATAAAATATAACTCACCAGTCAAAATTGTAGAGATGATGAAACCGATATTCAGAGATGAGCTATAGGACTGAAAAAAATGCTGAACGTCAAACACTTTCTTCATCGAGTACAAAACAAAATTTGGCGACTATACAATTATAAATTGCCAGAATTTCTAAGTAGCGTGCAGTTTCTTTGGCTATTGCATATTGGTAGTAAGCCAATGAAAGTTAATCAGAAATCTGCGATGATAATTGCACCGCACCAGGATGATGAAGTTTTGGGGTGTGGTGGTTTAATTAGACTCAAGCGGGAACAGAATGTGCCAGTCCAGATTGTTTTTGTCACAGATGGAGCAGCAAGTCATGGCAAACATCCCAAGTTTCAATCTGGTGAAATAGTTCCAATTCGTAAGCAGGAAGCGCTTTGTGCTTTAAGCATCTTAGGCATAGACAAGAGCCAAATTTATTTTCTTGACAAACCAGATAGTCAGCTTCAATATCTAGATGCAAGCAAGCGCCAACAAACAATTGAACAACTTGCTCAACTCTTAAAATCCTTCCAGCCTGGAGAGGTTTATGTGACTCACCGCCAAGACCGTATTAAAGACCACGAAGTAACTTACGAATTACTGCTAGCGGCAATTCAATACTCTGAAATTGAGGTTGACGTTTTACAGTACCCTATTTGGATTCTCTGGAAATCTTTACTCTTCCGTGACTTAAAACTAGGTGAATTAGCATCTGCTCACCGTATATCTATCCATTCTGTTCAAAGTAAGAAGATAGAGGCGCTTGAAGCTTACCGCTCCCAATGCCTACCTATTGATACTGAAACTTCTGCTGTACTAAAGCCTGGTTTCCTACGGCGATTTCTCGTACCGTATGAAATTTTTTTCAAGCCAAATTCTATGTTGTAAAATCAATATTCTAATAGATGGTCTGTACAAACGACAGTGTAATTCAGCTATTGACTATTAAACTTAATTACTGCGTATTTGCTTGAGATTAAGAATATTTCTTCTGCCGTCTCCCCACTACAGAGAGATTTTAAAATTTTTTATATTATTTTGCCTACAACTGATGTTTTTACTTTAACAGGTGGGTACTATAACTTTAGTATGCTGGCAACATCTTCATAAAGCTAGCTTTGGATGAAATAGATTTCTACAAAGTTAGTTTAAATCATACTATTTCTCTATTAAAGAGAGCTGAAGTAGTCTAGTAATGCAGATTTTTCTGTTACATAAGTATTTTAGATAAGGATAAATTAAAGAATTTTAAAAATTCAGTATTTTTCGGTATTAACCAAAAAATGAACCCATGATATAAATTTAATAAATCACATCTATTAATTTGCTATTGCATTTTTAACAATGTTTGAAAAGGCTAATTTTCATAAAAATCAAAAGTCTCACTTTTAATTAAAACCTACAAAATAGGCTGATTTACCTATAAAATCAATATCTTCAAATCTGTAAAAAACATTTGACAGGGAAGCTTATATGTCTATAAGACGCAAACTTATCAAGGTAGGAATACTTTGTTTTAAAAAAATTATTAGCCAGTTTTTATCTACAATAAAAAAGCAAATAGTTTGGTTACTAAGAACCCTTTTTACCACAAATAGAAGACGTGGAGCGGGAAATGCTGGGTTTGTATTGCCAACGGTAGCGATGGTATCTTTAGTTGTTGTCCTATTAACAACTGCAATTTTATTTCGCTCTTTTGAGCGTTCCAAAAATGCTAGTAATGTTCGAGTAAATGAGGCCGCACTCAATGCTGCAACTCCGGCAATTGATCGAGCTAGAGCTAAAATAAATAAGCTGTTCCAAGACGGGCGACTACCACGAGCCACACCAACAGATAACGCCCTATACGATACGCTGGTAACCAATCTCAACGAATATACCTTTGGCGATGAAACTCAACTGAAGCTAACTAAAAATTCACAATATACAGGTGAACGAACCGAACTTAAAACTGCATGGTCGTACCCTGTCGATACCGACAATAATGGCAAGTTTGATAGCTACACCCTTTATGGCATTTACTTTACAAATCCTCCGACAAGTAGTGGTGCATATACTCATGCGAGAAATTCTCTAGAGGCAAGAACTCTACCAATGACTGCTGGTAATGTCAGTGGAGATTGTGGAGATACACTAGGCACAAGCGCTAGCTTAGTAGGTAATACTGGCTGGTTTAAGGTGGGTAATAAGTTGAAAAAAGCCTTTTTTGTCTACACAGCAACTGTTCCTATTACTACTACACCAGCTTCTAATACTAAGTACGAACTTTACAAGGGTAACAAAAGCTTTTCTGCTTTAGAGTATCAACAAGAGCGTGTCCAAATTCCTGTAGTTAATAATGCTGTTCTTTATGAAGATGACATAGATATTAGCCCAGGCCCCATCTTCAGATTAAATGGACGAATTTTTACCAATAGTAATTTGCTCACTGGTTCAGACGGAAATAATGTCAGGCTATATCAAGTTAGCAGTAAGGACTCGTGCTTCTACGATGATGACAATGCCAAAATAGTAATTGGTGGAAATTTGGGTGCTGGTGGCTCCACAGATACAAGTGACTCATCCAAGATCACCCAAGTGGATTTATTTAGAAAAGGAGAAGCTACCGATCCTGTTGTAGTCGATTTTGCAAAATCAACTACTCCAGTATCAAACGAAGCGAATTTGATGGCTTATAACAGCCTTGCCTACACACAGCGCATCACTCGCCTAGTTAGCGCCCAAATAGCTACCACAGATCCTGATCCTACAGAAGTTACCAAAGGTATTCAACAACAAAAGGATAAGCTTGGTTTAGCAAGTTATACCACAGCAGAAAACGACGCACTACGCAAACAACAGCTACAGATATACTTTAAAAAGCGTACCCGTCGCGTACCTTACAAAGAAGTTGCTGCTGGAAGCAGTGAATTAGTTGCATTAGGTACATACGCCATAACTACTCCGCTTCAAGGCAGTGGCGATACCCTACGCCCTGTAAATGCTTGGATGTATCCTACCGATCCGACCGATGGTAAAACGGGTACTGGTTACACTAGTTTGACACTAAGTATAAGCAGTGGCAAACTGACCCCTGCTGCAACAGAACCTACTAAACTACAAAAAGACTATAACGGAACAGAACGATCCTTAGGTGACAGAGTTGTAATTGGTAACAATCTACCTCAAATGTGGTGGGACAGCAATCAAAGCCTATTTGTCGGGCCAAATCCTCAAGATACCCAAAATATTAGTGGTATTAACTGGGATCTACCAGCCACACCTTCCATACCTCGCACTCGCCGCTCTCGCGTACAAATACTAGCTGATTTAGGCTCTACAGACCGAGATAAAGATTGGGAACTAGCAGCAGCTCAAGTACCGACTAGCATACAAGACCCTGTTGGTGGTTTACGAGTGGTAACTGGTGCTGGGATTTATTTGCCTAATGGTTACACAGCTGCAAGTACTACTTTCACTTCAGTTGCCAAAGAAATTTGGTCTGATCTGATGCCAGTGCCTCAGTCTCCAGCACCCACACAAAAGATTATTAAGCCATATTGGATGTATGATTACTCTGCTGTAGGCGCAACTAATTACTCTTCAATACAGTATAAATGGCCCGAAATTGCCGATCCAACTAAGACACCATATCTGCGGATGCGAGCTACGGCTGTTTATCACTACAAAGCTAGTAGTTACAACCAGCAAAGTCCACAACCTATAGCTTGTGTAAGCAGCTTTTACGTCCCTACTAATAGCACTACTGCTAAAAATCAAACAGGACTTCCAGCTTGGGCCTCAGATGCTAATAGTTCAAATACTAATGGTCTATCTAACAACGGCATAGTTTATGGGCCTCCAACGAAGGCAGTCAGTGATTATCAGGCCTTACTGACTTATCAATCTCAATTAAAATATCCAAAAGGAGATTTAAAACTTCCAATAACTGATACAGCTAATGCAAATTATTTAGCTGGACGTTCTATAGATGATGGACTGCTGGCACAAGCTTTAGCAAAAACAGCAGCAAATCGTACTCTTTCGGAACAATCTACAATTCATGCTGCAATTTGCGCCCTACAAATTTTAGACGGCAGTATTTCTCCAGTAACCACTACACCTCCTATTCCTCACGGCGCAATTCGAGAAACTGCCTTTTTAGATGCAAGACAGGTTAAGGCAAATCAAACAACCACTACAAGTACTGATTACGATCTTCCAATAAAAGACAGACAACCTCTAGAAATTCGCGCCACAGTATTAGACATCAACTCGCTTCGCACTACTACGTATGGTGCAGCAACTCCAGCGCAAGAATACTTACTGCCAAATAGCGGTATTATCTATGCTACACGCGATGATGGACTGCTAGATTTGAGTTCAACAAAGACAGATTCAGAGGCGCGAAAACTTGAAAGCCCAGTGGATTATACGCTTGACCCAACGCGCCGTCCTAATGCCATTATGCTCATTAACGGTTCAAAAATCGGTCGCGGCACAAGTAATGACTATCGAGACGTAGAGAAAGGGTTGATTTTAGCTACCAATTTGCCTGTTTATGTTAAGGGGAACTTTAATCTTCACACCCAAGAAGAGTTCACAACGGCATTGGCAGATGATTGGAGCAATTTCTATACTCGTGCCAAAGCACAGCGCAATCCGAATTTCGCTTGTCGTCCAAATGATACAAGGCTACCAAACTGTACAACTGGGGATGAATGGCGTCCTGCATCTATGTTGGCAGATGCTGTTACTTTACTTTCTAATAACTTTAGATTGGGCTACCGCGATGAGGGAGATTATGACTGGAGTAATAGCTATAATGCTCCATTCCCAATACCATCTGGTTTCTCACAATTCTCACAATACAATAGCTTTGTTCCCGTAGCTCGATGGCGTGATACTACTACAGGCATACCCAAAGACCTTGACTCAACTACAACAGGGTTTCAAGGTAGTTCCTACCTCAACAACTTTGTGACACCAATTGCGCTACAAATACCACCAGGGACGTATTTGACAGAAGTTTGCTCTGCAAGTAACCAAGCAGATTGTAGTGATCCTACAAAAGCGACAACAGCATGGACAATCCAGACAGCCTGTGGAAATGGAGGAGGTAATACATTTTATAATGGTCAAATTGTTGGTAAAAATGGAAATCCAAACAATAGTCGATTAAAAACAGGATACATTTTTGATGATCCAGCGACGGATTATTCAGGAGGATGCTTTCCTGCAACCGCTCCTCGGAGAATTGCTTTTGTACGTGATGCAACAACTGGTCAGTTAGTTACTCCTCTTCAAGTCTTAGGAGTTGATGATAGCAATCCTGGTAGGGTACGAATATTTCCTTTAGGGTCAGCAACATCCACTACGGGAGAAAGACTATTACAGCCATCACCCGATGTATTCATGCCCTGGCTGAAGCCAGTTATAGTTGGTGGTGTTGTTACTAGCTTTCAACCAGTTCTACAAATTAACCAACCCTTTGCTACTCCTCAAGACCCAGATAACAATAATAAGATTGTCTCTGGAACCCACAATAATTGGTTGCAAACAGCTATTGAAACTACCTTTAATTTAATTGCTGTGGCTGGAGATACCCCAGCGCGTCCTACGGAAGATAACGGTGGTTTACACAACTTTGTGCGCTTTTTAGAGAACTGGAACCCAACTGGTACACAAACAACCGATGCTATTAAAGCTAGGATTAGTGGCACTTTCGTCCAAACTAAACGAAGTGCTTATGCGACTGGATCATTCAGCACATCCATATCAACTCAATCTGATGATTTTAAATATAAGATTCAAGGTAATGACAGCAGAACTCCTTTCTATCTGGCTCCTACACGGCAATGGGGTTATGATGTAGCACTACTATCTCAGTCGCCTGACTTATTAGCCCAAAAACTGGCAACCATACCAGATGATTTGCCAGATGAGTACTTCCGGGAAGTTGGTCGAGATGATGCATGGGTGCAAAGTTTGTTGTGTGCGAAAAAACCCGATACTAGTACTCCTCCTGTATATACTCCTGCAATAGATTCCGATCAACTTCCTAGTAACTGCCCATCTTAAAATTTCATACTACTCTCCTAAACTGTAACTTTCACTTTAGGGGAGTAAGGTTTTTCAATTACGTTTTTGAATGCAAATTGGTATCAGAAGCTGGTGATAAGTTAATGATTAAGCACAAACTACAGCAACAAATCATCCCTGCTGATGAGTCTGGTTTTACGATTATTGAGTCATTGGTAGCAATAGTTGTGGTTGCTATTTTATTAGCAGCGATCGCACCTGTGATCGTCATCTCAACAGCAACCCGCGTTCAGTCTCGGCGTGTGGAACTTGCAACCCAAGCAACAAAAGCATTCATTGATGGCATCAGAACTGGAGCTATTACTACAGTGCCAAGTACAGTAGTTACACTTGCAACTCCAACTGCGGCTGCACCTAGAAGAATTTCAGATGTAGCAGGGACACCATCTATAACAGGTAGACCACAAGATTATTTAATTAACAATATTACAGATATGCCTGCTCCCACATCGGCAACTGGTCTATATTGTTTCAATAAGAATGGGACTATTAGTAATCCAGATTGTTCAAGCAATACAAACAATCTGTTTTACATTCAAGCTGGTCGAATTGTCCAAAGTACTGGGATAAACGATGGCTATCGTCTGGGAATTCGGATTTATCGGGTAGATGTTGACTTTAACCAAACCCTCAAAGCTAGCACAGATACTACTAAGAATAGACAAAAAACTTTCACCGGTGGATTAGGCGATCGCCAAGCACCATTAATCGAAATGACAACTGATATTGGCAATAGTAACACGACTTTTCAGGCTTTGTGCCGACGACTGGGTACTGCAACAAATCAAACTTGCCAGTAAAAAACTAGGCAGTTTCACATTATTGCGATGCTCACTGTGCATTTATCACTAAAAAAAATACCACAATATGGTGAGTACACTAAAATTTTTACTCAAAAGCCAGCTAAAACGCTCTAGGCTAGTTCAGCAAGTTAACGGTTTTACCATGATTGAATTGTTGATTGCCATGATCATGGCATTCCTAATCATTACTCCGTTGCTAGGATTCATGGTTAACATTATGGACACCGACCGGAAGGAGCAAGCAAAGGCAAATTCTGAGCAAGAAATTCAAACTGCGCTAGATTATATTGCCCGTGATTTACAACAGGCAATTTATCTTTATGATGCTGACGGAATTGAAGCTATCAAAAATCAATTACCTAATTCGAGCGCAACAGATAGAGTCCCTGTTCTTGTCTTTTGGAAGCGAGAATTAGTTAACCAAGCGCTTACAATTACAGGAACTGAAAAAGATGATACGTTTGTATACTCATTGGTTGCTTACTATTTAATTAAAGACGCTACTTCTAGTTCTACTTGGTCTAATGCTGCTCGTATTGCGAGATGGCAAATTAAAGATGGTGTACCAGCTAGTACTGGTGTTGATTGTACTGGCTATACTGGCAAATATATTAGTGGTAATTGTCCCAGTCCAGGTTTTACTCTATTTAAACTTGATGGAGTAGGCACTCTCAAAGACAAGATGAATGCTTGGGTAAAAGCCACACCAGATTATACTGCCGATACTACAGTGCTTGTTGACTTTATTGATCAAACCAAAACTGATGATACAACACCAGCACCTGCGGCAACATGTCCTACTGATAACAACACATGGCAGAAAGTATCACCAGATACTGCTAGCTTTAATACACGTAATACAGGCAAAATGACTGGTTTCTATGCGTGTATCGATAGAGTTAACACAACAGCCCAGGTCTTTTTACGAGGCAATGCACTTGCACGTTTACAAAGCAATAACTTTAATTACATAGATACCAACAAAACTTATTTTCCAAGTGCAAGTATACGGGTGCAAGGACGCGGATACTTATTTACTAAATAAGTGCTGAAAATTTAAGGAATTAATGGCAGCAAATTATGGAAAAGTTAAGTTTGAAGTTATTTAATCTAAACAGTAGAAATGAAACCAGTAAACAGCGATTTTTAATTAATAGACTACGCTATGCTTCTAGAAACACCCAACAAGATGCTGGCTTTACCTTGCTGGAATTAATCGTGGTGATGGTAATAATAGGAATTTTATCTGCGATCGCAGCTCCTAGTTGGGTTGCCTTTGTAAATCGACAGAAGGTAAATAAGGCTAACAATGCCGTTTTAGCTGCACTCCAAGAAGCACAGCGCGAAGCTAAAAACAAAAAACTTAGCTACAGTGTCAGTTTTCAGAAAAATACCACAACCCAAAATATAGAGGTTGCTGTTTATAGTACAAGTGCTGGAAGCCCTACATGGAAACCTTTAGGGGCGGATGTAGGCGTTAGCTCTGATAAATTACTGCTAGGTGCAAATCTCAGTGACGAAAACGCTGCCAATTCTACTACTAATTCTCCTGTATCCTACCCTCCTTCAAGTACACCAACAAAAATTACCTTTGACTATATGGGGGCTTTACCAACTTTACCAACTCCTAACTTTGGAACAGTAGCAGCAGGTACAGAGCCACCTGGGTTAAAAATAGTGGTAGCTGTACCAAGTTCTGCAAACTCTACATCGCCTAGTAGCATAAAGCGATGCGTTATTGTAAAAACTCTCTTAGGCTCAATGCTCACAGCAAAAGATAATCAATGCAACTAAATAATTTATGTAGTAATTTTATTTAAAGATACGTGATAATACTGTATATAAAACGGCACATTGATTGCAAAATTAAAATATCAGGTGCAGTTTTAATGTTTGATAGATTTATTTAAGAGTCGCTGATAAATTAGCTATTGGCTAAACGCATAAAAAGCGTCCTAATCAAAATATTCCTTTTGTCAAATGACTGAAAACCTTGACTTTACTGTAGCTATCCCAACTTACAACGGTGAAAGTCGTTTGCCTGAACTACTAGAACGGCTAAAAAACCAACTTCACACCGAAAATTTATCTTGGGAAATTATAGTTGTGGACAACAACAGCACTGATAACACAGCTAAAGTTGTTCAAGCCTATCAACAAAATTGGCAGTGTCCTTATCCTTTGCAGTATTGCTTTGAAGCACTACAAGGAGCAGCTTATGCTCGAAAAAGGGCAGTTGCAGAAGCTAAAGGTAAATTCATAGGTTTTCTAGATGATGACAATTACCCAATATCAAATTGGGTATCCGCAGCTTATGCTTTTGGTGAAAAATATCCGAAGGCGGGAGCTTATGGGAGCCAAATTCATCCTGATTGGGAAATAGAACCACCAGAAAACTTTCAGCGCATTGCTCCATTCTTGGCAATTACAGAACGAGGTAATTTACCGCTATTATATGAAGCAAGTAAAAAATTATTACCCCCATGTGCCGGACTTGTTGTCCGTAAACAAGCCTGGTTAGAAAGTGTACCAGATAAGTCTATTTTAACTGGCAGAGTTAAAGGCAATATGCTTACCAGTGAAGACTTAGAAATGTTGTCTTATATCCAAAAAACAGGATGGGAGATTTGGTATAACCCGGAAATGGAAGTTTTTCATAAAATACCAAGCTTCCGGTTGCAAAAAGACTATTTAATCCCATTTTTTCGAGGTATTGGACTTAGCCGATATGTAACTAGAATGGTAACTATAAAACATGTATATAGACCAGTTGCTCTTTTAGTTTATATGATAAATGATTTGCGTAAAATCATTTTACATTTACTCAAATATCGATTTAAGCTAAAGCAAGATTTGGTAGTTGCTTGCGAAATGGAACTTTTTTTAAGTAGTTTTATCAGCCCTTTTTATCTTTGGAAAAATGGATATTTTAAAGAGTAAATTAAGTATTAGGTATTATGAATGAATTAACAGTTGAAAGTTTAGACATTAGTGTAGCTATTCCTGCATATAATGGAGCAACTCGCTTACCTAAAATTTTAGATAAACTATTAAGCCAGACAGGAGTAGAACAATTTAACTGGGAAATTATTGTTGTAGATAACAATAGTTCTGATAACACATCTGAAATCATCCAGAATTACCAAAAAATATTTAATGGAAGCTGTAATTTAAGATATTTTTTAGAAACCGAACAGGGAGCGGCTTTTGCCCGACTACGAGCAGTACGTGAAGCCAGAGGGAAGCTAATCGCATTTCTAGATGATGATAACTTACCTGCACCTGATTGGTTATCAGAAGCATATAGCTTTGGATTGGAACATCCTCAAGCAGGTGCTTGGAGTGGACAAATTCATGGTGATTTTGAAGTCAAGCCGCCAGAAAATTTTGAAAGAATTCGAGCTTTTTTAGCTATTAGAGAACATGGCTCAAATGCACATTTATTTGATGCAGACAATTTAAGGCTTCCTCCTGGTGCAGCGCTTGTTGTTAGAAAAAAAGCATGGCTTGAAAATGTACCACAACGACCTAATTTAAGTGGTAAGTTACCTGGTATTTTAGTCCAGGGTGATGACTATGAACCATTACTTTATATCCATTATGCAGGCTGGCAAATTTGGTATAACCCTACCATGCATACTTATCATCAAATACCACATTGGCGACTTGAGAGAGATTACCTTTTAAGTTTGGCACGCGGCTGTGGATTGTGTATTTTCCAGCTACGCTTAATAAATACTAAAAAGTGGCAAAAACCGATAGTCTTTGTTAAAACTGTTTTAGGGAATTTACGCCGAGTATTACAACATCTAATTCAGTATAAAGGGCAATTTAAAAATAATCTAATTCCAAGTTTTGAAATGGAATTTTATTTGTCTAGTATGATGAGTCCTTTTTATTACTTTAAATGTAATTTAGGCAGAGTATTAAAAAATAAATATCTTTATAAAAATGATTAAATCTACTAGCAGAAAATTGCCAAAAGTTTCTGTAATTATCCCTGCTTACAATTCTGAAAAGACTATTAAGTATACAATTCAATCAGTTTTAAATCAAACTTTTTCTGATCTAGAATTAATTATAATTAATGATGGTTCGCAAGACTCAACAATAGAAGTTATTGCAGAAATTGAAGATTCACGAATAAAAGTATTTTCTTACCCCAATGCTGGTGGAAACGTCAGCCGTAACCGAGGGCTAAACCTTGCAGTTGGGGAATTTGTTAGTTTTTTAGATGCAGATGATCTTTGGACACCTGATAAACTTTATTCTCAGGTAAAGGCTCTAGAAGAACACATTACCGCGAAAGTTGCTTACAGTTGGACTGATTATATTGATGAAAATGGTGAATTTATACTTTCAGGTAAGCGTGTTAATTTAAATGGAAATGTTTATGAAAGTTTATTATTAAATAACTTTCTAGAGAATGGTTCTAATCCTTTAATTTGTAGAAAATCTTTAATTCAATTAGGTAGCTTTGACGAATCTCTAAGCGCGGCTCAGGATTGGGATATGTGGCTCCGATTAGCTTCTCAGTTTGATTTTGTATGTGTGCCATCTGTACAAATTTTATATCGCATAAGTGCTAATTCAGTTTCTTCTAATCTTGTCAGACAGGAAAAAGCCTGCCTGCAAGTGCTTGAAAGAGCGTACAAGGAAAGCTCCTATCTACGAAAAGCTTCTGCGGGTTCGACACTAAAGCATAATTGGAATACAAGCCTAGCAAATTTATACAAATACTTAACTTGTAAAGCGCTACAAAAGCCCTTTAACAAAAAAAAAGGTCTAGCAGCTGCTATGTTTTTGTGGAAGTATTTTCTTCATGACTCGTCAAGACTTCAGAATATAAATTTTACCTTAAAACTATTACTGAAAATATTCATAATCCTTATAATACCTAGCTTACTAAACAATATTACTAACCAGCGCGAAGTAAGAAGGCAAGAAGCTGAAACATTGCTCAAGGTCTGGGTAGTTGAAAAACGAGCAGAAGACAAAAATGGATATGCGGGTGCAGTTACTGTTTCTAGTTAATTCTAAAAAGCTCTTGAATAAGGACTCTAGTAGTGGTTTTACACTATTAGAAACTTTAGTAGTTGTTTTATTAATTGGTATATTAGCCACTATGGCAATACCCAACTGGCTAGGTTTTGTGCAGACTCGGTACCTCAATACTGCTCAAAGCGAGGTTTATTATGCTATACGCCAAGCCCAAAGCCAAGCTAGTAAAGAAAAATTGACTTGGAAAGCCAGCTTTCGTGAACAAAACGGCATTATTCAATGGGCAGTTCATCCTGCTACAGTAAACCCATCTAACGCTAACTGGAATAATCTAAATTCCAATGTGCGCTTAGATGCGGAAACAACTTTACAAGAGTCAAATGGTATTAGACAAATTCAATTTGATTACAGAGGTAATGTCAGTCAACCACCACTAGGGCGGATAACACTATCAAGCAAGTATGGTGGTAAAGTTAAGCGTTGTGTTGTTGTTTCTACGATTTTAGGAGCAATGCGAATGGAAAAAGAACATACCACAGCCGAAAACGATAAGTATTGCTATTAAGATATTTTTAGTTTATTAAATAAGGTATTGTGTGCTGAACTTACCAGCAATCTCAAAACAGCACCTGATTATTTTCACTCGCTATCCAGAACCAGGGAAGACTAAAACCAGACTGATACCTGCTTTAGGAACTGTTGGTGCTGCCAATCTTCAACGAGAAATGACTGAACATACAATATTTCAGGTTCAACAATTGCAAAAAGCCATTGCCATATCTGTAGAAGTGAGATTTGCAGGTGGGGATTCGCAACTTATGCAAGATTGGCTGGGGTTAGATTTGATTTACCAGTCTCAAGGTGAAGGGGATTTAGGTTCGCGGATGGCGCGATCGCTTTTCGAGGCTTTTGAATCTAATGCCACAAAAATAATTATCATCGGTACAGATTGCCCTGGAGTCAATGCTCAGATTTTAGAGACAGCCTTTGAGAAGTTACACACCTTTGACTTAGTACTTGGCCCTGCGATCGATGGTGGATATTACTTAATTGGGTTGCGCCAACCGACCCCGGAGTTATTCGTTAACATCGAGTGGGGAACTGCTCAAGTATTCCAGAAAACCGTGGAAATTGCTCAGAAACTTAATTTATCATACGTGAACTTGCCGCCTTTAGCTGATGTTGACCGACCGGAGGATCTGCCAATTTGGGAACAAGCCCTTGCAAGGGAGATGGAAAAATAAGGGAAATATTGCGATTTTTATATTGATGCAAAACTCACAAGGGGCGCACATTTGTCATTGGTATCAACTGAAGCTAGAAATAGCTTAACTGTTGGCTTCCTCACCCGCCTGGGAATAAATTCCAAGGCTAATAGCTAAAGTCTACTTAAGTAGACTTTAGACTTTTGGGTATATTTTAGTTATTAAGAGATGACTTTTGCTATTAGCAAAGAAGGTCGGTTCTATGCAGAACGTAATTTTTACGTTAAGTTGACAAAAATGCACATGTATATGTCCCTACAAAATACTTATATTACGACCGATTGAGAACTGTAATAAGGGAAATTGGGTAATTAATGAGTCTTTTCTTACAGCCCCGCATCATGTTCGTATCTTAAAACACTAAGATTTTCCTGAAGACACTGGACATAACAAATGTTACTCTGGCCTAGTTGAAAACCAAGAGGCAGATAGCCTTTACCAATATTGAATCTGCTTTGTGTTTCTATACAATAGTCACGGTCATAGGCACAATATTCAAGTAGCTTGAAATATGAAAATCACTCGTATTCACCGCCAGTTCAAAAAACTATGGTTAACCGTTTTACTTCCGTGAGTACTGCCCTCACACTTAAGGTAGTTGGAATAATTTGCATTTTGTCTTTTTTTGTTGACTTTTTGATTCTGTTGTTACCCTTTCAACCGACTGATCGAGTATGGCAAATTAACTTGGCAACAGCGTTAGTTGATCGGGGAATTGTGCCTCTAGTTGGTTTGGGGCTGCTGTTTGCTGCCTATTGGATTGATAGTGCTGATGCAGCAAGCGATCGCCCTCAAGGTATCGATTTAAGATTTCCTGCTGTGATCCTTTCAAGTATTTTAGGGTTAATGTTCTTGCTGATTTTTCCCCTGCACCTCAATAACGTCAATCAAGCTAAAGCTCAAACACTTAACCGTATTGCCCAAGAAGGAGATCAGGCAGAAACTCAACTGAACAATCGGTTCTCGCAATTGCAAGCACAACTGAATACTGAGCAAGGAAAAGCTCAACTAGATCAACTGCGAACCCAAACCAAAGCTCAGTTTAGTGAAATCCTCAAAGATGACCAAAAATATAAGCAAGCGCTTGAAAGCCCTCAAATTCCTGCAAATATTAAAGAGTTACTAACGAAGGCTAAAACAAATCCCCAAATACTTGATAAAGCTATTGAACAACAAACAGATATTCAGACGTTGCGAACTCAACAATTAAGCCAAGTTCGCCAGCGCAGAGACGAAGCAGAGAAACAAGCTAAAGATACTGCTTGGAAGTCTGGACTACGGATTGGAATTAGCAGTTTGCTGTTGTCCATTGGTTACATTATCATCGGCTGGACAGGCTTAAAAGGTAGCGGTGCTTTACAAGGTGGTAAACCTAGAGCAGCTGCACGCTAATCTATTATCGGTATGGCAGTAGGACGTTTAACGGCTGATACTGCCATACGCCTAATATCTAATAACAATAAAAAGACAATTATCACTCAGTAAAATCGCTATAAAACTTGGGTAATGTTCTCAATTTACATACTGACATATAACGAAGAGTTAGATATTGCTGCTTGTATCGAATCGGCGATGCTATCGGATGACATTATTGTTGTGGATTCATGCAGTAGCGATCGCACTGTAGAAATCGCTAGTCGCTATCCCATCCGCGTCATTCAACACGCTTTTGAAAGCCACGGCCGCCAACGCACCTGGATGTTAGAGTCTATCCCTCCGAAGCACGAATGGGTTTACATTCTTGAAGCTGACGAGCGCATGACACCAGAACTATTCGCTGAATGCGAAAAGGCAAGTAAGAGTCTTGACTATATCGGTTACTACGTGGCTGAACGTGTCATGTTCATGAATCGTTGGATTCGCTACAGCACACAGTATCCCCGTTACCAAATGCGCCTCTTTTGCCACGGTAGGGTCTGGTTTACAGATTATGGTCATACTGAACGGGAAGTTTGTGAGGGTGCAACTAGCTTTTTAAAAGAGACATACCCACATTACACTTGTAGTAAAGGCTTGAGTCGCTGGATTGACAAGCATAACCGTTATTCTACAGACGAAGCTCAAGAAACGCTATATCAACTAGAACAAGGAAAGGTCAACTGGCAAGATTTATTCTTTGGCAAATCGGAAGTCGAAAAACGCCGCGCCTTGAAAGATTTATCTTTGCGTTTACCCGCCAGACCATTGCTACGCTTTGTATATATGTATTTTATCTTAGGCGGCTGTTTAGATGGACGCGCCGGATTTGCTTGGTGTACATTGCAGGCATTCTACGAATATCTGATTTTGCTCAAAGTCTGGGAAATGAAGTATTTACCAAAACCTAATTTAGACGCAACAGCAATTCAGGTACAGGAGAATACACAACAGTTACAGTGCGTAGATTCTGAAACGACACAGGCTGATGTAGCGTAAAATTTGAAGCAGCGATCGCCAACGACGGACGGGTACGCGATCGCAATATTCAAAATTTCAAAAGCAGGTTAGCACAGCTGTGCTACCTACACCGTGTTATATCTAAATAAAAACTTCCATAATAAATTAATATTACCAATACATTTTCATAAAAGCGCTCTCCTGCTCAACTGACCAGATCAAATAATTCCTTTGTTTACCCGCTTGTACTTTCACAATCATGAGCAGCTTTTGATTGAGCGCGGTAGATTAGTAATACCTAAGGACTTGCAACAATCGTTTACAAGTCTTACAAAGAAAAGTAACATCCTTTTAAAATAACCAGTCGGCATCAGATTGGTTAATGTCTATGTGTATGCTTGTAGGAAAATAGCTGATTTCCAGCAACAAGTACATGTTTTTGCGTCAGCAGCCAAGCTGCTAGCGTTTTGGACAGTTACTTGCGGTAGAAAGTGCCTAAAGTTAAAGTCTTCGGAATTTGACAAATCTGCTGGTATGAATACCAATAACAAAAGTTCCTCTAGCTTAAAACAGGAGAATCGGGGCTTGGTAATCGATCGCCTAAAACAGGACTTAAAAAACGACCTGATCGCTGGTTTGTTGGTAGTAATTCCCCTAGCAACTACTATCTGGCTAACTATTACCATTGCTACTTGGGTAATTAACTTCCTCACCCAAATTCCCAAACAACTGAATCCTTTTGATGGATTAAACCCCATTTTAGTAAATTTACTGAATTTATTAGTAGGGTTGGCTGTACCACTACTAAGTATTCTATTGATGGGCTTAATGGCTCGCAATATTGCTGGCAGGTGGTTGTTAGATTTTGGCGAACGATTATTACAGGCAATTCCTTTAGCAGGACAGGTATACAAAACACTTAAGCAGCTTTTAGAAACAATATTAAAAGATTCTAATGGCAAGTTTCGCCGGGTAATTTTGGTAGAGTATCCCCGCCGAGGAATTTGGGCGATCGCCTTTGTGACTGGTGTAATCAGCAGTGATATCCAAGCCCAGATGCCTCGCCCTGTGCTAAGTGTTTTTATACCTACCACCCCCAATCCGACTACCGGATGGTACGCAGTAGTTCCTGAAGATGAGGTGGTAAACCTCTCCATGTCCATTGAAGACGCTTTTAAAATAGTTGTATCAGGTGGCATTGTCGCCCCCAATACGCCCTTGGTTTTCCCCAAAGAGTCCACGCTGGAAGTGAAACACGACGAAATCAAACAGCAGGTTATTCCCGTTGAAGAAAGTTAAATTGGGGATTAGGGACTGGGGAAGATGAGTATGTGGATTCATACCCTAAGCAAATCTTAAAATAATTTCTTTCCTAGTACCCAGTATTCAGTACCTTCTTAGCGTAATTTTGTTGTTTAACTGTACCAAAGTTGATATGATTGTGAGTTTGCCTCGTCTAGTTAATCAGTTCTTACTTAATCACCCCTCAGTTTTATGCAACCTCGTAAACCCCAGCAAATTGCTCGTGAATTGGCGCTTTTAAGCCTTAGCCAATTGCCAGTCAACCCAAAGAAATTAGAGAAATTGGAAGACGATCAACTAGTATCCAAGTTGGTGCTAGGAGCAGTACGTACTTTGACCTCAGAAGTGCAAGATACCCTTGATAATGCCGCAGGTGAACTGCAACGCAGTAATGATCGCCTTTTAAGTAGCCAAACTCGGGCCTCTGACCTCAATAGTGCTAGAACAATGCTTCAAGAAGCGATCGCCTGCACCCAGACAGCAATCAATCAGTTGGGTACGGCAGTTGATTTCCCAGTATTGATTCAGTTAGCTAATCAGGATAAGGGAGTCCGTAATTACGCTAAAGAGCTTGTAATTACCGTCAACGAAAATCGACAAATTATAGATGAACTCCTTTCTACTGCCTTAGTAGATTGGCAAGTAACTCGCCTCGCCCAAATTGACCGCGATATCTTGCAAATCGCTGTGGCTGAAATGAAATTCTTAGGAGTTCCAGACAGTATCGCCATCAACGAAGCTGTGGAGCTAGCCAAACGTTACAGTGGAGACGATGGTCATCGGTTTATTAACGGTGTTTTGCGCCGAGTCATTGAGCAGAAAAAGACAGCATAGCCTTTTTTATTCGCCAAAGTGAGGAAGCAGGGGAAGAAATCAATTAAAAATTAAAAATTAAAAATTAAAGAACTTTTGCGTCCTGCCTCCTGTTTCCCAATGCCCGATGCCCAATGCCCCAAGTTAAATTAAACTCATAACTTATAACTATTAAACTCATATAACCAATACTGCTGCAATGGTTTTTAATTGGTTCCGTCGTAAATATAACGATTCCTCTGACACTCCCTCTGATAAAAAACAGGAAGAAACTCCTCCTGCACAAGAACCTCAGCCAGAGCCAGCCGAAACATTAACACCAACTGCTGAAACTGCTCCAGACACAACAACAGACTTGTTAGCGTTTGCTAAAGCTGCTTACAAAAATATTCAGCAAAAACAACAAGTTGAGGTAGTAGAAACCCCGGCTGATTCAACAGAAGCCTCATCAGCATCAACACAACCTGAAACCGCAGAAACGGCAATTGCGGAAATTACCGAACCAGAAGCAATTGAGGAACCTGTTAGTACAGCCGTAGAAACAGCACAGCCAGAAGTTATCCAAGCTGCTACTGAAGAAGAAATTACAGAAAATTCCTCAGTAGCAGCAATTGACAAAGAGCCAGATGTCTCCAGCCCAGAACTGACGGCAAATGAGGCTGAACCAACGCCCACCGAACCAGTATCTACACCAGAGGCAACACAGCCAACAGCACTATCTTTCTTAGAACGGGCGGCGGCAGAACGGCAAGCCAAGCTAGAACAACTAATGGCCACCGCTATCGAAGTTCCAGAACCAGAAGTAGTACAGCCAGTAGCTACAACTTCAGAGACAGGAGAGGAAATTCCTGGGCTGGTATTTGATGATGGGTTTGTCTGGTCGGCGAAAGTTTTAGCAGCTCAAGGTAGAAGTCCAGAAGACGTTTCTATTGAAGAAATTACCTGGCTGAAAAAGCTCCGGCAAGGGTTAGATAAAACTCGTCGTAGCATTCTTAACCAACTCAAGGCGATCGTTGGTCAAGGGCCGCTAAACCAAGCTGCTGTAACAGAAATTGAGGCATTGCTCCTGCAAGCTGATGTGGGTGTAGAAGCGACAGACTTTATTATCAATGCCCTACAGACAAAACTTCGAGAAGAAGTTACTGCACCTGAAGAAGCGATCGCTTACCTGAAAAAAATTCTCCGGGATATGCTGGATGCGCCAAGCATTGCATCCCAAAAAACTATCTTTACTCCAGAAAAAGAAACCTTAAATATTTGGTTAATCACTGGGGTAAATGGTGCCGGTAAAACTACTACCATCGGTAAAATTGCCCATCTGGGACAAAAATCTGGTTATAAATGCTTAATTGGGGCAGCAGACACCTTCCGCGCCGCAGCCGTGGAACAGGTGAAGGTTTGGGGTAGTAGAAGCGGTGTAGAAGTAATTTCCAATCCAGGAAAGAATACAGATCCGGCAGCAGTTGTGTTTGATGCGATCGCAGCCGCCCAAGCACGTCAAACCGAATTACTTCTAGTTGATACAGCTGGGCGACTGCAAAATAAGAAAAATTTAATGGACGAACTTAGCAAAATTCGGCGAATTATCGACAAAAAAGCTCCAAATGCCAAAGTAGAATCTCTTTTAGTTCTAGATGCCACTTTAGGGCAAAATGGACTGCGGCAAGCTGAAGTTTTCTCCCAAGCTGCCCAATTAAGTGGCGTTGTCTTAACTAAGCTTGATGGCACTGCCAAAGGCGGCGTTGCCCTAGCTGTTGTGCAACAGCTAGGTTTGCCCATTCGCTTTATTGGTGCTGGCGAAGGAATTGAAGACCTACGCCCCTTTTCTAGCTATGAGTTTGTCGAAGCTCTCTTGAGCGGCTAACTGAAAAATTTGGAGTTAAATATTTTTCTTGACAACTGATAAATTTAGGGATTACTGATCTGGTATTATCACTTGAACTCATTAGAAACAGATCAATTCTTGTAAATCATAAGTTTGTCGCAATAAATGGATAACTTTTGCTAAAATCTCAAGCTAGTGCCTTTTTTCACTCTCTGAATGGGCATTTAGACGCAACACACAAAACCTCGGAAGCTCCCATCTTGCAGCAATTTAAAGGGCAAGCAAGACGCTCACCCCTGCAAATACAACATTGCAAGATGGACAGCAGTCTGAGTAGTGAGCAGTGCGTTGGGGAGCCAGTCCAGATCAGTTCAGCACTGTAGAAGGGTTTGCCTTTCTAGGTAACTAGTATTGGCTATGGCGACTTGCATTCTTAGATCGAAGAAACTGCCTTAGCAAATTGGCAGAACTGCATACTAAACGTAACTTACTTAAGAGCGTCATCTGTTTGCCCAGCGCCAGCCAACATCAGGAAAACTACGCCTTCCGGCTATCAGAACTTCGCAAAACCGTCTACTATGGACTCAAAAAGCGAATTGCTGTAAGTAAGCTGGTTCAACACTTCCAGGTGTATTCTCATCTCTTACTTGCGAAAGTATCTACAAATATTTTCTCTAGTAATCCGAGTTTTCACTCAAAAAAATTCTCCTTTCCTAGTTGCCTCTGCCCAAACAATTACTCTGAAAGCGTTATGAATTATTCTTTGAATAAAGTATTTTTATGACTTTAGAGATATGCTTTGATAATTAAGTTATGAAAAAATGAAAAGCTTTCTTAACTCTCAATGAAACTAGTAATTTTTACGGATTGGTTTTTGGCTAAAAATACATGATTTGAAATCACAAATATTCCATCAGAAATACAATAAGCAAATAAAATACTGATAAAAGTTGCTTGTTACGTCTTTATACTCTTGCTAAAGTGACAAGTCTTATCTAAATATGGTTTAGCAATGCCAAAGCCAAAAGATTTATAAGTAATCTAAAATCTGCCAATATAAAGTGCAATAGTACCTGTGCCTGTGTCTCAACTGCCCTCTCAACCCATTGACAACAATAGTAGTGCCGCGACAGATGTCACACCAGTCGTAGCACTAAAAGAACTCGTGGCAAGGTTGCACCGGGAACAGAACAAAATTCAAGATTTGCTCAGTTCTTTAGGATTTGCCCTAAGAAGTTTCAATAATTTAAATCAGTTTTTGGAACTGATCCCTCTGATGGCAACTAGAGTGACAGATGCAGACGGCAGCGCCCTGTTTCTCTACAAACCTAATGGTCAAGTAAGATTAGAGCAGTTACATTGGCAAGATAGTGGCCAGCGAAAAAATATCCGCAAAGCGCTAGAAATAGCCAGCAGTCAAATCACGCTTCTGCCCAATGCTGCACCTTTAGCCAATGCCACGGGGATTTTAGATGATCAGATGCATCGCTATCTGGGGCCAGATGTGCAAATCTTTGGGACGGCGATTCTGGTGAAGCATACAGAACGGGGATGGCTCTATGTCTTGAGCCGCGACCCAGAATATAGTTGGACAGAAACCAGGCAAAAGTTAGTTAGGTTAGTAGCAGACCAAACAGCTGTTGCGATCGAAAACGATGAACTAGCTGTAGAACTAAGAAAAAAAGAACGCTTAGACCAAGAATTAGAAATTGGCGCAGAAATTCAACGGCGACTTTTGCCACGTCAATGTCCCACAATCCCTGGTGCAGTCCTGGCGGCACGTTGTAAACCTGCCAATCGCGTCGGTGGGGACTACTATGACTTTATTGCTACTAATCACAATAAAATTCAGCCCAAAACTAAAAGCAGCACAGAAAATAGTCGCTGGGGTTTGGTTATTGGAGATGTCATGGGCAAAGGTGTTCCGGCTGGGCTGATTATGACGATGATGCGGGGAATGTTACGAGGAGAAGTGCTACACGGTAACTCCCCAGCCGGAATTCTACAAAACTTAAATAGAGTTATGTATGCGGATTTGGAAAATTCCCACCGCTTTATAACGCTATTTTATTCAGAATATAATCCCCACAGCCGAATTTTGTCTTATAGCAATGCAGCACACAATCCTCCCTTGTGGTGGCACGCAGCCACGAAAACTGTCAGCCGTTTAGATACTCTAGGAATGTTAATCGGTTTGGATGCTAACAGCCAATATGAAGATGCCCAGGCACAGTTAGAGCCTGGGGATACAATTATTTACTATACAGATGGCTTGACCGATGCTGCTGGTGCTAGTGGCGATCGCTTCGATGAAGATAACTTCGTTGCTGGCTTCAATACGGCTTGTAAGTACTGCAATGGCCCAGAGGAGATTGTTGATTACCTATTTGACCAAGTTGAGCAATTCATTGGTGCTGATAAGCAAAACACTGATGATATGACACTAGTTGTTCTGCAAATTTTATAGTTATTAGCCATTTTTGCTCGATCAAGTCATGATTAAAGCGATAGTGACTGGGGATTCACCAGAGTAATTCTACTAAATTTAATTTTTTATTTATTTTTTCTTGGAATTTTCGTCGCGATCGCCTAAATGGTCGCACATCAACCTTTTTTGGTGAATTGTTTGTATTTAGCCTTTAAGATAATACATCAAAAATGATCCTTAGAATACTTTTCTGTTGAAGTAAAAACTATATATTTTGCACATCTAGCACAGTAGGAAACGCCGAGGGAGAGACTAGGTAAAATGTACAAGGTAAAAAGTAAAAGGTAAATTTACTTCTTCATTTTTGCTTTCTTTCTATCCTTGTGATGCAAGCATTTGGCCTGCTCGCTCTTAGCGTTTTAATTTTTCCTTTCTCCGCCGTAGCAAGTTCACAACAGCTACGACGGAGTTTTGCTTTACTAATAAATACGTTTCCAGTCGAGTGTCCTTATTCCATTGCCTAAATTCTTGATGCTGAGTTTTTACCAGATGCTATTGATTTGTAATATTAGGTTTATGCGGTAATTAACTCGCCTCGCATAACAGTTACCGCTTGTCCGCTTAAAAAGACGCGATCGCCTCCGTCATAATACACTTTTACCACGCCACCACGACTTGATGCTTGATAAGCCAATAACTCATCTTTGTGCAAGCGATCGCGCCAGAAGGGAGCAAGACAGCAATGAGCCGCCCCAGTTACAGGGTCTTCATCAATCCCTAAACCCGGCGCAAAGAAGCGAGAGACGAAATCATATTCAGAATCAGAGTCGGTAAGGCTGGTGACAACGATCTCAGAATTAGGCAATGTTTTCAGTATTTGGAAATTTGGCTGTATTTGTCGTACTAAATCTTCAGATTCTAATTCTACTAAATAGCCCAAAGAATTCAAGAAAACAGATTTGTATGGGACACCCAAAGCAGCCTTGAGTTCTTGTGGGGCAACTGTTTCTTGTGAATGATTCACAGGAAAATCTAACTCAATCCACTCACCTTGCAACTTCGCAATCAGCACTCCGCTTTTGGTGTAAAAACGCGCAACTTCATTAGGTGATAAATGCTCCTCTGACCAGAGTACATGGGCGCTAGCTAAAGTTGCATGACCACAAAGCGGCACTTCCACTGTGGGCGTAAACCAACGCAGATTGAAGCCATCATCCTGTCTAACTAAAAAAGCTGTTTCAGATAAATTCATCTCCTGCGCCACGTTTTGCATCCAACGTTCATTTTGGCGAGTGGACAGAACACAGACAGCAGCAGGATTTCCTGCGAAAGGTTTATTGGTAAAAGCATCAACCTGAGTAATGGTTTGTCCCATTAGAGTCACCTTGAAAATTAGACAGCATTATATTTATGCCACTACTTACCATTATGAACTTCACCCATTTGTATGTAGTTTTAGATCCCCCAACCCCTGATAAATTAGGAGTACAATCTCCAACAACTGGGGTCAATGTCAAAGCAAAACGGAAACATGACCATAAAAATTCTCAAAAGCATCTTTGCTGCTGTCAACTTAGCGCTAATATCTGGAGGATTAGTTAGTTGTGTTGTTGAGGTACCGCAGCCATCTGCTCCAACTGAGCAACAAAAACCAGTCGTACAACCTAACCAGGTAAAGCAGAACGACAAAGATGACGACAAAGATGGCGATCGCAAGAATGATAAACACGATGACGATAAAAACGATAAAGATGATAACGACTAAATAAAGGCAAAGCTATAACCTTTATCCTTCTCTTTGAGTTTCTATTTATGCTGATCCAACAAACTTCTACTTTTCTCGTCGATACTTTACGCCACCGACGCCAACAATTAGCCAACCTCATTGATTTTCCAGCAATTCTGTGGTCAGGTAGCAACAGTCCGCGCAACTTTCCTGCAAATCTCTTTCTGTTTCGCGCTAGCAGTCATTTCCTCTATTTTGCTGGACTGCCATTATCAAATGCAGCAATTCGTTTAGAAGGCGGCAAACTAGAACTATTTATAGACGATCCATCACCTAGCAGCGCTCTTTGGCATGGAGAAATGCCAACGCGTGAAGAAATAGCTCAAAAGATTGGGGCGGATGTGGCTAGACCAATGGCAGAATTAGAGTCTAGGGTAGAAGATGCTGCCACACTTGCTGTACAAGATGCAGCTACTTGGACGCAACAATCGCAGCTATTAAATAGATGGGTTTTACCACAAAGTCCTCCCCAAGGAATTGACTTGGAGTTAGCTAAAGCGATCATTTCTCTCCGCCTCACTCACGATGAAGCTGCATTAACCCAGTTACGAAAAGCTACTGCTGTTACTGTTGAGGCACACAAAGCTGGGATGGCAGCAACACCTAAAGCGAAGCTGGAAGCAGAAGTTCGGGCAGCGATGGAAGGGGTAATTATTGCCCACAATATGACAACTTCTTACAACAGTATTGTCACCGTCCACGGTGAAGTTTTACATAACGAGCAGTATCACCACGCCCTACAACCAGGTGACTTACTGCTTGCCGATGTCGGCGCTGAAACTGAGACGGGTTGGGCAGGTGATGTAACTCGCACATGGCCAGTTTCCGGTAAGTTTTCATCTACCCAGAGAGATATTTATAATGTTGTGCTGGCAGCCCATGATGCTTGCATTGCCAAAATCCACCCTGGTGTAGAGTATGGGGACATTCATTTGTTAGCTGCCACGGTTATAGCCGAAGGTTTAGTAGAGTTAGGCATTTTACAAGGAAACCCTGAAGATTTAGTCGAGATGGATGCCCACGCGCTATTTTTTCCTCATGGTATCGGTCATCTGCTGGGTTTAGATGTTCATGATATGGAAGATTTGGGTGATTTAGCTGGGTATGAAGAGGGACGTTCTCGAAGCGATCGCTTTGGCTTAGGCTACCTCCGTTTAAATCGTCCTTTGCGTCCAGGAATGTTAGTTACAATTGAACCTGGTTTTTATCAAGTACCAGCAATTTTAAATGATACCAATATTCGCTCAAAATATCAGAATGTAGTAAATTGGCAACGTTTATCTGAATTTGCTGATGTGCGCGGAATCCGCATCGAGGATGATGTTTTAGTTACCGCAGAAGGTAGCGAAGTTTTAACAGCCGCATTACCAAATGATGCCGATACGATAGAAAATTTAGTAGGTTTCTAATCTAATTGATAGCGTAAACACATAGAATGTTATCTTATGATCAAAAAACCCATAGGATTACTACTCAACGGAGTTATTGTCACCTCCGGACTATTGCCACTATTAGCTCAAGCACAGCAGCCGGTTTCTGATACCCAAGTTGCGGCGATGGTAGAGGCGTTGCGACAAGCTGCACCGCAGACAAAAAACCCCAACGATGGATATTACAGCGAATGGCAAGTTAAACCAGAAACCCTCAAAGGCTGGACAAGAACTTGTCTCAAACGAGAACTGACACCGACGCAGTTTGAAAATAACCCTGCGATCGCTCGCCAAGTTGTATCCTGTATCACGCGCCGTGAGTTAACTAATCAGTTTCGCGCCACCAACAATAATGAAATTGCATCTGTGCGTGGTGCAGCTTGTTGGTGGATGACTGGTAGCTATACAGGTTGTAATAAAGGTTTCACTGCTGAGTATGTGCAAAAAGTTGTCCGTTTTTATCAACAACAGCGTTCAAAACCAGGAGCAACTCAATCATAAAATGGCGATTACAATAGTTTTCAAATGAATAAGCTATGTGTAAAGCTCTCTTTTACAGGACTTACGTAAAAAAATCATGATAAAACGAACCGCAAAGGACGCAAAGGAATAAGAGTTTCAGAGAGTTATTGCATAATGTTTCATCTTCAGGGTCTTGTTTATCCTTGAAAAGTGACCACTGATGCCCAAAGTCACACATATATGCTCTATATTCTTTCATATATTTTCGCTCTCCTGCGCTTTCTCAACTATTCCCACTAAAATCCTTACTTCATCTATAGTGCTGGGATTTCTCTCTTTGAAAAAATCAAGATTCATCTCAAAGGACAGTTTGCCACTTCAATAAAGGTAAGTATCTGGTTGCTACAGTCGGGGTGAAAAATACTAAGCTGGTAGATAGCACGTTTAAACTTTAACGGAAATTCGGAATCGCATTCATCGGCGGTTCAAAATTCCCTATTGGCGAACTACCTGTAATTACATTATGTTTGATGCTCTATCTGACCGTTTAGAAGCCGCCTGGAAAAAACTGCGGGGACAGGACAAAATTTCTCAATCCAACATTCAAGATGCATTGCGCGAAGTGCGCCGCGCCTTGTTGGAAGCAGATGTTAATCTCCAGGTAGTCAAAGATTTTATTAGCGAAGTCGAAGCCAAGGCACAGGGAGCCGAGGTGATTACTGGCGTGCGACCTGACCAACAGTTCATCAAAATTGTTCACGATGAATTGGTGCAGGTGATGGGAGAAGAAAATGTTCCCATCGCAGAAGCTCAGGAACAGCCTACTATTGTGTTAATGGCTGGGTTGCAAGGTACTGGTAAAACCACAGCGACCGCTAAGTTAGCATTACATTTAAGAAAATTAGATCGTAGCTGCTTGTTGGTGGCGACAGACGTATATCGCCCAGCAGCGATCGACCAGTTGGTGACGTTGGGTAAGCAAATTGACGTACCAGTATTTGAACTAGGAAGCGACGCCGATCCCGTAGAAATTGCAAGGCAAGGTGTAGAACGCGCTAGGGCAGAAGGTGTAAATACAGTAATTATTGATACTGCTGGACGCCTACAAATTGATGAAGACATGATGGCGGAATTAGCCCGCATCAAAGCAACTGTCCAACCCCATGAAACTCTGTTGGTGGTGGACGCGATGACTGGTCAAGAGGCAGCCAATCTTACCCGCACTTTCCATGAGCAGATCGGAATTACTGGGGCGATTCTCACCAAGATGGATGGTGATAGCCGTGGTGGTGCAGCGCTTTCGGTGCGAAAGATTTCGGGTGCGCCGATTAAATTTGTAGGCGTGGGTGAGAAAGTAGAGGCACTGCAACCGTTTTATCCCGATCGCATGGCATCCCGAATTCTGGGAATGGGCGATGTGCTGACCCTGGTAGAAAAAGCCCAGGAAGAGTTTGACTTAGCAGACGCTGAGAAAATGCAAGAGAAAATTTTGTCAGCGAAGTTTGACTTTACTGACTTTCTCAAGCAGTTGCGGATGCTAAAGAACATGGGTTCTCTGGGAGGCTTCATCAAGATGATTCCAGGGATGAACAAGCTCTCAGACGATCAGCTTAAGCAGGGAGAAACCCAGCTCAAACGCTGTGAGGCGATGATTAACTCCATGACTCGCCAAGAACGCCATGACCCTGATTTATTAGCCAGTTCTCCTAGTCGGCGGCGGCGGATTGCTGCTGGCTCCGGCTATAGAGAGTCAGATGTGACTAAACTAGTAGGTGATTTCCAAAAAATGCGATCGCTCATGCAGCAAATGGGTCAAGGTGGCTTCCCTGGAATGCCTGGAATGTTCGGCGGTGGCGGCATGGGCAACGCCTTCGCAGGTGCAGGCAATCGTCCCCCAGCCCCCGGATGGCGAGGTTATGATGGCGGTGCCTCAGCCACGAAAAAGAAGAAACCTAAAGATAAAAAGAAAAAAGGCTTTGGTAATCTTTAGTTATTGGGCATTGGGCATGGGGCATGGAAAGAATAATTGACAAATGACTAATGACTAATGACAAATAGCACCAAATGCTAGACCAGTGCTAAAATTAGCATTTCGGCATACTTACCAATTAGGAGAATGATTCTTTAACCATGATCAAACTGCGCTTGAAGCGATACGGTAAAAAGCGGGAAGCAAGTTACCGCATTATCGCCATTAACAACCTCGCTCGCCGCGATGGTCGTCCCCTAGAAGAGTTGGGATTCTACAATCCTAGAACCGATGAAGTGCGACTAGACGTTCCCGGCATCGTCAAGCGACTACAACAAGGCGCTCAACCTACTGACACCGTCCGTCGCATTTTAGTAAAAGCCAATGTTTTTGAACAGGTCAGTGCCACACCTACAGCCGCATCATAATTCGGGAACAATATCCCCAACAGCTAGTCCCAACTATGTTGGGCTGGTTCGATTTTTAGTGCAGCCGTTTTTGGAATCTCCAGAGACTTTAAGCGTCGATTGTGAAATTTCTCAGGCCCTCAACCGGGCTTGGATTCGCATCGCCTTTGAAAGCACAGATAAAGGGAAAGTGTTTGGTCGAGGGGGACGCAATATTCAAGCGATTCGTACAGTAATTGCCGCTGCCGCCGCCGCCGCTGGGCAATCAGTATACCTGGATATCTACGGCAGCACCACGCCAGGCCGCGAGGGTATGTCTTTTGATGAAGAGACAGAAGAGCGATCGCCACCGCCTACTAGGAGAGAACCGCGTGGAAATGATGGGCCTAAACCCATTGTTAAGCCCCGCCTCCGCTAGTTTCAAACTAGAGAGCAAGTCTGAGCGGAGGTAATCACAGCCGCTCAGAATTTTTGTAAAGATTGAAAGTAGCAAAAAGATTTTTGGATATTTTTTTGAACTCTTCACCGAAGAGGCAGGGGAGCAGGGGAAAAGATACTAGAATTAACCTGTCACAAGGGTTAGAGAGTAACTAAATTTATTTATGCCCAAAAGTAAAAGTATTTATTTGATGTGTAACACGAGAAATAATACGTCCTTACTTTAGAGCTAATCCATTCATGTATGGGGATTCCCCCCTTGCTCCCTGCTCCCTGCCCCTTTTCCTCTTTTTAACTGGGCGTACAGCTTTATGCCCCTATGAAGATTCATTTGTTACAAAGATTTTTCCACAATATAAATAGTAAAAGCGTAATTTCGCTAAGGGCGAAAAAAGATTAACCTTTGTCAAACACAGATCCTCACCAATTAAGAAATACTATGGCAGGTGCTTTAACAATTCAGCTGCCCAATATTCCTAGTGCCATCGCTCTAGCCGGAGATGGAGAAGAAAATCTCAAAATGCTATCTCGGCAAACAGGAGCCACTTTAGTGCTACGCGGACAGGAATTATTGATTTCTGGTACCGAAGGGCAAATTGATCTGGCTTCTCGGTTAGTGCGATCGCTTGAAGACCTCTGGATTAAAGGCAATACTATTTCCAGTGCCGATATTTTAACAGCTCGTCAAGCCATAGATAGCGATCGGCAAGGGGAACTGCAAGATTTACAGCGAAATGTCCTCGCCAAAAGTCGCCGGGGCGAAGAAGTCCGTGCCAAAACCTTCCGCCAGCGTCAATATATCGATGCACTCCGTAGACGCGATCTCACCTTTGGTATTGGGCCTGCTGGTACTGGTAAGACTTATCTCGCTGTTGTTGTCGCTGTGCAAGCACTCCTTGCTAACCAGTTTGAAAAGCTAATTTTAACTCGCCCTGCCGTCGAAGCTGGTGAAAAACTTGGTTTTTTGCCTGGGGACTTACAACAGAAAGTTAATCCTTATCTTCGTCCACTTTATGATGCTATTTATGAATTTATCGACCCTGAAAAAGTACCCAGTTTAATGGAACGCGGCGTAATTGAAGTTGCACCACTCGCTTATATGCGGGGACGCACCCTCAATAATGCCTTTGTAATTGTGGATGAAGCGCAAAATACTACACCCGCTCAAATGAAAATGGTTTTGACTCGTTTGGGTTTCCGTTCTCGGATGGTAATTACAGGCGACATGACACAAACTGATTTACCACTTCATCAACAATCGGGTTTAGGAGTGGCTTTACAAATTTTAAAACACGTTGAAGGCATTGCTTTTTGCGAATTTTCTCAAAAAGATGTCGTGCGCCATCCTCTAGTTCAGCGCATTGTTGCTGCTTATGAACAATACGAAAAATAGTCATTAGTCATTGGTCAAAAAACTGAGAAAGGATAGCGATTTATGAGTACTACTTTGAAAGAATTTTTAGAAGCTTGTGAAACTCTAGGAACTTTGCGTTTAATTGTTACTAGCAGCGCTGCTGTATTGGAAGCGCGAGGCAAAATAGAAAAGTTATTTTATGCAGAATTGCCTAAAGGAAAGTACGCGAATATGCATACTGAAGGGTTTGAATTTCACTTGAATATGGACAAAATCACTCAGGTGAAATTTGAAACAGGTGAAGCAAAGAGGGGGAATTTTACAACCTATGCTATCCGGTTTTTAGATGATAAACAAGAGCCTGCTTTAAGCCTGTTTTTGCAATGGGGTAAACCTGGCGAATATGAACCCGGACAGGTGGAAGCTTGGCAGACTTTAAAAGAGAAGTATGGTGAACTTTGGCAGCCTTTACCAGCAGAAATTTAAAGCTAAACTGATAGGGGTGGAGGAAATCGGATATCTGCACCGAATTGCTCCACATTAACGCTGCGATGAATCGGTAAAACATATTCTAAATTTTCGTGAGGGCGAGGAATAATATGATAAGAAATCACCTCACCGCCGTTAACTCGCAGCACCGCCTTTAGTCCTGCTGTCACCGCTACATTTACCTCGCCCACAACACCCCTAATTAACACGGTAATTTGTCCCAAATCAGTATTTTCATAACCAACAAGGGTTACACGGGCAGCTTTACACATAGCATCTCCCACTTCTACTGCTGTGGGAACGCCATAAACTTCAATCATGCCTAGTGCCAATGTCATGTTATAACCATAATTTGGGATTGTAAGGTCAAATATACTACTATAAAGTTTTAATTTTTTACACAAACCGACTTAATTTTTAATTGGTAAATAATAAACATTCAATATAAAACTACTAATGCTTACAATAAAGGCGATTTGGAATTTTTGCTTGCTGCTTTTATTCCTTTTTTGGAGTGGCGATGCTATTGCAGGAGAGTTATCTCAACGGTTAGCAAATTTTCCCCAATGGGAAAAATTAACTTCCGTACAACCTGCTTCGGGTGATTTGGTTTACCCTGAATGGATGGCTGGTACTTGGCAAGTTACAAGTACTTTAGTAGATTTAGCTGCACCTTTAGCACCAGAAATCGTAACCCCAGGATTTGAAGGTAATCGCCGACAATTAAATCAGCCTGTGAGTTTTGTAGTAAGATTTGTCAAAGAGCAACCATCTATTACTGGGTTAAAAATATTACCTCAGCTAAATAGAAAGTCCCCGATCTTAGTAGCAGATAGAGCGTTTAATAGCTTGAATTTGGCAAGAGCTTATTTAGGGGATGAAGCTGTGTTATTAGTCAAAGTAGATCCAGATTCACCTAATCGTCAGATTACGTTCTTACGTAGCAGTCGGCAACTAGTTTCTATTGTGACTGCACGGGCTACAGAAACTAGCCCTGATGACAAATTCATCACTACAGAAGTGTTTCAACAAATTTTCAAAGGCGGTTCACGCCCTTATTTAAACTCTGTAGAATCTACCACCGCTTATCATAAACTTCCAACAGCTAATCCGGCAATTGAGGCAGATCAAGTTACTGCTGTTTATCTTTCACCCCAAGATCCAGATTACTTTAAAGCTGGTTTTCGACCAGTTGCTCTCTATCGCTATCGCCTAGAATTTGTCCCCGCACAAATGCCCACTACTCCAAAGGAGTGATTTAAATCTATAGCACTTGACTAGCTTGTAATACAAATGTAGTATATAAATTCCAAGTTTACGATCGCGCTCTTGGACGGTGTGCATCATGGCCAAATTTCAAGATATTGTCAATTATTTTCACTCTTACTGGAAGCAGAGTGTTTTCAGTATTACAGCATCTAGCATTTACGAAGTTATTGATTTGGTTGTCCCTTACGCGATCGGGCAGATTTTAAACATTTTGTCTAATCAACCTTTGGATAAACCACTTCAAAGTGCGATCGCAACTTTTTCGGATATCACCAATTACCCAGTTAATAAAACTCTATCTTTGGGTGTATTACTGAGTTTAATTTTCGTTGTCACTGTAGTGAGAGCGCCAACACAACCCTGGTTAACCAATTGGTTTCATTGGGATATAGCTTTAAGGGTGCGTCGGGAGAAAGCCCAAACAGCGATAGAAAAAATTCTGACTCTCCCACTCGAATTTTATGATGAAAATAACCCCGGACGTATTGCTGGAAGAATAGCAAGAGGTATTTCTAATCACACTTTTAGTTACCCTGAAATTGCCGGACAGTTGATTCCTAAACTAGCTCGTGTACTAGGAATTTTCTTGTTTATTTTGGTGATTGAATGGCGAATTGCAGTTCTATATCTAATCTCCTTTGTAGTTATCCTTGGCTTAACTTTAAAAGATTTACAGAGGTTGATCGGGCACGAAACTATTCTAGATAAATACGGTGAAGACACCGAAAGCCGTACTTCTGAATTGATTACTAATATCAAAACGGTGAAAGCATTTGCTAGAGAAGCTAGGGAACTGAAACGGCAAAAGCAACGTTTAGATCGTGAACTAACGGTGGTTGAGAGTCGCATCCACAAAGGCTATACGATACTGACTACTTGGCAAAGAACTGTAATTCAGTTTTGTGTATTTACAATTCTGGGTTTGACTTTAGCAGCAACATTAGATGGGAGAATTTCTCTTGGTCACTTTGTCATGACCTTAACTCTTTCTAGCATGGCTTATGCCGAATTAGAACCAATTAGTGCTTTGGCAGAAGTTTTTGCCCGTCGTTATTCTCCTATGCTGCGGTTTCACGAATTTCTCCAAGAGCCAACTCCATCTGATTCAGCTAGTCTTTTAGAAGAGAGTAACCAGACAGAATCTCCTTATAAATTTACTGGAAAAGTTGAGTTGTCGCACCTCACTTTTGGATATGATGCCAACCGTCAAGTTTTGCAAGATATTAACTTGTTGATTGAGCCATACCAAACAGTGGCATTAGTGGGGCGTTCCGGTTCTGGTAAGTCTACTTTAGTGAAATTGCTGTTGCGATATTTTGAGCCTCAAGAAGGTCAAATTCTGATTGATGGTCAAGATATTCGCACTTTGGATGTGGGTAAGTATAGACGAAGGTTAGCGATCGTTCACCAAGAAGTAGACGTTTTTAACGGTACTATATTGGATAATCTCACCTATGGTAGACCAAATGCTAGTTTGGAGCAGGTTCAAAAAGCCTGTAGAATTGCCAGAGTTGATGAAGTAGTGCAGCACTTACCCAAAGGTTATTACACCATCGTGGGAGAACGAGGTGTCAGACTATCTGGAGGACAAAGACAACGCTTGGGAATTGCTAGGGCGTTGTTAGTAGAACCAGATGTACTGATTTTTGACGAAGCCACCTCTAGTTTAGATTATGAATCTGAGCGTTCAATTCAGCTAGCGATGCGATCAATTCAAGGTACTTGCACCACCATCGTGATTGCTCACCGTCTAAGTACAGTGCGAGAAGCCGATAAAATTGTGGTTCTTGAGCAAGGAAAGATTGTAGAAGTGGGTAGCCATGATGAACTCTTGCGTCACGAGGGGATATATCGCCGCTTGCACTCCCTGCAAGAAACAGGAGAACTCCTGAGTTAGGGGACATACGGATTTTGGATTTTAGATTGACTTCACGAATCAATCTGCTTAATTAAATCGACTTTATTAAAAACACAATAAGGTCGATTTTTTTCCAATTGTCCCCAACAGTATTTGGTACAAAAATCGAAATTCTGAGCCACCAGTCATGATGTATACAATATGTGATAATAGATTTTAAGTAAAAATCATTGTCTACTGAATTGTGCCTGCTCAGTAATCGAAGTTTTATAATAAAAAAACTAAGATTTACTCTTACCTGCTTCTTTCTGCGCCGCCTCACTATATTTTTTATAAAGTTGAGTACGAATCTTGGCTTCCTGATAACGGCTGTGTTTTTGTGGCACCTTACTCATTAAATCTGAAGCCCGTTGCCACTTAGCAGCTATCTCTAACCACTGAGTTGAGACTGTGGCTGTTTTACCAGATGCAGAAGCTTGGTTAGCAATTCGCACGGCTGTGGCAAATTGATCATCAGACGGGTCAGAAAGGCTATTCTTAGCAGGACTAAGTAGTGTTTTAACTTTTCTCTTGCTCGTATTTTCTGGAGTTATAGATTTAGAAGTTTGTAATTGCATTAGGTTTATCAGATTATTACCTAACTGGGCATAAACAACCCAAATAAGCAACAACAGTGAGCATAAACCAGCTGCGGCTAATATCTTGGCTTTAGGCTTATTTTTGTATTTTTCTTTGTTAATAAGTACTAAAGGACGAGAGACTTGAGTTCTAGGAAAATTTGGCTTTCCTAGTTCAGCTTTAGCTTCTGTGAAATCTGCAATCAATTGCTTTACAAGATTAGGCTGAATTAAGGTAATTTCCTGTGACCAAAGCAATTGGTTGTCGCGATCGCTATCTATTTCTTTTAACCACAGTAATTGTTGTTCCCGAACAATCCGACTGTTGATATTGACTCGCCGAATGTGACGCGGCGTGATGGAATCAAGAATTTGCTGGATTTGTTCTACGAGGGGAGATTGGTCAAGTTGCTCTATGCTAGCCGCCTCGCACAAAAGTTGTAAGACACCATCAGAAAATATGGCTCTAGTTCTGACACCAGACTTGGCTAGCTTTTCGTTCAATAGTTGAATAATCGCAGCAACGCTACCTTGGTGAGCTTGCCAAACGATATCATTTATCCGGTCTACCACCTGAAATTTAGTGATAGCTCTTCCACCCTGACTGATTAACGTATTCATTAATTTAGGGACTATTTTCTACTTACCTTGATCTTGTTTTCGATTTTACGAGTAAAAAGATGAGTTGCCAAATAAAATCATAAATATACAGCCTACCTTTTCGGTTCGGCAAGGATGCTCGATGGCATTAAGTTAATTTGACACTCCCACGCCTTGAAAATGTGGGATTCTTGGGCTAAAACTGCGCTTTTGGGATAACGCCCATGCTGGCGGACGCGCTACCTGTTTGACATAGTACATTAATGATGTCTTTTAGGGTAGGCGTAGCCCGCCATAGGCATCGCCTTTGGTAAAGTTGAGGTAGATGAATGCACTCTGCGGGCGATCGCTTTGATATTTCTGGAACTGTTGCGCCGTCAGATATTGTTCACAAACTAAACAAAATTGCTGTATCGGGATATTTTTGTGAGGAATTCTCGCTTTTTTCGCCTTTTTGTCATAATGGCCAGACTAACTCGCGCTGCGATCGCTACATTAGAAATATATAAATCAAAATCATTGTTGATTTTTATTCCCTCGCAGTTCACACAAAACCATGAGTGCAAGTACCATTATTTCCGACAATCCCCTACTTCAAGGCAGTGGTTTACCTCCCTTTGCAGAGATTAAACCAGAACGAGTAGTACCAGCCTTCAATGAGTTGCTGGCAGAACTTGAGCAGCAGCTTGCCACCTTAGAATCTAATGTACAGCCTACTTGGAGTGGTTTAGTAGAACCCTTAGAAAAGCTGACAGAACGGCTTACTTGGAGTTGGGGCGTGGTGAATCATTTAATGGGTGTTAAAAATAGCCCAGAACTGCGCGAAGCTCATGAAATCGTACAGCCACTAGTTGTACAGTTTATCAACAAGCTTGGTCAAAGTAAACCTATCTATAATGCTTTTAAGGCACTCCGCACTAGTGAAAGTTGGGCAACCTTAGAATTAGCCCAACAGCGCATTGTAGAAGCGGCTATTCGAGATGCAGAACTTTCTGGTGTTGGCTTAGAAGGAGAGGCAAGAGAGCGTTTTAACGCTATCCAAATGGAGTTAGCAGAACTTTCTACCAAATTCTCTAACCATGTACTTGATGCTACTAAAGCCTTCAGCTTAACCCTAACAACACAAGCTGAAATTGACGGTTTACCACCAAGCTTAGTAAGTTTAGCAGCTCAAGCGGCTCGTGCAGCTGGCGAAAGCAATGCCACACCAGAAAATGGCCCCTGGCGGATTACTTTGGACTTCCCCAGCTATGGCCCTTTCATGCAGCACAGTACCCGTAGAGATTTGCGTGAAAAACTCTACAAAGCTCATATCACCCGCGCTTCTAGTGGGGATTTGGATAACAACCCCTTAATTAAGCGCATTTTGAAGTTGCGCCAAGAACTCGCAGATATACTCGGCTTTAAAAGTTTTGCCCAATTGAGCCTAGCTAGTAAAATGGCTCCCAATGTTGAGGCAGTCAACGCCCTATTAGAAGAACTACGCCGCGCTAGTTATGATGCTGCTGTCAAAGACTTGGCAGAACTCAAAGCTTTTGCAGCATCACAGGGAGCAGCAGAGGCTGAGGATTTAAAACACTGGGATATCAGCTTTTGGGCAGAACGCCAACGAGAAGCAAAATTTGCCTTTACCTCTGAAGAATTGCGTCCCTACTTCCCTCTTCCCCAAGTGTTAGACGGCTTATTTGGACTAGTCAAGCGGCTGTTTGGCGTTACTGTCACCTCTGCCGATGGTCAAGCGCCAGTATGGCATGAAGATGTCCGTTATTTCCAAATTGCTGACGAAACTGGTTCTCCCATAGCCTACTTCTACTTAGACCCTTACAGCCGTCCAGCCGAGAAACGCGGTGGTGCTTGGATGGATGTATGCATCAATCGAGCCAAAATCACTGAAAATGGTGTTACTACCATCCGCTTACCTGTAGCTTATTTGGTGTGTAATCAAAGTCCTCCCGTAGATGGTAAACCTAGTTTAATGACTTTCTATGAAGTAGAGACTTTGTTCCACGAATTTGGTCATGGATTACACCACATGCTCACTAAAGTTGACTATACCGGAGCCGCAGGCATCAATAATGTGGAATGGGATGCAGTGGAACTACCTAGTCAGTTTATGGAAAACTGGTGTTATGAGCGACCCACTTTCTTTGGAATGGCGAAGCATTACGAAACTGGTGAAGCCTTACCAGAGCATTATTATCAAAAGCTGCTAGCGGCACGTAATTATATGAGTGGTACTGCCACGTTGCGGCAGATCCACCTGAGTAGTCTTGATTTAGAACTACACTACCGCTATCAACCTGGTAGTAATGAAACTCCCTCTGATGTGCGTCGTCGCATAGCCAAGACTACTACTGTTTTACCGCCACTTCCAGAAGATTCAATTTTATGTGCTTTTGGACACATTTTTGAAGGTGGTTACGCAGCAGGATATTACAGTTACAAGTGGGCTGAGGTACTGAGTGCTGATGCTTTTGCCGCTTTTGAAGAAGCGGGGTTAGAAGATGAAGAGGCTATAAAAACTACAGGTCAGCGTTATCGAGATACGGTACTGGCACTTGGTGGTGGTCAGCATCCAATGGAGGTGTTTAAAACTTTCCGGGGTCGTGAACCGAGTACGATCGCTTTACTCAGGCACAATGGTTTAGTCAGTGCTGCTGTAAACTAAACACACTTTTGTAGAGACGTTGCATTGCACCGTCTCTACTCGCATCAAATTTTGATAGTACAGAATTCAGGAGTCAGAAGTCAGAATTAAGAATGAATTTTGACCGAAAAAACGTATAGTGATCGCCAGTGAAATACAAGTAGGTCAGCGTAAATAATTTTCAAGGACAACCTATGAGTAAACGAGTAATTATAGTTGGGGCTGGGTTGGCGGGACTAACGGCTGCTTATGAACTGGTTCGTGCTGGCTTTGATGTGCAAGTGTTTGAAGCCCGCGAACGAGTTGGAGGACGAGTCCATACGGTATCTCTTGGAGCAGAACAGCATGGCGAATTGGGTGCAGAGTTTGTCGATGATAACCACACAGCATTGATATCTTATACTACCCAATTCAACCTCATGCTTGAGCCTGCTTTTAAGTTCCCAGATGACCTCTGCTATTACATTGATGGTAATTTATATACTCAAAAAACGCTGACTGCTCAACAGCAAGCTTCCTTAAATGATTTGTATCAGCAGTTAGATCAATTATTGAAACAGCAAGCCGATCCTGCCCAAACCTTAGCCGAGTGGCTCACCGCACACTCTACTGATCCCTTTGCCTGTAAAGTTATTCGTCAGCAATCCTACGGTCTAGATGCTGTCGAGCCGGAGGCGATTGGAGTTGGCTTTTTTGCTTACAGTGGAACTTCGGGCGATCGCAATTTGCGAATTCGAGGTGGCAGTACTCAACTTGCAACTGCATTTGCTAATTTTTTGGGCGATCGTGTCCATCTTAACACCCCAGTTCGGCGGATTCGCCAGCAAGAACAAACCGTTGCAGTGAGTTTAGAAACCCTTCAGGGACAGGTTGAAGTATTTGCTGACTGGATTGTTGTTACAATTCCCTGGAGTGTTTTGCGCCATTTGTCTATTGAAGTTCCGCTTACAGATGCACAACGAGAAGCGATCGCCCACTTGTCTTATGGGGCATCCGTTAAGACTTTACTTCAATACTCCAACCGTTTCTGGCAGCAATCCAGTTTAGGATTATTCGTAGGAGAAACACCTTATCAAACGGTCTGGGAATCTACTTTAACTCAGGCAGGTGAAATGGGAATTCTTGCTTGTACAAGCAGTGGGCCACCTAGCCGAAATATTGTTGGACATGCCGTTGAATTAGCACAACAAACTGTATCCGCCCTTAACCCAAATGCTCCTGCGACGATCGCAACTGCAACTCATGACTGGAGTGCTGATCCCTGGTCACGAGGATCTTACTGCTATTTCGCTCCTAGAGAGTTAACAACCTGGCGCTCTAACTTACCGTACTCTGCTGGACGAGTCCTTTTTGCAGGAGAACATACCGCTCCTGTTGAATATTGTGGCTATATGGAAGGAGCCATTCGCAGTGGACAACGAGCATCAACGCAAATTTCAGCTTTCATGATTACATGAAAAACTCCACGCTACTTGCGGGATGGAGTTATTTTTTCGGCTTAACCAAACGATATTAGATTATACAAGTGGTTTTATGATTGCAATGTTCTTATTTTATTTATCAATAATGCAAAAAATAGCACCACCTTGATTACAGGCTGGCGCTATTTTCTGGATTTAATTGACAATAGTTAAATAAATTTCCTAAATTCCCCTCATTGCTTCTACGTAACTTGCTCTTATACAGCACTGCTACGTGTAATTAAGTTCCACAGGAAAACTGCAACAATTGCACCAAGAACTGCTAAGGCAATACCAGGAATACTAAGAGTAGGTGCTGCTAAAGTTAACGTTCCTGTACTGAAGAATACGCCTAAGCTACCGCCAACAAAAGCACCGATGATTCCTAGTAAGATTGTTCCCAGAATACCGCCACCTTGATGACCGGGGTAGATAGCCTTAGCGATCGCACCAGCAATTAGACCTAAAACAATCCAAGCAAGAATATTCATTGTTATTAATTCGGTAAACGTTTTTCACTCACAAATACATATTATTAATTTTAATCTCTTCTTCCATCTACCATCAGAATTAATCATTAATAACCGTAAGGAAGAGTTTAATCACAACTATTTTTATTACTATGTACCACCATTGAGCTAGATAATCAATTAAAACAATTCGCAATAGGCTACGCCCCGCTACGCTAACGCAATGGGCAACTCTTGGAGACGCTAAAAGCGAACGCCCCGCTACGAAGAGAGCAATTACGTTTTGAGTCGGGGTCTAAATCCACGTTCCAAAACGGGCTGACTGTCTTGCTGGGGACTTAAACTCCCAAAGTTCATTAAAAAAAAGCTCCTAGTAGGTCTTCAACTAGGGGCTTATCAAACTATTGCTTGGTAATTGCAGTATATGCATTTTTAATTAGCCTCTCCTCTACTAGAAGAATTAAGCTGAGTTTTTAAAGACTGTTTCTAAAGTAATGTAAAGGAAACAAAATTAGGCGATGTAGAGGACGAGCCTATTCAATGAGGAGGCAGGGGAAAGGGGGCAGGCGGAAATGACCCTTCCCCGTCCCTTGGAATGAAGGAGGAACATATTTTTGCGTCCCTCACTTCTGTTAAATGGTTCTCGAACAGGGAGAGGTCAAATCCCCATCGCAACCCAATACGGTTCGGATAAGCAGGGGAAGCAGGGGAGGCTCTTAAGGCAAGAGGGTATTGTTCAGCCATTCTTTTCTCCCCCTGCTCCTTCTGCCTGCCTCAACCAAGAAATTCCTTAACCGAACGGTATTGCATCGGAACCTTCTCCTCTGCTCCCTGCTCCCTGCTCCCTTGCCTCATTTTCAATGACTCGATGGCTGAAAAATGGGAAAAGTCTGCGATAAGACCAATGCATACTTAGGAAAATCAGGCTCACTAAGGTTAGCAAAATAACCCCTAGTATCGTTCCGTATGCCTTAGTCCGCCACCAAAATCCGTTTATTTGTACTGCACCTAACCGGACAAGCTTCCACAAGCTGACTATTTCCATGCTTTTGGAATCATGAATGGTAATTGGTAAATATTCTGCTGGGTTTTGTCGTGCAATTGTCATTTTAATTACTCCTTTAGCCCCAAAAGCTGAGGTATTTATTTTAAACTACGGCAATTCGATAGACTTAATGATGTTTTTAATATCTCATAACTTGATACAAGAAGCAAGTTTGAGAGCCGATCGCGGTTACTATGTCACGCTTGTATTGGGGAATGGGAAAATTTGCTTGTATTAGCCCAATCCATAATCCTTAATCCCCCATTCCTAATTTCCAGTTAAAATGCCTAATCAAATTTGGTTATCACAATTGCAAAAACATCGGGCGATCGCAGTTATCCGCGCCCCTAAAATCGAAGTGGGACAGCAAATGGCAATAGCTGTGGCGTCTGGAGGAATGCAGTTAATTGAGATTACCTGGAATAGCTCACAGGCTGGGGAATTAATCACTCAACTACGTTCAGAATTACCAGCTTGTACTATTGGCACTGGTACGCTATTCAATGTGCAACAGCTAGAAGAAGCGATCGCATCTGGGGCGCAATTCCTCTTCACACCCCACGTTGACTCTGCAATGATTCAAGCAGCACAAGAAAAAAATGTGCCGATCATCCCAGGAGCTATGACTCCTACAGAAATTGTTACCGCTTGGAGTCAGGGCGCTAGTTGTGTAAAAGTATTTCCCGTACAAGCAGTGGGAGGGGTAGATTATATTAAAAGTTTGCAAGGGCCACTAGGTCAGATTCCCTTAATTCCTACTGGCGGCGTGACTTTAGAAAATGCCAAAGAATTTTTGCAAGCTGGAGCGATCGCTGTCGGTTTAAGTGGGGAATTATTTCCCAAAAAGCTTGTCACAGAGGGAAATTGGGAGGCGATCGCATCTGGGGCAAGAAAGTTGATACAACAGTTAAGTTAACTTAGAATCAAATATCAAAAATTCACGTCTATTAAAGTAATAGATAGGGAGACAAAAGTGAAAACTGATAAGTTTCTCAAGACCCCATGATTTGAGTGTGAGTGTATCTAAAATGAAAAAGCTAATTTATCCTGACTGGGTGCGTCACTTAAAAATACTGCTTACTGGTACAGCATTGTCTTTAAGTGTTTTTACTACTACTGGAACGAGTGAAGTTTGGGCGAATACCAAAGATCAAGTGATTGCCCAAACAATCCAGACATTACAACAATCAGATAAACGTTGGATTCAAATTGATCTTTCAAAGCAACGATTAATAGCTTGGGAAGGTGACAGAGTAGTTTATGGAAGTGCTATTTCTTCTGGCAAAAAAGGTACTCCTACTCTTGTTGGTACTTTTAAAATTCAATCCAAGTTCAAAAAAACACGGATGCAGGGAGAAAACTACGATGTTCCCAACGTTCCTTATGCAATGTTTTACCAGGGTAATTACGGTATTCACGGAGCTTACTGGCATAAAAAGTTTGGCACTCCAGTCAGCCACGGCTGTGTAAATGTCGCACCTAAACATGCTAAATGGTTATTTGAGTGGGCATCCGTAGGCACACCAGTAGTTATCCAGAAATAGTAGGTGAAGCAATCAAAAGGCAATTTAGAGAAAATAATTAATAACAACAAATCAAGACAATTGAGTGATTCCCAGCAATATTTTATGCTGGGAATCTTCGGAGTCGAAATTACTGAATTTGGAATAAAATATATAAGAGGGCATTTAAGGATTTGCCCAAGGAAATAAGCGTAAATCCTGACAATTGTGGTGTGAAATTAAAAATGCAAATATAAATTGTGGGAAAGTTTGTATTTAGGCATTTGAATGACAGATTGTTTGTAAAGGAATCCTTTGTAATTAGTCATTAGTCATTAATTAGAACTCATCATTTAATTAAGGACAAATGGTAAATGTGCAAATTGGATGTAGATTAGCTTAGGACTTGTTTTGAAAAAGCATTAGCGGATGAATTGCGTAAATCCTCAACAGTAAGCGAGTAGTTTATCTGGAAATTTGTAGTTTTCCAGAAAATTACTTCACTTCATAATTTTTGCGTAGTTTAGAAGGTGAGGCATAATGCAATCTTGGATTCGCAGTGATAGGATTCGTTCTTCAGGAACTTTTTGTACAGGCGTGGCGCTGATGGTGGCAACTCTATTTTCTTGGTCATCACCTTTAGCAGGTACACCCAACTTTACTACAGCAACAGCCGCGTCAGTGGATGAAAACAGCATCACTGCATCTAATATTGGGCAAACATCCCAACCTCGCTGGATTGAAATTGACTTGTCAGAGCAACGCTTACGTGCATGGGAAGGTAAAAGACTTGTTTATTCATACCGCATTTCTGGAGGCAAGCGATCGACCCCCACACCCATAGGTAGATTTCGGATTAATTCTAAGTATCGTACTCACCGGATGCGAGGCAGGGACTACAATATTCCTGATGTTCCTTACACAATGTATTTCTACAGAGGTTATGCTATTCACGGTGCTTACTGGCATAACCGATTTGGGACTCCAGTTAGCCACGGTTGCGTAAATTTACCTGTTAAGCAAGCTCGCAATCTTTACAGATGGGCTTCAACAGGAACTTTAGTAGTAGTACGGAAATAATTTGTAATTAAGAGTTGCAATTCTGCCTTTAATGTATGGATGGGTGCGTTCACGGAGTTAAGCACCTGTCTATACATACTGCTAGACTAAAAACACATCTTCGAGGGATTTAGGAGCGATGAGCTACTCAACTACTCAACTACTTACCTTGGAGGAATTTCTAAAGTTCCCAGAAACAAAGCCTGCAAGTGAATATATTAATGGCGAGATTATTCCTAAGCCAATGCCAAAAGGGAAGCATAGTCGATTGCAGCTAAGACTCTGCAATACCATTAACGAAGTGGCAGAAAGCCAAAAAATTGCTTATGCATTCCCAGAGTTGCGCTGTAGCTTTGGTATCCGCTCAATTGTGCCTGATGTATCGGTTTTTAACTGGTCACGAATTCCATTTGATGCTGATGGGGAAGTTCCCAACGATTTTTTGCTGTGGCCAGATTGGACAATTGAAATCCTCTCCCCAGAACAGAGTTCAAACCGAGTAATTGGCAACATCCTTTACTGCTTACAGCATGGTTGCCGATTAGGATGGTTAATTGATCCAACGGATCGCTCAATTTTGGTTTTCCGTGCGGGTGAACAACCAAAGCTGTTACAAAAGAGCGATCGCTTAGAAGTTTTAGAAGAAATTAACCTAGAAATAACAGTAGAACAAGTTTTTAGTTGGCTAAAGATGGAAAATAGCTAGTAAAAGAATTAGTTTCGTCTGCGGCAATAAAAGCGATCGTTTTGCTAAAGTGACAGCACATTCCATTAGGATTTAGGAGCTATGAGCTACTCAACTACTCAATCTCTAACCCTGGAGGAATTTCTGAAGCTTCCAGAAACAAAGCCTGCGAGTGAATATATTAACGGTGAGATTATTCCTAAGCCAATGCCAAAAGGGAGACACAGCCGCTTGCAAGGCAAACTCAGTGCTGTTATTAATGAAGTCACGGAGAATCAGAAAATTGCCTATGCATTTCCCGAATTACGGTGTAGTTTTGGCGATCGCTCAATTGTACCTGATGTAGCTGTATTTCAATGGGGACGCATACCGTTCACCGTTGATAATGAAGTACCTGATAATTTTGAACTTCCACCAGACTGGACGATTGAGATTCTTTCGCCAGAACAAAAACCTAACAAAGTAATTGGCAACATTCTCTACTGTCTAAAGTATGGTAGCCGCCTTGGATGGTTTCTTGATCCTGATGATTTCAGTATTTTAGTATTTTTGCCAGAGCAGCAGCCAGTGTTACTCCAGGGAGAAGATTTTTTGCCTGTATTACCAGAAATTCAACTTGGATTAACCGTCAATCAAGTTTTTGGATGGTTAAAGATGAGTGGTTAGAAATAGCCCATCGTAGACATCACTACTCTGGCGAAAAATAAATTATAGATATAAATCATGTCTATAATAGACATGATTATGAATAAAAGAGGTAGGAGAATGAACTGGAGAATTGCAGAAGCGAAACAGAGGTTCTCCGAACTGATTCATGCTGTAACTAAAGAACCGCAACTCATCTACAACCGCAATCAACTGGTGGCTGTTGTTGTCGAAGCTGAGATGTTTAAAGAATTTTTGACGTGGCGCAATCAACGCGAAAAGATTTCTTTAGCTGATGCTTTCAAAGAATTACGCCAGATAGCGACTGAGGAAAATTATATCCTCGAAATACCCTGCCGCCAAGACCGTCCAAACCCTTTCGCTGATGCCATCGATGACTTTTCTCTGTGACACTAACATTATCAGCGAATTAATAAGACTGCAACCTAACTCTGGTGTACTGAAATGGGCAGAAAGAGTTTCTTCAATAGTTCTGAGTGCAATCACTGTTGAAGAAATATTTTACGGACTGACATCCAAGCCTAACCCTAGAATTCAAATATGGTTCGAGAACTTTTTGGAAAATAACTGTCAAGTATTGCCTATCACTATTGAAATTGCTAAGCGTTCCGGGGAATTACGAGGTCAACTAAGATTAAGTGGGAAAACACACACCCAAGCAGATATGATGATTGCTGCTACTGCTCAAATTCATCAATTGACTTTAGTAACGCGCAACATTCGGGATTTCGACGGTTGCGGTATCCCACTTTTAAATCCTTTTAATTAATTAACTCAACTGTGCCACAAGTTGATTTTCCAACAGCGTATCATTCGTTAACAAGTCTTCAACGGTAATTCGCAAAAAGCGTTGTTCATCAACTTGAAAGAGAATTTTTATGCGATCGCTTCCAGGATATCCGGCTGGTGTGAGTTGAGCAATTGTCCTCGCGCCTTCTTGATCGTTGAGAGGTTTGACACTGGTTTCACTATTGTCCATCCGGCGAGTAATCAAGCGATCGCCATCAAAATAAACTTCAGTACTACCCGTATCTGCTCCCAATTCTCCCATAATTAGTTCAATGCTGGGCTGATTTTCCACTGAAGCGCCTAAGACTAATTCCACTGGCTGGCTCATCGGGTATGCTTGTCCTGCTTTAATCAGAGAATGCCATTTGTGACGCTGATTGCGACGATCCCAGTAGCGGATACCATAACTATGATACAGAAAGTCTTTGATTTGTATCCCTTGTGCTAACTGTAATGCACCTTGAGCGATCGCTTCAAAGGGACGTTCGCAACGGATTTTTTCTGGCTCAAAATACTGTTTAATCCATGTCTGCACTGCTGGTAATTGGACTGTCCCACCAACTAACAAAACTGCATTAATATCTGGAAGTTCTATTCCTTGCCGTCTTGCTTGCTGCAACAGTGTTGTCATCGACTCATCTAGTAACTCAAAAAATGCATGTTCTTTGAGAATATCCTCAAAAGTATCGCGATTTAATTCCAGTTCATAACTTTCAAATGTCTCATCATCAAAATAAACTTCACTAGCTTGGTTTTGGGTTGATAGCTGAATTTTTACCCGTTCTGCTAATCTTGTTGTCAACGGACTTATGGCCAATTCTTGAGTTTTGGCAAAGTAATCTACCAACCAATTATCAATATCAGTACCGCCCAAATTTTGCCCAGCTTTCGCTAAGACACGGGCAGTTTTAACTTTTTGTTTTGAATCTTCAGCCAGGGACTTATTACCCCATTTGAGGAGAAATCCGAGCGGCTTTGTGGTTGCTTGCACGCTTTGATCTAACCGGACAAGGGATAAATCCAAAGTCCCCCCACCAAAGTCAATCACCAAGAGAATTTCTTGATCTGCCAAGCCATAACCCAAGGCGGCTGCTGTGGGTTCATCTAACATCCGCACTTGTTCAACAGGGAGGGCTTGACAAACTGTCCCTAACCAGTGACGATAAGCTTCAAAACTGTCTACAGGTACAGTTAATACTAGAGAATCTAACCCCCCTTCCAAGGGGGCTAGTTCTTCAATTACTTTGGTGAGGAACCATTGCCCTACTTGCTCAAAGGTGACAATTTGTCCATCTAGTTCGGGTAAGAAACCTTGGATATCTGCACCGATACCCCGCTTGAAGCTGCGGAAAAATCGAGTTTCGCCTTTGAGGTCAAGACCGCGATCGCGTACTTGTTGCCCTATTAAGACTTGATTTTTTGTGGCGTCTTCAACATAAACCAAGCTGGGAATCAGTGGCGGATTAAGACTTTGTTTAATTGATAAACCTGGTAAAGCCAGGGTTTCTGGCTGTTGGGTTACAGGGTTCCAACGAGCAATGACTGTGTTGCTAGTACCAAAATCGATTGCGATCGCCATATTTTATATTTATTCTCTCGCATGAAGAGGCCAGAGCTGCTTTATCTCTGATTATTCTCTATAAGCCATCAACAATGCAATTGATAATCCAATGGTCGTTTGGAAAAATCAAACCGCAACGCGAGAGTGATTAGTCATTACTCATTAGTCGCTCAGTACAAGTGACCAATGACCAATGACTACTTAATTAAGAATTTTGGTATGGTTACAACTAACTTGACAGAGCTATTCCTAACTCCTAACTCAATCTTCATGCCGTAACTGCCATGCTGCACCGCAAGCGGCCCCAGCCCCAGCTAACAATCCGGTACTCATTCCTTGGATAGTTTTTTGGATTGGATCTTGCGTTAGACACTCACTTGTAAGCTTACTGTCTTCCAAGCAGAGACTGCTTTCTGCCCAAGCAGCAGTACCTCCTAAAATTACACCAGTTATACTACAGCAAACAACTAGCAGCAAAAGACGTTGGGTTTTTCTAACCATAGATAGATGTGTCAAAAATTAGATATAGTGATTCACTCTCAATTACTTTACACATACTTGCTAGCAAATGTCAGCTAGTTTAAGATAATTTACTGATATTCAAACTTAGATAACGATTAAAAAATCTGATTAAACATCGAATAAAAAATAACCTCTGGGGAAGGGATATCACCAGAAGTTTTTAATAAAGACATTGGAATAGGGAACTATTATAAAAATAAATTTATCTTTTTGCCAACATTATTTTCTCCTTTTCAAAAATAGATCGAGGTTAATTTTATTTGTAATGAAGGATACAAATTGAACTTATCAATCCCATAGCTCATATTTTTACCTTTTTTGAGGCACTAATACAGGCAGTTGACGAGCGCTGGCTAAGGATTTGGCGTGTTGTCCAACAGTCAAAACATTAAACTGACTGGATATAAGTTCTAAACTTTTGTTGACTATTGCCAGCTTTTTATAGGTGGGAAGGCTCATTCCAGGGAAGAATGATAGCTCTGGCACATCTTCTTGACTTACAAAGTCTGTAGGATGGAATAGCAAAGAAGGCTGTACACGGGTAAGTTTACACAGCCACAGGGCAATTCGCAGGTAGAGTAATGCCACTTCCGAAGAAAATGTACTCAGATACATTATGTAACTAAAGTGAATTGGCACCTTAAAAATTGGCATGGTGGTAACAGGAATTTCTGTGAGTCTATCCTTACCCATCTTCCACTGGTAAGGTTTTAGAGGCTGTAAACCCTCTTTGAAACCACCAAAAAGGGCTTCCCGTTTCTTGCGTTCTTCTTTGCTCAGTTTACAAGTCATCAAATAATATGCTCGGGCGATAGGCCCCAAAAATGTGGGAAAAGTCGAAGCATCATACTCATATCCTCGTCGTGCTAAGACTTTCAATACCGCAGGAGAAAAACTGTATCCAGGCCCCCGGAAGCCAATAGGATGGTGATGAGTGACGCGTTTGATATGTTGTTCGGCTAAGGCCACCTCTTCTTCAATCTCATCCTCTGAATAGAGATGTAGCCAAGGATCGTGGTAAAATGAATGATTTCCTATTTCGTGACCGGCAGTAGCGATCGCTTGTAATGCCTTGGTGTTCTTTTCTAGCGCTGCATCTTGACCGACAATGAAGACTGTGATTGTCAAATCCCATTGCTGAAAAATATCTAAGAAACGAGGGACTGCAATATCCAAGTAAGATGGAAAAGTCTCCCAACCTGGAGCGCCCTGATTTTTTAGAAAAGACCAAACATTATCCAAGTCTAAAGAAAGACTGGCTATTGGTTTGTTTCCTTGCCGCTTGATATTCATTATTTTTAAGCGTAAATATAATGTTATATTTGGGTTTTACCGATCAAGTTTTCTACTTCGACTCAGCGCCCCTTTAATCTCGCCTTGATCAGCCTTTCGGACAATTTTTTACCCTGATATATAATTGCTGGTCATCAATATATCATAACCAGGAAATATGTAAACATATATATAAGTAAGTTTTAGCAATGCTTTATATATATAAATAATTGATGATTTGGATGCTCAATTTTTATCATCACTTTTAAGAAAAAGCGAGCGTACTACAAATCCTCTGCACATCTAGATATTTATTTGCTGCTTCTGGGTGAAACACATTGCAATTCCCTTTTCGTAATAAGCTGCCTCATTAATAAAAATTGGCCAAACGGTAGATGCTCCCTCATAAAGAATTGTCTTATCGTCAAAGGTTATAAAAATTGGTTCTCCTGGGTTTAAGGCTTGATAATCCTTATCCTGAAGGTCTGGATGAATCATTCCAAAGATTGTGCCATCCTGTTGTTTTGGATAGTCCACAACTGATAAATGGTCATATAGAATCAACGTTTCGTTAGTTGATGGAATTTCCCCCTGGTTAAACCGTTCTAGATAGTCCAGAACTGCATAAACAAGTTCTTCTGTTTGTTGGAATAACGTCGCTTTTAAAAGCCCTTGGGCAATAGGGCCAACCTCGATCGCAAAGCCTAATTCACACAGAGAAATTACAAATGGGTTTTCTTCAATTGATTTAAAAGAGCAGCGATAAACCCTAACTAAAGGATTAATCTGGCTCAGGTAAGCAGCCAATTTCAAGTTTAAGGGATGACTGTTTACCAAAATAATTGTCAAACCCATATTAGCTGTACTGCTGTGTAAGTCTAAAATAAAATCTGCTTGCTTATCTTTGTTTGATGCTAGAGTCTGCTGGATTGATTTGGCTTGCAATTCTTCGTAACTGCTCAGAGTTGGATCTTGTAAATCTTGCTTGAGAAAAGAACGATTTAAATCTTTCTCTACATATCGCCTCCTTGCCGCAAAAGCGTTAGGATTTGCTAACAGAGTCACTGTCTCAAAACTTTGTCTAGTAATCAAGTCGGGAAACTGAGAAAATTTTTGGATCAGGTAGGCTCCTGTAAATTCATTGCCATGAGTTCCACCGACAATTGCAACTCGATTAATCTGGTTCACGATTCATCAACTCCAGAATGCAGCTATCGAGGTATCAGTTCTCAATCTACCTTATGGAGCATTGATTTTACCAATGCGATCGCGCCCAGATGGTTGATAAAGATAAGACATATCAGGCCCATCGGGTATTATCCCGCCCGGGTTGAGTGGGAATAGGTTCCCGTAGTAGTCCCGCTTCACACTTTCTACATCGCAGGTGTCAGCAACACCTGGAAGCTGATATAAATCACGCAAATAAGCTCCCAAGTTCTGATAGTCTCGAATTCGCTGCCTATTGCACTTAAACAATCCATAGTAGGCACTATCAAACCGAAATAACGTCGTAAATAAACGAACATCTGCTAGGGTGAGATTATCCCCACACAGATATCGACTAGTTTGTAATGCAATGTCAATCTCATCGAGAGTTGTAAACAGTTCATTACAGGCTTGATTGTATGCTTCTTGGCTTTGGGCAAAGCCGCAGCGATACACACCATTATTTACCGCGTGATAAATCTTTTCATTCCACCAATCAATCTTTTCTTTGAGTGCTTCTGGATAAAGATCAAGCGTGGGATTGTTGGCGAACTCGTTAAATTCAGAGTTCAGCATGACGATAATTTCTGAACTTTCATTGTTAACGATGGTTTTTGTTTGGTTATCCCATAATATTGGAACTGTAGAGCGTCCACTGTAACCAGGTTCTGCCATCTGATAAAATTCAGCTAGTGTGCGACAACCTTCTTCTTCCTCGCTGAATATCCAACCGCCTTCAAGAGGAGAAGGAGAGACGATACATACTGATATTACCGCTTCGAGTTTTTTGAGCGATCGCACGACTAGGGTTCGGTGCGCCCAAGGACACCCCAGCCCAACATAGAGTTTGTAGCGCCCTGCTGCTGGTGGGTGTGGATTACCTGCTTCTGTACCAATGAACTTCCGAAACTGGCTATTAGGACGAACATAAGCTCCCGACTGATTGCTAGGAGCCAGCTTTGACATCATGATCCGCCACATAGTCGTCCAGACAAACTTTCCCAGCCAGATGATCAGCTTGGGAGGTAGTGTCCTGCCTTTTTTCTTAGAAAGATTTTTCTCGTTATTCATTGGAGTTGAGTTGCTCATGACGACAATCTTGCTTTGAGAGCGATTGACGTTACCACTGTTTCTACTAAGTAGGTTTCGACTTTTACAACCCACTTTGAGCTTTACTACTTTACTTTACTACGCTTTGGCTGTACTTTGTATCATGCTCATGGCTAAAATCTCTCAGCTAATTGTCTCAAATTTGCGTAGGCAAAGCCTAGCGATCGCTTGCAATCCTCTAAATTTTATTAATTATGTATTAAGTGTTGTATTATACTTGTAATTTAAATTCTATCTTATTCTTTTTCTTTGAATACAAAATAACCTAAAATTTTTTTTATTTGCATCCTCTAAAAAACCAATCTCTTGTAGGGTAAACATTTTGTCCCTTTAGTTGTGCAAATTAAATGTACAACACCTGAGTTTTCAAAACTAGTTACAAATCGAAGGTCAAAAACACAATTTTTGAACTAGTGATGCTCAATGCCAAGCCCTGAAAGGTATCCACATCAAATTCAAAAGTGTGGTTCATCCTTTCCGAAAAAACACAGTGCAAGGCTTAATTAGATACTCATTAGCAGGTAAAATTGACAGCGTAATTACTAATAAAAAATCGGTATTTACTTAATCTTGTTATAAAAAACATAACATCTTAACATTAGAAAAACCTACAAAGTATAGATATAATTTTAGGAATCAGTTACTAAGACGAAGAACAAAAACATAAAACTTACGTAGGAAGAATTGTAAATAAAGTGACTCAATCTCATAACAACCCTAACCTTCTAGAGGAAACGGATTTAGGGACTTTCATCGCTCAGGCTACTACCACAGACAAATGGCAAGTATTGCCGTATAGTGCTCCAATCCTGCCTATACATGCCGCTTTACTTCGTACTGGTAAAATATTCTTTTTCTGCGGTTCAGGTAATGATCCCAGTCGGTTAAATACTCCCTATGACAGTGTAGTTTGGGATGTGAACGAAGGAACCTTTACCAGTCAAAAGGCTCCATTAGATAGTAATAATCAGCCTATTGATCTTTTTTGCGCTGGTCATTCCTTCCGACCTGATGGTGGGTTATTGGTTGCGGGTGGAACTTTGCGCTATGACCCATTTTATGGTTCACCTGCTGCTCTGATATTTGATCCTATTAACGAGAGATGGTTCAAGATACTACCAATGAATAATGGTCGCTGGTATCCTACTTTGTTAACACTAGGTAGCGGTCGGGTCTTTGCAATATCTGGGCCAGATAAAGATGGCAAGCTCAACAAACAACCAGAAATTTATTCATATTACTTTCCAAATGGTTGGAACGCTTTTCCAACAACTCGTCCCTATCCGGCATACGCAAATCTGTTTCTACTCGATGGTGGAAAGCTTTTTTATTCAGGTGCCCAGATGGGCGGTAACAATGGAGTAGCGCCAACTATACTAACCCTGCCAGGGACATTCACAGAATCCATTACAGAAAAAGTGGTGCCAGGGCTGCAAGACCCAGCCTTCGGAAATCAAGCTACTAGTGTGCTTTTACCACCTGCACAAGACCAAAAAGTGATGATTCTCGGTGGGGGTAGTGGTAATACGGCAACAAACCGGGTAAATATTGTAGATTTAAAAGCTACTAACCCAACTTATGTAGCAGCAAAACCTCTAAACTATGCTCGAATGCATCTGAGTGCAGTTTTGTTACCTGATCGCACAGTATTTGTTTGCAATGGTAGCAAAATGGAGGAGGACATAAGACAATCAATGCTGCCAGCAGAAATCTACAATCCAGCTACAAATACCTGGACAGTAGTAGCTAAACAAAATGTCCCTCGTGTATATCACTCAGTGGCCTTGCTCCTACCAGATGGTAGAGTCGTCACAGCAGGAGGTAATCCTAACCGAAGGATCAATGAACTGCGATTAGAAATCTACAGTCCTGCGTATATGTCGCGATCGCGCCCAATTATTCAGAGCGCTCCTGAAAAATTGACCTACGGACAACAATTTACAATTCAAACACCTCAGGCTGGCAATATTAAATGGGTTAGTCTAATTAAACCAATGGCAACCACTCATTCCTGCGATACAGAACAAAGGTTAGTGGATGTGCGGATTAATTCTAGGAACTCTACTTCTCTAAATGTCACGCTAGCAACTAATCGAAACATAGCAGTACCAGGCTGGTACATGCTTTTTATTAGCGACAACAATGGAACACCCTCAGTAGCAACCTGGACGCGAATCTCATAACTTTACCCGTTTACGTTCAATACACTGCTACTTAATAAAAGTCATTAATTCTAGGAAGGGAAATATGAGCTTCAAGCTATCACGTCGGCAGTTTGGCCAGTTGGTACTTGGTGGAACTATAGTATCGGGGTTTAGTTATCTAAGCAACAAAACCTTGGCGCAAACACCAAGTTACAAAATTGTAGGTATAGGTTCTGGCTCTATCATCAGCACAGACCAAACGGTTAGTCCAGAAGTAGATACCACTGAATTAAATAGCATTACCGCAAACGTTGTACCCACAGATATTAAGCCTTTAGGGCTAGGACTTGTTTTAGACTCCTTTATTTTGCAAGCCTTAAATACAGGAAAGGTTCAGCTTCTAAGTCCAGTAGTTACTCAAATACTTGCCGAGAGCGGTACAGCTTTAGTACAGTCTAATGACACATTGACCAGCTTCTCTGTTTTAAGCGATGGCACAATTGCCCAGATTGATACAGCTTTAGGAAAGGTCGATGATATATTGAGTAACCTCGGTTCTTTAACGAATGGCGTAGTTGTCAATCAGTCTCCCAATCAAGCTTCCAATCAGGTTAAACCTTTAGTAGAGACTAATGAGACATTGAGTGGCTTCACTTCTTTAAGCGATGGCACACTTGTTGTAGCCGCTACTCCTGTTACCATTGCTAGGAAACAGGCGACACCTACTCGCATTACATTTTTGAGTACGCCTGTAAAAACTTTGACAATCTCAGGACTTAAACCAAATCAACAGCTTGGAAGCTTGCTAGGGACTAATGATGGGCGACTCATCGGTTTAGTAAATAAAAAGAACGGTACACCGCCGATTATATTAGTAGATATTGACATTCAAACAGGAGAAATCAGTACTATTAGTAGGGTTAAATTTCCGAAGGATGAGCGAGCCAGTAATCTAGCACAGTGTCCAGATGGAAAACTCTATACATCTTTAGTTGGATTAAATGGCGATACAACTTTGGTGCAGCTAGACTCAAATCAAAAAAGCCCGATCCGATTGGCACAATTGAAACTTAATGGTAGAGCATGGAATAATGGCTTACAAAGCTTGGTTTGCTCCAGAGCAGGTCAACTTCTAGCATTTGGAGCGCAGAGGTATGAGACACCAAATGCTGTATATAGCATAGATAAGAATAGTGGAAACATGACTCGGCTACAAGACTTTGACGCTGCCCAAATTACCCTTGCTCGTAGCTAGAAGGGATTGAGCCGATGTATAAATTTAACTATTCTTGTAGAGTGTGTTAGTGGAGCATAACGCGCCAAAACCCCAAAATCGTATTATACTTTCTGCGCTAACACACCTTACATGGATTTCAAAAATCAAATCGGAGTCCCATAGCAAAAAATGCTGCGAGTATCCACTTTTGGAAGAAACATAATTGTTTGATGCCAAAAACCTTACTATATGGTTGGTCTAAAAAAGCTGATTTGCTAAAAGTGGATGCTTCCAAAATGCCAAGCCCTCATCTGACATTGAGGGCTTCTTATTAATCCCTCACAGATGCATCTCCCTTATCTTTAGCTACTCCCAACTGTTTCCCTAAGAAACGTATCAAATGTAAATCTATCGGGTAACGAAGTTTGTGCGCCTGGTTTTGTTGTTGCCAAAGCACCGGCTGCTGCACCCCAAACAACTGCTTGATGTAAAGAAAGTCCTCCAAAAAGTGCCGCCGTCAAACCGCCGTTAAAAGCATCGCCAGCAGCTACTGTGTCAACTGCATGAACTGGAAACGCTGGTACAAAAAACTTTTCCTCAGCAGTGGCACAAAAAACACCTTTAGCACCCAGTTTAACGATCGCACATTTCACACCTCGTTGTAATAAAACTTCAGCTGCTTTGGCTGCAAGTTCTTCTCCATCCACAGCAAAACCCACTAATTGCGCTGCTTCAACTTCATTTGGTGTAATAATGTCCACTAATGGGTAAAGTTCATCTGGCAAATTAGATTGTGCGGGTGCAGGGTCGAGAATTACCGTTATTTTAGTTTTTCTTGCGGCTTTAGCTGCTGCAACCACAGCATTAATCGGAATTTCTAATTGTAAAAGCAGTGCTGTCGCTTCTGGTAATAAATGAGACAATCGTTCTACATCTTCTTGATTGATACAACCATTTGCGCCAGGAATTACAATAATTTGATTTTCACCAGCATGATTCACGGCGATGATGGCGACTCCAGAACTAACAGTCTCATCCACGAAAATATTCTCAATCTGCACACCAGATGCTTGTAAATTGTTAATAAGTTCCCCACCAAAATCGTCTGCACCTACACGCCCCACCATTTGAGTAGGAATTCCCAATTTTGCTAATGCTACAGCTTGATTGGCTCCTTTGCCTCCTGAAACCTTAAAAAATTCTTCTCCTAACAATGTTTCTCCGGCGACTGGCAAGCGGGGTGCTGTTGCTACCAAATCTATATTTATGCTGCCGAAGACGATAATGCTCATTTTTGTTGATCTTTAAAGTCATTTAGGCTAATACTACAGCAAGCGATCGCAACCGTGTAGGTGAAGTTTTTCATATTTTCAGCAATCTTTTATTAACTCAGCAGTGCTGGGTTATTTTACATTACTTAACCTAAACTCCAGATCCCAAGATACTTTGTAATAGCAACCAAACATTTAAGCCAACGATAATAATAGTAACTAACCAGGCTAAAGATTTTAACCACAAAGGATTCACAAACTCACCCATCAAATGGCGATTACTCGTAAACATCACCAATGGGATCACTGCAAAGGGTAGCTGTAAGCTAAGGATAACTTGACTAAAAACTATGAGCTTACTTGTACTATTTTCACCAAAAACAATGATTGTAATTAACGCTGGAATAATAGCAAGCAAACGGGTTATTAAACGGCGTAACCAAGACGGAAAGCGAAATTGCAAAAAGCCTTCCATAACAATTTGTCCTGCTAGAGTTGCAGTTAGCGTTGAACTTTGCCCAGAAGCAAGTAAGGCAATGCCAAAAACAGCACTAGCAGCACTAACTCCTAACAATGGTGTAAGTAATTTATAAGCATCTTGAATTTCTGCCACATTCTGATTACCAGAAAAATGAAATGTGGCAGCAGACACAATTAAAATTGCTGAATTTATAAACAGTGCTAGTGATAAAGCAAAAGTTGAATCAATTGTCCCAAATTTAATTGCTTCCCATCTTTTTTGAGTGTTAGGTTGCCAATTACGAGTTTGGACAATTGAGGAATGTAAATATAAGTTGTGAGGCATTACTGTTGCCCCTAAAATGCCGATAGCTATGTAGAGCATTTCTGAATTCTGTAAAATATCTTTTTTAGGCAGATATCCTAATAAAATTCCCCCCATATCAGGGCGGGAAAACAGAATTTCTGTTGTAAAACAGATGCCTACTGTTGCTACCAGCATTATTACCAGGGCTTCTGTATAGCGAAAGCCTTTATGTTGCAAGAATAACAATACCAGAACATCCAGTGCTGTGATGCAAACACCCCACACTAAGGGAATACCAAATAAAAGTTGTAGCGCGATCGCACTTCCTAGTAGTTCTGCTAAATCGCAAGCTGCGATCGCAATTTCACACAGTACCCATAAACAAAAGCTTACCCTTCGGCTAAAATAGTCCCGACAAGCCTGTGCCAAATCTCGTCCTGTAGCAACTCCTAAACGTACACATAATGATTGGAGTAATACCGCCATCAGGTTCGACAACAGGATCACTGTTAACAGAGTGTACCCAAATTTTGACCCCCCAGCGATGTCTGTTGCCCAATTTCCAGGATCAATATATCCGACTGAAACCAGATATCCTGGCCCTGTATAAGCCATCATCTTGCGCCAAAAGCCTTTGCTATTAGGGATTCTAATACTGCGGTGAACCTCTGGTAAACTAGGTTTGTTTTCTGGTGGAGTCATTTACCTTGCCATAAAATATGCTCATATTCTTTTCATAATCCTATAAAATAAACATCAACCTTTGGGCGAGTAGGATGAATACGCTTGGGAATACTTGGGGCATTGGTAAAGACCTTCACGGTAGATAATAAAATAGAAGCGGCAATCGAGCGATCGCACCAATAAATTACAGTAGATTCGCTGGTAATAGTAGAGCAATTCCTTCTAATTTGTTGGAAAGTCCTAATAGTGAAAGTAATTCTCGTTATATTAAAATAAACCGCAAAAACCTGTGGCTACTGTATTAAAATCTCTCCGGGCATCAAGAAAGCGTAAACATTCAACGCATCCTCTCCAGCGCTTGCTTGAGTATGGACACCAGTATCGTAAACAAATTTGGCTGGCGACTACTTATTCTACCCTCAATAAATTTTTCGACTTGGCACCACCCGGCTTAATTGGCGTCGCAGTGGATGTGGTAGTCAAGAAGCAGGATTCCATAATTGCCCAGTTAGGGGTACGCGATGTCTTTCAACAATTTTTGATTATTTCCTTCCTCACCGTCATCATTTGGATACTAGAATCTATTTTTGAGTACGCCTACGCTCGACTTTGGCGGAATTTGGCTCAAAATATTCAGCATGACTTGCGTTTGGATGCATACAAACATTTGCAAGAGTTGGAATTAGCTTATTTTGAAGAACGCAGTACTGGCGGTTTAATGTCTATCCTCAGCGATGATATTAATCAATTAGAGCGGTTTTTGGATGGAGGAGCGAATGATATTATCCAAGTTTCTGCAACTGTTTTAATTATTGGTGCTGCTTTCTTTATTTTGGCTCCTAGTGTAGCATGGATGGCTTTATCACCGATGCCATTTATCCTCTGGGGTTCCTTTGCTTATCAACGACTACTTGTACCTCGTTACGCTGATGTGCGCGAAAAAGTAGGTTTCCTCAATTCGCGTTTGTCAAACAATATTAGCGGAATTACTACTATTAAAAGTTTCACCGCCGAAGCTTATGAAGCTTATCGTCTGGAATTAGATAGTGAAGCTTATCGCCGGAGTAACTCGAAAGCAATTACTCTTTCTGCTGCTTTTGTGCCATTAATTCGGATGCTAATTTTAGTGGGTTTCACAGCATTACTTTTATATGGCGGGATGGCAGCAGTTTCTGGAAAAATGTCTGTAGGTACTTACAGCGTATTAGTGTTTTTAATCCAGCGATTGCTGTGGCCTTTAACTAGATTAGGCGAAACATTTGACCAATATCAACGAGCAATGGCTTCTACTAATCGAGTCATGAATTTGTTGGATACTCCTATCGCTATTCATACAGGTAATGTATCGTTACCTGTAAATGAAGTGCGCGGTGAAGTGCAATTTAAAAATGTTTATTTTGCCTATAAAGATAGATTTCCAGTAATTAAAAATCTGTCTTTGGATATTCCGGCGGGAAAAACCATTGCAATTGTCGGTTCAACTGGTTCTGGTAAAAGCACTTTAGTTAAACTTTTGTTACGGTTATACGAGGTGCAAACAGGAAGCATTACTCTTGATGGCATTGACTTGCAAAGTTTGAATTTAAAAGATTTACGCCGTTGTATTGGTTTGGTGAGTCAAGATGTCTTTCTATTTCATGGCACTGTAGCAGAGAATATTGCTTATGGTAGCTTTGAGAATACAGAGCAAGAAATTATCACGGCGGCGAAGATAGCCGAGGCGCATGATTTTATTATTGATCTGCCCCAAGGTTATGAGACAATTGTGGGGGAAAGAGGACAAAAGTTATCTGGTGGACAAAGACAACGGATTGCGATCGCTCGTGCAGTATTAAAAAATCCACCCATTCTAATTTTAGATGAAGCTACCTCAGCAGTTGATAATGAGACAGAAGCAGCAATCCAGCGATCGCTCGAACGGATTACAGTAGATAGAACTACAATTGCGATCGCTCATCGTCTTTCCACTATCCGCAATGCCGATTGCATTTATGTCATGGAACATGGGAAATTAGTAGAGTCGGGAACCCATGAGCAACTGCTGGAGAAAGACGGTATTTATTCCGGCCTCTGGCGTGTACAGTCAGGTTTGAGATAAGTTGCGCCTATTGTCTGTGTCTTCATTACGAATTATTTATGTTTTTTGGTAATAGTCAACCAGAATCAGGTGATACTAAGTGGCGTCGCCAGTTGGATAAATTTGTGAAAGCAAATCAGCAGGAATTGGCGGCGCTGTTTTGGGGATTGTGGTTAGCAAATGGTGACAGTCAGGGTACTATTGGTATTGATTTGCAACCAACGCCGCATTTTGTTTATTGTCCGAAAGAGCAGATAGAGAATTTAAATATTAGAGTTGAAAATCGGCTTCAGGAAATTTTGGGAATTGTGGAGAATCACAAGCCGGAAGTGGAAGTTGTGATGATTGGGATTGGGAAGGGGGAAATTAAGTTAATTCAGTTTGCACCGGAACCAGCGCCACCGATTTGCTTTGAGGAAGTTGGGAAGGATGTGGATGGGTTGTTGGATGTGCTGGAAGAGAGGATGAGGGAGGAGATTGTTTTTTAACGCAGAGGGACGCGGAGGGAAGCGCAGAGGTACGCAAAGGAAGATAAGAAATCTGCGCTTGTTGTTTAGTTGATTGCTTTGTGGAAATCTGGGTAAGTTAGATTTTCGGCACAATGGTAAATAAGTCAATCTCAAATCCAAGATTGGTATTACTTACGCACTTGGCCGCTAAATCCGGCTGCTTTAAACTGCTTCAGCTTCAATGGAGTAGGCTGATTCGCAGGTACAGAAATTCTCAATTCAAAATCGCTAATACCTGGTGGAACCTCAGCAATAGAACCTAAGCGAGTGCGGTTTTGCATTACCGAGTCATTGTTAGCATCATAGATGCGTCCAAAAATATCTGCGTCGTAGACTGTTTTATAAGTGCCATTTTCTGCTTTGCCAAAGACAAGGAAACAATTAGCAGCCGCACTACCACTACTGATAACAGCCCCTTGTGCTAGTTCTGGTGGACAATCTTTATAAGAAACATCAAATAATCTAATCTGTGTCAATGCTACAGCAGGGGGAATGCTCACCCACGATAGAAAGGTGATGAAACAGGAAATAAAAACGACCGTGAGTGAGCGCAAGCGCATAAAAGACTCCGTGGCTTAATCTTACAATATGTAACTTATAATCTCAGCTTACCTGAATTTCACTACAAGGGATTGAAGACTTTAATTTAAGGTTTGTAATAATTAGGGAAATAACCCTCAATTGCTATTAACTTATGACTCCAGATGAGATTGAAGCATCTATGCTCGCAGCCTTTAATGATTGTGATGCAGCAAGCTGTCCTCTCACTGACACGCAAAAAGAGATATTACTGCAAGTCGTGGAGCAAATTCAGGGAAATTCTAACTCTAAAGCATCAGCTATTGCTAATCCCTTAGATGAACTTACCCCAGAGGAGTTAGAAGCATTTTTACAATTTGTTAAGGATGAAGAACAACGCAACCGCACTTGGAAAGTGCAATTACTCAACGACTGGCTACTGCAAAATGACTCTGGAACAGTACAATTTATTCGGCAACGTTATGGTTTACAGTGGCTCAATCGTGTAGAGTCATATCATTTTGATAAGTATTCTTATTTTGAGGATGCACTAAAACTAAGAGTAGGCGATCGCATTGAAGTTTCCAATGCACTATGGGAATGGGTGCAAGAAGATGGCCCTTGTAAGCGCGAATGGTTTCCCTGTATGGTGATCAAGGTCGAGGAAATTAGCAACGGTGATGATACCTCTACTAACTGCATCGTCCGGTTCTTCAACGGCTCTGAGTATGAAATTCAAGGCATCTATGAATGGAATCGCTATAACTGGCGGTGGCCGCAGAAATAGTTAGAAATTAGGAGTTAGGAGGCTTTGAACTCCATTAATGAGCCGAATGGCACGCTTGTAAAGTTCAAAGGTTTATGTTACGTCGTTGCCAACCGAACGTTCCACTTCTCGTCAAGCTACTAAAGGCGGAGCAGGAGGAGTAAAGAGAAAATCTAGTATTTTTTACTATTAAAATGTCCGTAAACACACTTAACTATTCCTCTCCCCCTGCTTGCTCATGTCACTGTTAAAGCATTCGACGCTGAGATTTAACAGGGGATGGAGAAATTAGAGGCATTGTTAAAATAATCAATACAAGCTAACTATGGGAGAAAAAGCAATGACAGTTGCAGCCCCTAAAAAGATGACCTTTGAAGAATTCCTTTCTTATGACGATGGGACGGATACTTTATATGAATTAGAAAATGGTGAACTAACACCCATGCCTTCAGAAAGTGATATTAATCAACGGATAGCGATGTTTTTAGTTACTTGTTTCTTGCAACTGGGAATTCCATCTTATCAGTTGCGGATGAAGGCAGAGGTAGCTGTGCATAGCCGACAGGTAGGGGTACGTGTGCCTGATTTGGTGGTGTATTCTGAGGAGTTAGCCAAGGTAATGCAAGGAGCTACACGATCTATAATTTTGATGGATATGCCGCCGCCGTTGTTGGTGGTTGAGGTGGTGAGTCAGTGCGTTGCGCGGGTTCCCCGCGTTGAAGCAACTGACGAACCCGTAAGGGTGAGTCCAAATCAGGAAAATCGGGATTATCGTTATAAGCGTTCGGAGTATGCGGCGCGGGGAATTGCTGAGTATTGGATTGTTGATCCTATCGCCCAGAAGGTGACGGTTTTAGAATGGGTAGAGGGATTTTATGATGAGCGAGTTTATCAGGGAGAAAGTGCGATTGTCTCTTCAATTTTTGCTAATCTCCAGTTAACTGCTGCTAAAGTTTTGCAAGGATGAGATGTGATTAAAACGTTTGATGAACTTCGACAAGTCTTATTGCTTAAACAACGCCCAAGCCAAAAATCTTTCAGTATAATATAACGCTAATTGATTGCTCACACCGTTGAAGACAGCATCAAAAGCGTGTTCTGCCCAAGGAATCTCTAGAAAAACCGCAGTATTACCAGAATCATGTAAACGTTCATACATTTGTCTACCAAATCGTGCTTCTACTAAATGGTCACGACTGCCGTAAATTAATAAAGTTGGTGGTAGAGGGTGCGTCAGATAATTTATCGGTGAAGCAATTTCATATTGATTAGGCAATTCTTCTAAAGAACCACCGAGAAATGCTTTTAAAACAGCGCGGGTGTTAATAGGATCGGGATTTGGTGGTGTTTTGTATCCCTCCGTTAAATTAACAGGCCCGTAATAGTTCACCACACCACGAATAGGTGGTGCATCTGGTTGATAAGCCGCTAACATTGCTAAGTGCGCTCCCGCAGAACGCCCTAAAAGTACCATACGTTCTGGATCAGCTTCATATTCTGCTGCATGTTTGCGAATAAAATTTAAGGCTGTACGCACATCATCTAACTGAGATGGAAACTGATATTTAGGTGCATGTCGATAAGCGATCGCAAATACCGTATATCCCTGATGAGCGATATATTGATTAAACTCGGAGTTTGCATGAGGGTTGCCATATTGCCAAGCTCCACCATAAATTACTACCACTGCTGGATATTTACCTACCTCTGAGGGTTGGTAGACTTCCATTTTTAAAGGCACTCCCGCAGGAGAAGCAAAAACAATATCTTTTTGATGACGCGTTTTAGCTAGTGCAATACCCCGGAAGGAATTAACTAAATCAAAGGGATGGGTTTGCATCCTTGCCCTTACTTGGGCTGGAATTTGCTCTAGATAATTTGCTCCTAAACCTTGCTTCATCGCTTTAGACATCTGCATTTGAGTTTGTGGGATATTCACTAGCACCCATGCAGAAATTAGCAATCCTATTAAGCTGAAAATACAAGCTAAACGTTGTAATTTACGGCGACGGATGTAGAAAAAAGCAAGCAATAAAGAGAGTAAATTTAATAACAATAACCAAGGGCTGACTTCTGGCGCTCCTACTGCGAGGGTGAGTAAAAACATATTTGGAGCCGGAAGAAGAATCCAAGAACTAAGAAATAGGCTTGTAAAACTTAGTAATAATGCAAGCCATGATAAAAATGTTTTTGGTTTGGAGAACATAGACGAAATAAATGACATGATCTATTCTGTAAGGATGCTACATAAGGTTAAAACATACTATGATCACGCCAGTTTTGCTGGTTGCATTCGATGATCCTTCAGTTCATTGTCATACAGCTTTATATTTTTACTTTATTTTTTCTGCACTCGCAATACTATGATAAAGCTTGATTAGGATTCTATTAGATTGTTGTCGTAATGTAACACAAATAATGACTAAATGATAATGTACAGACTAATATAGCGAAGGAGGCAATTTTCCTAAATCGTAAGTGAATAATTATGGCAAGAATGATTCCTGAAAAGTTATCGCCAACAACAAAAAGCAATGCTAAAAAGAAGCTATTTCAAATTTTTGCAAAAGAACTTGGTGATGATTATATTGTTTTTCATGGAGCATGGTGGCAGCATATCAAATATGTTGTTCAAGATAGAGAAGCTGACTTTATAATTATTCATCCTGATAAAGGAATACTCATAGTAGAAGCTAAAGGAGGACAGATAAGATATGATTCTGTTGATAAGGCTTGGCATCAAAATGAAAATAGGATGAAAATATCTCCCTTTGAGCAAGCTAGACAGATTAGGTACAAATTTCGGGATTTTCTTAGTAAGCACAGCGAATTTTTATTGCAAGATTTTTGTATTGGACAATGTGTTGTTTTCCCTGATGTCGATGAGGTTATAAATGGACTCCCTTCTGAAGCACCACAAGAAATATTACTCTTACGTCCTCAAATAAAAAATGTTAATAGCTGGATTTCGTCTGTTTTCAGTTACTACGCGAAGGGAAAAGTTACAAAAATTGGAAATAATCGGACAGAAAAAATTGTTGACCTCATATCTCCAAGTAGTCAGTTTAAAAAATATATCGCCAATGATATTGGTGAAATACATCAACAGATATTTCAATTAACCGAGCAACAATTCAATATTTTGGATCACTTGTATCATCATTCTAAATGCATAATTCTAGGATGCGCTGGTTCAGGGAAGACTCAATTAGCAATAGAAAAAGCTAGAAGGTTGTGTCAACATAAGATAAAAACACTAGTAATTTGTAAATCTAATAATCTTTCACTATATCTTATAGCATCATTACAACATGAAATCCAATCAGGGTACTGCGTAGTTTATAGCTATGAAGAAGTAAAGGCAAAAAATTATAAGGTAAAATTTGAATTTACAGCAATTATTGTTGATGAAGGACAAGACTTTGAGCATCAGGAAATTAATGACTTAAGCAAGTTTATTCCAAATGATGGAATATTCTATATTTTTCAAGACAGTAATCAAAATATTTCAAAGAATGCAAATAAGTTTGCACTTGAGGTAATCCCAAATGTTTTGGATAAGAACTGTCGAAATACTGACAAAATATTCAAGTATGCGAAGCCATTTGTATCCTGTAATCATCCAATAAAGAGTTCGTCTATTGAAGGAAGGAATGTTATAGAACGACTATACCAAGATACGAATAAAATATTTAGGATGTTAGAAGAAGATATTCTAAATTTAATTGATAAAGAGAATCTTATTCCTAGCCAAATTGTTATATTAACTGATATGTATCCACTGGCTAAGTCCATACTTTCAGATTATTCGCATATCAATCGTTTTCATCTCAAGCAGTATTCATTTTCTAATAAAGAGCCAAATACTCTTCAGTGGTCAAATGTAGGGATGTATAAAGGGTTAGAAAGTGATGTGATAATCCTATTCTTTGAGAAGGCGAAAACATTAATTCCAAGTAGGTGGGATATTGCAAATAAATATATCGGAGCAACAAGAGCAAAAAGCTTTCTTATTATTTATGAATCTCCTGATCCAGAAATTGACTTTTAACGTGTCTATTTCACTGAAAAATAATACTTTTAGATTCATATTCTATTTCACTCTCTTCCAAAATTTCTTCAAAATAAACTAACCTTGAAGAGCCTTGGAAACATAAAGTTCCAATTTGATAAACAGCATTTTGAATTGGTTCTGGTATTGGACGTTTTAAGCTTTTCGATACAAAATCTTCCACATATCGATGATCTTTGAAAAGCAAATAGTAAGCATATATACAATTTAATTGCAATGCAATACAGGTGATTCTCATTAACTTAGTTATATGTTCAATAATCCTCTCTCTTAAATTTTTTCTTGCTGATATTCTTTCTATATACGTTAATGCCCCCTTTCGTGGCTTAACTAGATGATGAATGATTCTAGTCTTGATAAATGTATTGACAAGCTGATCATCAAATACAGCGAAAAGATATTTAAGGCTAATCCTTTGGACATCATCACTATAATCTTGAGATAAAAACTTTACAAATAACCAAGAGTATAATTTTCCATGTTTTGGATATATTTTAGATAATTGGTAAAGCCATTCTATATGCTCACCAAATATTTGAGTTTCTAGCTCTATACCTAATGGAATTTCATTTAAAAACTTACCAAACTGTTTTGCTTTATCTTCATTATTAATATCTTCTATTTTTAAAAATCCTATTTGATGTTCTAAATAGTATGATTCTTTATACATACTTACTTTGCCTGAATCAATTTCTTTTATTATGTCTGTTTTATTTAGCTTTTTTTCTTGCTTGCTTTCATCATATTCCTCTTCTTGAAATGGCATTGCAGAAACTCCACTTTCCTTTGACTCTTCAATAAAATTAATTATTTCTTCTTCAGCTTCTATAACCTTGGTTTTAGAAACGTTCAAATTTACCCCTATCTTTAAAAGAAATTCTTGTAATATTATTGAGGCTTTAACCGCATCAGTTTTACTTTTCGTAAAAATACGGAAATCATCTACATATCTTCCAAAGTTTATACCCGAATTAAATAATGCTTCATCAGCTTCCTTCAGAAATATATTGGCTATAAATCCCTCTGCTTCATTTCCTATCGGTATACCTTGACTATTATATGTTTCACTTAGTTTCTCATCCACAATTGAGTAGTAACAAATTTTGAACTTTAAAGTTTTAGCAAAAAGAATCAAGAAAGGTGTGTCTTTTCCTATATTAATTTGTTTTGAAATCGCTAATAGCAAGTATTCGTGGGATATAGAATCGTAAAAAGACGATATATCTGTTTTCAGCATACAACTGCTGTTCTCAACTTGTGCTAATTGCCAAGCGATAAATTCTTTAACACCTTCATAGTAATACCTATATAAATGTCCCTTGGATTTTTTCTTTTTTTCAATATTTCTCTCAAGCCGATATGAAAAGCAATTTTGAACAAACGTAAAGTCCAATAATTCAGCTAATACAGATACAAAAATAAATTTAATTACTAAGTCTTTAAATGGAGTGTAGATCATTCTCCTGAAGAACATATCTGATTTTGGTAGATAGTAAGAAAATGCAGTTTCTACATCATATAAATTTGGATTTTCAAGAGATGATTTAATCTCTTTAAACAACTTCTCTTTATTTTGCCTATAGTAATCTATCTCAATAAAGTTACAGTAATAATCATGAGTAATTCTGTACGATATGGCATATACATAAGCTTTTTCAAAAACTTCTCTCTTCCTTATCTGGTCAATTAAAAAATCTTTATTCATTAGATTGTCTATATTAAAAGTACTTTTTAGTAAGTCTAATCTAACATCTGCCGTTCTGCCCAATTCGCAACGCATCCTCCAACAATCACACAGCAAAGGGAAGGTTGCAAGATTTGAGCGTTTTTAGACTGGTGCGGCATGAAGAATATCCACTAACAATCAAGTCTAGTTAGCAATATTAATGGGGTAAACGTCAGTGTTCGCGCATTGAGTTTACCCTGCCGCGATGCAGGGCGATCAAATTATTTCTCCATCAACCTAAACCTAAATGCTTTTGCAATGCTTGGCGCATCACTTCTACAGGTACACTTTCCTGCTGCCACCAAATTTTTAATGCTCCTACTCCTTGTTGAACTAGCATTTCTAATCCATCGATCGCAATTGCGCCTTGTTTTTTTGCCTGCTCTAAAAATTGCGTCGGTTTCGGAATATATATTAAATCGTAAGCGATCGCACCTTTTGGTAAATTTGCTATTTCTTCTACACTCAAAGGCGACTCATTAACCTTGGGATACATACCTATGGGGGTTGTGTTTACCAGCAGATTAGCTTCGGGAATTAGCTTTGGCAATTCTTCCCATTGATGAACTTGTAGATTTTCACTTATGGGTGAACTATTCCAACTGTTACCAAATTCCTGTAATCTCTGCACATTCTGTCCAACAACATGAATTTTCGCAAAACCTAGTTGGTGACAACCTGCGACAACTGCTCTAGCTGCGCCACCATTACCTAAAATTACTGCTACTTTCTGACTCCAATCTTGCTTATACGTAGTCTGCAAAGGAGCGATAAATCCTTCTATATCTGTGTTTGTCCCTACCCATTGATTATTTTGGCGACTAACAGTATTCACTGCGCCTATAGCTTGAGCAATAGGAGTAATTTCTGAAAGCAGAGGCATGATTGCCTGTTTATGAGGTATTGTCACATTAAAACCGACAATATCAATAGCTGCGAAACCTGCGATCGCTACTTCTAAATTCTGTGGTGCTATAGGAAAAGGAAGATAAACATAATCTAATCCTAAATGAGCAAGTGCAGCATTATGCATTACCGGCGAGAGCGAATGCTCAACCGGATATCCAATTACCCCTAATAGCTTAGTTTTGCCTGTAATTAATCTTTCTTTAGTCATTAGTTATTAGTTATTAATCATTAGTGATTTCCCCCCAATCTCCCCTGCTCCCCCACTCCTTGGACTAGCCTACAATTATTAAAAGCTACTTAACAATTCTTTGAATCATGCAGGCAACTACAGCCCCCTCTACAACCCCAATTCCTGGTAAATATTGGCAGTGGCGCGGGCACAACGTTTACTACGTGCGTGCGGGAGAGAAGCAAGCGCAACGTCCGCCTTTGCTTTTAGTACATGGATTTGGTGCTTCCACAGACCATTGGCGCAAGAATATCATAGGATTGTGTCAAGATTTTGAAGTATTTGCGATCGACCTTTTAGGATTCGGGCGATCGGCAAAACCGAAATTGCAGTATAGTGCCGACTTGTGGCGCGACCAACTCCATGATTTTATCAGTGAAGTAATTGGTCAAAAAGCAGTATTAGCAGGTAATTCCCTTGGTGGCTACGCTAGCTTATGTGTCGCAGCCCAACGTCCCGACAGTGCGGCTGGTTTAGTTTTGCTCAATAGTGCAGGGCCTTTTAGCGAAAGCCAGCCGACATCTGAGCCGGAAGCTTTACAATCAGAAATTGAGCCTCCCAAACAACCCGCTACTTTGCAGAAACTTCTTGGTGACGGCACTAAATGGATCTTTCAACAACCTTTAGCCCAGTTTTTGTTATTTCAATATGTGCGCCAAGGTTGGGTAATTCGCCAAACTTTAGAAAAAGTTTATCTTGACAAAAGTGCAATTACAGATCAGTTAGTAGAAGAAATTGCTCGTCCTGCTTACGATCCTGGTGCAATGGAAGTATTTGTGTCAGTCTTTAGCACTCCTCAAGGGGAAAAAGTTGATGTGTTACTAAAGCAATTAACTTGTCCATTGTTGATGTTGTGGGGAGAAGCTGACCCTTGGATGAATGCTAGAGAACGTTCTCAGAAGTTTCGTCAATATTATCCTGAACTTAGAGAACATTTCCTAACAGCCGGTCATTGTCCCCATGATGAAATACCCGATAAAGTAAACCAACTTTTAGGCGATTGGGTTTTGTCTATAAGTAAGTGACCACATCCTTCGTAAGGGTGCAGCAATGCTGTGCCCCTATAGCATGGTCTATTTGCGTAGTTTACCGCCGTAGGCATCGCAAAAGAATAAGAAAAGCCTGAAACAACGTATTTTTATAACAATCCTTGTAATTCGGCGAATTTACGCAAACGTGGTAAACACTGGCGCTGATAAAAACTGCTTAATGTCGGAATTGACAGCCCAAATTCTTCAGATAATTCTTTCCAGCTAACTTCTGGGGGTAGGCGTTTGAGAATTAATACCTGACAATTCACATCTGGACGCCCTTTAATGTAAGTATCGCACAGTTCTCCTTCAGAATCTGTCTTAGCCCATATCTCCAAGTCTTCCAGAATGGGAGGTGGTTGGGGGGTAGCAGGAAGGTTATCTACAGGATCAATGGTTTCACTTGTTCCACCCGATGTAGACTGACGAATCCAAAGAGGGACTGTTATGGCTTGTTCCCGGTTCTGGTTAATGTAAAAGTCTTGTAGTCTCCGTTTTAAGTAAGCATTTAGCCAGGTAATGACACTGCCATAAGTGGGGTCATAGGTTTGACCTGTCAAACCTTCACAAACATTGCGGCAAAAATACAACCAAGTTTGTTGTAGTGCATCTTGATAATAAGGGGTACTTTCTCTCCAGAGTCTACTTGCACTCAAGCGAATAATTTGCGTGAGCAGCTTTTGACGCTGAGGACTTCCAGACGGGTGTTCACAGGCTTCGCTAACTAAGTAGCGTAGCTGTTCATCAAATTGAACCATGAGAATCTTGGCGAAGAAAGCAAGAATATCTTAGTATTGCGTATAACAACAGTCTAAAAAATTTTCGTCAAGATTTTTAGTCATTGGGGAAGAGGAAAAGGGGCATGGGGCAGGAGGCAGGGGGCAGGGAGAAAAAGGGGAAAAAGAAACTGCATTAAGCTTTTAACTTTCCCCTTACTCCCTACTCTCCTCAATCTAATCCAATGTTATACAAGAAAGTTTCCCACAAGGAAGATGTGAAATTTCCGACACTCAGCTTCATTTTTTTGCGAATATCTTGGATATTCCCGTTGGTTAATCTAGCTAGAGTCTGTGCTTCTTCTTCAAAACGCTTGGGCAAAGACTGTTTGTACTTTTTACCTGCCTCACACTTCAGTTCTCCTTCAAATGGATATTGCAAAACATAACGCCCTTGGAATAATTCACGGTTAGCAGTTGATAGGAACATCAAGTCTTCAGGGAATGTGTCGCGGGTGTAGCGGACATGCAAACGGGAGATGAAGACGTTACTGTTAAAAGCGGGAGGAGGAAACTTGAGGATTGGTGTAAACTTAGTTTGCTTAGTTAGAGAATTATCATTTAGCCAAAATACACCTGCTTCCTTGAGTTCCTCTTGGGTAAGGGGATCGGCTGAACAAGGATCGCAACTACCCATGTCCCAAGCGTATTCCAAAAAGCCGACTCTCTTGCCTTCTTTGGTGTAAGCGGTTTGGAATAGGAATTTGTAGAATTCACCAAATTCATCTTTGATAAATACGGGAATATTAACGTTGGAGGGGATTTTCACCGTCCGATAGTTAGTGATTTGTGCCTCTCCTTGAGGTGAGAGGATATAGACAATTAAATCCTGCTCTGTCGTAGCGTTAATCATGCCTAAACGAATTGGCAGCATGAATTTGGGTGATTGATAAGAAATCTGTAGCGGACGCAAGAACTGATAACCAGATTCCTCGAATTTCTCCAAGTTAACTTTGGCAACAAAGAATTTCATTGAGGAACGGATATAGGGCTGAAGTAACTGTTTCGCCCCTTGAGGAATTTTGTAGCCATTTTGTGTCAGCCAAGTTTCCAGCCCGCCAGATTCTTTCGCACTCAGGATCACGATGTCGTATTCGCCCACATTGAAACGCGCTTCTACCGTCACACCCAAACTGCGATCGCTTCTTTGAACTTCTGCATTACTTACTGCTGGTGCTGCTGCCAAAGATAATCTATCAAAAAATCGTGGTAGAGGGGCACAAGGATCTGGGTCAAAATATTCTACCAATCGCGGCGCACTAAAAGCATCTAGGCGCTCGATAATGCTGGGTAGAGCAACGCGAACTTGGTCTTTTTGCAATACCGTTGGCACTGGTACTACGATCGCAAAATCTTTGACTTCCCCTTGGTAGTCATTTGCCATCGTTAAAACGGTGCGATCGCCATTTCGTGCTATCACTACCTGAGAAGCTTTGTTATACAGCTTCGTATCAGCTTTAGCTACATAAAATCCACAAAATGCCCAAGCTGCGGGTGCAAAACAAAATACTGCGACAATTGTCAACAGTAATGGCGTTAAAAGTCGAAAAATCTTCATTTTTTATACCTCTATATTTTTAATCTTGAGATCGATAATGTCTGTAGAGACTTTGCATTGCAACGTTTCTACACCTGTTTTCCTCTCTTGCCAAGAAAATCGTGGGGCTAACCAGAGAACATCTAGCAGAATGCTCAACGGCGCAAGGATGAACAGCGCCCAAAAGACTGCGGTGGGAATAAAGAAATAATTTCGCAAGATGAAAGTTAATCCAGCGATGCAAGCTGCCCAAACTACCCGTCCAATTCTTGAATTGGGAATTGATCGCGGATCTGTAATCATAAATAGAGCGAATAACAACAACGAGCCGCTCATCAACCGATGCCAGTAAACATCCCAAGTCCAACCTAACCAGAGATTACGAATTGCTTCTAGCAAGGAATAGCTACCCAAAAAAGCGGCTGTGGTGTCCCAGCGACCTATGCGCTGCAAAATCATGCCGCCAGTCCCGGCAAATAACAGCGCATACCACCACTCTTCACCCCACTGTCCCGGCGAAACCCAAGCATCGGAGGTGAGAACTAAGGCGGAAATGATGCCAAAATTACCAGGGTTGAAAAAATGCTTATCACCAAATTTGAAGAGAAATTTACTAGCGATCGCACTTGTTGCAGCTAAAACCATTGTCGTCCAGTGATCGGCCCGCAACAATAAACTGAGTCCCAATGAGGTAATTAAAGCACTGCGAAGATTTGTAACTTGTCCTACCTTGCGGGAAGCGGCTCGGGCGTCTATGTTGTTTGCCAATGACCAATGACTAATGACAAATGACAATATCGATTGAGTTAATAAACAAGTAGCAATCAATACCCCAATCAAATCTGGTCGCAATGTCCAGTCTCGTGTACTGATTCCCACGACTAGGAACAAGCCCAGAAATGAAATTTGATAATCTCGTATATCTTTGAACAACATTAACTTTTCATCCAGTGTTTATTCGTAGATTTTTCCTGAATTTTGACGAGTATCAGGTCAAAAAGTATTGCTCTTAGAGATTTTTTACAAAATATGATTTTGGAGTAGTGATTGCCTTCCCTCTTGCGATCGCTCCGATGGTTGAAACTATAAGGAGGGCTTATACCTGGAACTATCTGTTTGTCCAGTAAGTTCTAGATATAAGCGAATTAAGCTATGGTTCCCACGTTTAACAGTTATCAACATTAAGTAATCAGTGTATTTATGCAAGATTACGCAAAAAAAACAAAAAACTTTATGCAACTAGCTCCCCTGTTCCCAATTTTTTACCGCATTCTTCAGCCGAGTTTTCCCAACTGCCTTTGGACTGGAAATCCACATACTAAAGCGATCGCCCTCACATTCGATGATGGGCCGCATCCTCAATACACACCGGAAGTATTGGCAGTATTAGATCGTTACAAGATTACAGCGAGTTTTTTTTGGTTGGGCGTTTGCGTCAACCGTTCACCAGCCATTGCCAAAACCGTTAGCGATCGCGAACACTGGATCGGATTGCATGGCTACGATCATCGCTCTTTTGCCATGCTTTCTCCAAATGATCTGAAGGATAGTTTAGAAAAAACCCAAGCTGCCATCTACAATGCCTGCAACCTGCAACCTCAACAAGTGCGAGATGTCCGCCCCCCCAATGGTTTATTTACACCTGCCACTTTAAAACTGTTCTCTCAGTGGAATTATCGTCCGGTTATGTGGAGTGTTGTACCAGAAGACTGGGTGCGACCAGGTGTAACCACCGTGGTAGAGCGAATTATGCAGCAAGTCAAAAATGGTTCGCTGATTGTTTTACATGATGGTGCTTGCGGTGGACAAGATGTTGCTGCCACAATCCAAATTCTTATTCCGAAACTGCTACAACAAGGCTATAAGTTTGTGACTGTTGATACTCTATGGCAGCAAGCTAAAGCTAACTAAATAGGGATTTCGGCAACTTGTTGGGAGGATTTCAAGATAAATTATGGCAAAGCATTTTCCTATTATTGAGGTTCCCCCAGATGCTCCTGAGGATACTGAGGATTTGGGAACAAAAGAAAAGTTCTGGTTCCATCATCAAGATTTAGGTCTTTGTCTCTACAAGAAAGCTAGACCAAATACAGGAGAAGATTGGTCAGAGAAGATTGCATCTGAGTTATCCGATTTATTAGAGCTACCTCATGCTAATTATGAACTAGCTACATTTAATAGCGAGAGAGGGACTATTTCACCATCATTTTTACCTGAAGATGAAAGTATACCTGAAGAGGAAAGGGTTCCCCTGAGTAGGCTTACCCTTGGCAACGAGATTCTAATCGGAGTAGTGTCTGACTATCCAAGATACTCAAAAAACCCATCTCAACACACAATCGATATTGTATTTAATGCCATTGGAGATTCTTCAGTAAATCTGCCTCTCAATTGGACACCACCGCATGGCATTGTGACTGCCGTGCATACTTTTGTTGGATACTTATTGTTAGATGCTTGGATAGGCAACTCTGATCGACACCATGAAAACTGGGCTGTCATCAGTTTGGAAGAGAAAATTTATTTAGCACCAACTTATGACCATGCCTCTAGCATGGGTAGGGAATTGCTAGATGAAAAACGACACTTAAAACTAACAATAAATCTGTCACGGGGTATGCGGAAAAATGTAATTCTGTACTTTATGCTAATGTTAATGATATAAGACCTCTCAAGGCGGTTGATGCGTTTCGTGAAGCTCAACAGCGCCATCCAAATGCAGCTAGAGTATGGTTAGATAACTTAGCAAGGGTGTCAAGTAATGATACGTTAGATATTTTTAGGCGTATCCCATCAGAACGCATATCGCAAACAGCAATTGAATTTGCACAGAAAATATTAGAATTCAATCAAAGCAGGCTACTGAAACTGCAAGACACCCTACTATGAAAACACTTTTTTTAGCTTGGCAAGATCCAAAAAGTCGTGCTTGGTTTCCCATTGGCCGATTAACCTTTGATGATATTAAATACCAGTTTGTTTACACGTATGGTGCTACAGAAGCTCAAGTAAAGTGCGGGTTTCAACCATTGATCTCTTTTCCAGACTTAAAGGAAGTATACACATCGGTTGAATTGTTTCCCTTGTTCTCCAATCGATTGATGCGACGTTCTCGCCCAGATTATAAAAATTATATTGAGTGGCTAAATATTCCTCAGCATGAGGACGAGCCAATTACTATTCTTGCTCGTAGTGGTGGACGCAAAACTACGGATAATTTTGAAGTTTTCCCCTGCCCAGAGCCAGATAAAAATGGTTTATACCATATCCATTTTTTTGTACACGGAGTACGGCACTTTCCCGCTTGTGCAATAGAACGGATTAATCAATTACAAACGGGTGAACTCTTATATTTAGCTAACGAATTTCAAAATCCCTATGACCCGCGTGCATTGCTTTTATGTACTGAGGATCATCACATTGTAGGTTATTGTCCTCGGTATATTGTGAATGATGTTTTTAAACTCAAGAGCAAAAATCCTGAACTTGTAAAAGTAAAAGTTGAGCGCGTTAATCCAGCACCGACACCTCTTCAACTACGTTTATTGTGCAATATGACCGCAGAATGGGACGAGGATTTTCGTCCATTTTCTAGTCGGGAGTATCAGCCTTTGGTGGCTGATATCCCAATGGCTTATGCTAGTTCCTAAAGTTGATGAGAGGCTAGAAAAGCTTGGACTTCAGCATCTGTTGGTTGAGAAGCGATCGCACCTGGTTTAATGGTAGTTAGTGCCCCAACAGCACTGGCATAAGTGACGATGCGTTTTGCGGTTTCGGCATCCCGCAAGCTGTGGATGCCATGCTGACTCAATTGGTGGATGAATCCTGCTAAAAAACTATCCCCTGCGCCAGTCGTGTCAACTACAGGTATGGAAAAGGAAGGTAATTTGCCTTCGTTCTCACCCAAACAGTAGCTACAACCGTTTTCGCCATCTGTTACTAGCACTCCTTCAATTGAAGCTAGACGGTAAGTGATGGCTCCGGGATCTGCGGTTTCAAATAGCCATTCAGCTTCTTCTTTGGAGAGTTTCAGAAAATCGACTCGCTTAAATAATTCTGGAATTTTTTGATGAGCGATGTTTGGCTCGTCCCAAAATACGGGACGCCAGTTCACATCCAACACAATTTTCAAATCGTAATGTTCTGCTAACTCTAGGGCGCGGTGAATTGCCACTTCACTTTCAGGATAGGCTAATTCTAAAGTACCTAAAACCAGAAAATCTGCGTCTTCAAACAGGGAATTTGGCAATTGTTTAGCTTGTAGGCGAGTATCAGCAAATTCTGCGGTATCATACTCACCAAATCCGGCGAAAGTGCGATCGCCTGCTAGATCCCGTGTAACATAAACTTGCCGCGTTGGTGCTGTAGGATGGCATTGTACCCCCGTCGTCTCTACACCTACATCTTGTAATAACTTGACTAGTGCATTCCCTGGTTCATCTTCACCAACGGCTCCAATAAATCCTGCTGGCGTCCCCAGCTTGACTAAAGCACAAGCTACGTTAGCTGGCGCTCCTCCAGGATACGGAGTCCAAGATTTTACTTCTTCTAGCTTTAGCCCTAATTGATCGGCTAAACAATCAAACAAAACTTCACCGAGGCACAAAACACGGGGATTGCTCATTTTATTTTAGATTTTAGATTTCGATTTTGGATTAGTAATTTACAGTATAAAATCTACAACAATTTTCGCTAATCTGTCGCCAGCCCTTCATAGAATTAAATAGCATTTTTTATTACTACATAACATCTATATGCTTCTGAGTATCATCTAATTGCTCTAAGAGTTTACACTATTATCTTTAAACTAGTTTAGTATAATAAAATACATCATTGTTTGATGATTTATATTTTTGCCAATTTTAAATCCAAAGAAAATATTGACAATCGGATTACTGCTAACACTTGAAACCCCTCCCAACAAAAGAATCTTCTAGAATTAGAAAGAGTGATTAAGTACATATACCAAGGGAGGATAGAAATAGTCATGGCTGGTGGCAAGTCTGAGACCCCCGTTAGTCTGTCAGACAGAGAACTGCAAATTATCGACTTAGTAGCCGCTGGCTTAACTAACCAAGAGATTGCAGGAAAACTGGAGATTAGCAAGCGTACAGTTGATAACCATATCAGTAATATTCTTACCAAGACCGAGACAGAAAATCGAGTAGCTCTTGTTCGCTGGGCTTTACAGTGGGGCAAAGTCTGCTTGAATGATGTCAATTGCTGTACTCTGCCTAAGCAGGTCGAATAAACGATTTATTTAGTAGCAAGGTAATTGCTCTGGTCTGGTATAATTGCAAGCCAATCTTGAAGTTTACTGATTATTTCCTTCTTCACGCCTAAGTTTTCAGTGTGAACACTCTACCAAAAGTTCCGAGTCCTTGACTCAGCCGGAGTTTATGTTAGTGGAGCCAGCTGACCTTCGGACTCGGAAACTATAAAAAATCAGAATTTCTTATTAAGCGGAACAGATGTAGGAATGGGGAGATGAGGGAGCAGGGGGATGAGGGAGACAAGGGGACAAGGGGACAAGGGGAATAACCCATGCCCAATGCCCAAACTCAAAAATCATCCACAAAAATTAGCAACAATTCAGTGGTGCAAGCGTTACATTTGAAAGAAATCTATGTTGCCCCATCGGCTTTGGGAGCAGTGTTCCAATGAATACTTCCGCTTCTTTTGAGGGTAGCTTGTCTCCCTTTAAATTTTTGAACTTTGATTTTACGACACCTGTATCTGAGAAAATTCCGCGTCTTGAAGACCGATTTTCAGAGTTTCCGCAACCCACACAAGATGCCGACTTACTCAGACAGCTATCGTTTATTCCGGGTTTGAAAGAAATTCTGATGATACGGCAGGTTCACGCCTTAGAACATGCTACTGTTTGGGTTCTTAGTGAATCAAAAAGTGCCTATCCTGCCCAAGGTGAACCTAGTAACGTTCAACTAGATAACGAACTACTAAGCGGTTTGTCTACTGAACAGGGATTCTATCTCTATGGTGAGGTGAATATTAGTGATTTGCGGCGTGCGGTCATACTTGCTCGACATCGCCTCACCAGTGGAGAATGGGATTTGGCTGTACATCCCCGTTGCGGGACAAATTTATCTGTAGCAATGCTCTTAACTGCTGGACTAGCTGTAGGTGTGCATCTGTTACTACCGTTTCGACCAATTGAGCAACTTATCGGTTTGGGGTTAGCAGCAACGACAGCCGCCGAACTTGCACCTGATTTAGGTTCTATGGCACAGCGTTACCTAACAACAGCCATTCCTTTTAACTTAACAATTGACAATATTATCCGTACACGCGACGTTTGGGGGCGTCATGCACATTTTGTTAAAGTGGGCTGGCAAGAATAGAGATGAGGGGGATGAGGGAGACAAAACAATTTTTCTCCATAGTTTTCTCCATTTAGTAACAGGTCGGCGGAAATAAACCTACTGTTTTATTACAGCCATAAAGACTAAAATTAAAACCTTTTGACTTTTGACTTTTGACTTCCGCCTTGCGGTACTCCCCTAAAAAAATTATGAGAAAACTTTACTTTTTACTTCCTGGTACAGATGGTAAATTTGCCTGTGGTGGTCTTTGGGCTGAGTTAAAAGCCCTTAATTTGGTTCAGCAATTCTGTAGTGCTGATATCGTAACTTACCGCCAACGAGAAAAAGGTAAGCTTTTTATTGATGATTTGCTAAAAGAGAAAAATTTAAATGATGTAATTTTTGTCATCAATTGGGGATTTGATATAGCTCAACTCGTGGCTAAACTTAAGCAATACAATGTTGTTTACCATGCACATAGTGCAGGTTATCCATTTAAACTACCCGCAAGTATTCCGATCATTACTGTTAGCCGCTATACAATGGGATATTGGGGAGAAAAATCACCCAATTCTCTAATTTATTATTTGCCCAATCAAATTTCTGATGAGTTTCAAAATTTAGGGCTGGAACGGGATATTGATGTTTTAGTTCAAACTCGGAAATCTTCTGAGTATTTAATTAAAGAATTGATTCCAGCGTTACAAAAACGTTGTAAAGTATTAGTTCTTGATTCATACATAGAGGATTTACCTGGATTATTCAACCGAGCTAAGGTTTACCTATATGATTCGGCTGAGTATTGGGCGCAACAGCGTGTAAGCGAAGGATTTGGTCTACAACCAATGGAAGCTCTTGCTTGTGGTTGTCAAGTATTTTCTAGTGTCAACGGTGGACTGGCTGATTACTTAGACCCTGGATTTAATTGCTATAAAATTGCTGGATATTCTCAAGAATATGATGTCCAACGTATTCTGAAGGTGATTGATTCTTCAGTAGCGTTTAGTTTGAGTGAAGAGTTTTTGGCTGAATATCGGACTGAAAATATTATTAAGCGTTTCCAAGTTATTCTGAATGAGTTAAATGAGTTTTTTGACCATAAGATACAGCAGCCATCTAATATTAAGAGTTTAACGAGAATACGTGTGGCAAAATTACTTGCTCAGAAAATATATGGGAAGGTGAGGAAAAAATATTTTCAGTAATAGAAAAAACCGCAGAGGCGCACAGATCACAGAGAGAAGAGAGGAAATGGAATGAGTCGGCGGTTATTAGTTACTGGAGGTGCGGGGTTTATTGGGGCGAATTTTGTGCATCATTGGTGTCAGGTTTATCCAGATGACCGAGTGGTGGTGTTGGATGCGCTTACCTACGCGGGAAATCGTCTGAATTTGGCGCTGGTTGAGGGAAGAGAGAATTTTCGGTTTGTGCAGGGGGATATTTGCGATCGCACCATCATAGATGAGTTATTATCAACCAAAAATATAGATACCATCGCCCATTTTGCTGCTGAATCTCATGTTGATCGTTCGATTCTTGGGCCGGCTGCTTTTGTACAAACTAATGTGGTAGGAACTTTCACACTGCTAGAAGCTTTTCGGAAACATTGGGAAGCAAAAGCACAGCCATCTAATTATCGTTTTCTACACGTTTCTACTGATGAAGTTTACGGTAGTTTAGCCCCAGATGATCCAGCTTTTTGTGAAACGACACCTTACGCTCCCAATAGTCCCTATTCAGCCTCAAAAGCCGGTAGCGATCACTTAGTGCGTGCTTATTACCATACTTACAACCTCCCGACAATTATCACAAATTGCTCTAATAATTACGGCCATTATCAGTTTCCTGAAAAGCTAATTCCCCTGATGTGCATCAACACTTTGATAGGGAAACCATTACCTGTTTATGGTGATGGTAAAAATGTACGTGATTGGCTTTATGTAGGCGATCATTGTCGTGCTTTGGATGTGGTAATCAATCATGGTCAACCAGGAGAAACATACAATATTGGTGGTAGCAATGAAGTGGAAAATCTCAACCTGGTGCAACTTTTGTGTCAGATGATGGATGAATTAGCACCTGATTTACCAGTACGTCCAGCAAAGCAGTTGATTACTTTTGTCAAGGATAGACCTGGGCATGATCGGAGATATGCAATTAATGCGAACAAGATTAAAACTCAGCTTGGTTGGACACCTTCAGTAACAATTGCTGAGGGTTTACGTTTAACAGTTGAGTGGTATCTCAATCATCGTGATTGGTGGGAACCTCTGCTGTCTGCGGAATATCAAGCTTACTATCGCAAAAATTATCTACAATCTGCAAATAATGGTTGACGAAATAATTACTAATTTGTGATTCGTAATTAAAGAATAGGTATAGAGCCAATACTAAATCAAAAGCTGTATATTGTCTAATCACACTTCAATCTTATGAAATTTCATCTATAATTTAAAGTCTTTGCATCTACTTTTATTTGCATAAATCAATGAGTTATATTTTTTTAACGTAAGTTGCTAGTTAGTGTTCGTAATCTGCACACAATAGTGTCACAATCGATAACTACTGATGTGATTCACTCTGCGGCTGGAGGCATGATTTTTTGCGGCGTGAGAGAATATCCCAGCGCCTTCATGATGGAATTGACGTTTTCAAGGCGCGGGTTGCCATTGCTGGATAAGGCTTTTTGTAATCCCCGGCGTGTCATGCCGGTTTGCTCGGCTATCTCACTAATTCCCCGTACACGGGCAACGACGCGCAAGGATGCTAACAACGCGCCGGAATCGTTGTCTTCTGCATATTCCTGAAATATCTCGGTCAAATAATCGTCGATTTCTTCCGGGTGCTTACGCAAGTACTCTTCTTCAAATTCATCAAGTGTTCTAAATTTTCTCACGGCTTAAGTACTCCTTCCAGTAAGCTTTTGCATCTTCGATGTCCTGATTCTGTGTGCTTTTGTCGCCTCCACACAGTACGACAACAATATTTTCAGCATCTTCACCAAAATAGACGCGATAACCAGAACCAAAAAACATTCGCAACTCGCTTAAACCATCTCCTATTGGCGCAACATCGCCGTAATTGCCTTGTTCAAGGCGGCGTAGGCGTTGCAGTATGCCTCGTTTTCCTTGTTGATCCCGTAAATTATTTATTCACTCTGTAAACGGCTCATAGCCGTCTTGATTGGCATAGATGATAATCTGTTTTGGTTGTGCTTCTTTGGACACCTTCAATCTTTAATGTTATTCATAACATATGCGAATAATAATTCGCACCAGGTTTTTAGGGAATCCCAAAGTCTAAATTTTCAACTGCTCTAAAAATTATCTGGCTCTCACTATTTCTCTTTATTCCTATCTAATTTCTCTTGAATTGCTTCTCTACAAAATTCAGGAGGGTTATCTTGTTTCTGTATCTCTTCCTTCATTTCTTTCGTAACTCTCAGATTGACTTGCTCGGTTAGTGGTTTTTCTCTGTCTGTGGTGAAGTTTTTTAAATTTTCTGGATTACCTTTAGGATTAGGCATTGTTGAGAAATATGAATAAGACTTGAACTGCATGATAGCAAGCGAATAGAGTTTTAGATCGGTGGCGATTGTGTCTTGCAAACTAGTTCACCACCGATTTCCACTTTTACAAGAGGTAACTCTATTTTATGTTTACACGCACAGAATTAGAAGTTAAAAGCTTGAGAGCGTTACGCGATTTATGTCTGATACAGTATGGCATCCAAGCAATAGGAAACCCTGCTGATAAAGCATCCTACATTAACGCGCTCCTGACCTTCCCTGTTGTAGCCTGCAAGCAAGTATCAGAGAATAAAGGATTAAAGTCTCCTATATTCTCTCAAGTAGAAGCCCTAGAAGTGACACTAGAAGCTATGGGAACACCTACACCGGAGCAGTCAGCCTTGCTTAAGGTGACGATGGAAGGAAGCTAGAGTACCCAGCACGGTACAGTCAAGAGAAGTTATTTGGACTCTATTGGGTTAAATGGCATTTGGATACAGCACTAGAGATACTGGGAATGCTCTAAACCCTAATTAACCTTGCTAACTATTCCTCGGCATCCTAAAACCGGGGATTTTTTTATGTCTATTTTTACTGAAGAAAGGCAGAGGGCAGGAGGTAAGGCAGCCCCCGTCTTGGCGGTTCCCGTCGATAGCGCAGCGTTAGCGAGTCCTCGAGCGTCTGGGGGACTGCCGAACCCGAAGGGCAGGAGGAAGAAAATATATTTTTTACCCTCTGCCAAGCGGGTTTTCTAGATAATGACTATCCTTGAATAGTAAGGGAATCAGAGTAAATTGCCAGCAGGTGTCAGATGCTGCAACCAGAACAGATATTACAAGACCGTTATCAAATTCAACGCCAACTTGGCAACAATGGAATTCGTCAAACTTGGCAAGCATTGGATTTACAAGCCTCTGATGGTGAAAATTCGACTGTTGTAGTCAAGCTTTTAGCCTTTGGCGGTACTGTCCAGTGGGATGATTTGAAACTTTTTGAGAGGGAAGCGCAAATACTTAAACAGCTAAATCATCCCCGCATCCCTCGATATATAGATTATTTTTGTATCGACGATCGCACGCTTTGGTTTGCTTTAATACAAGAATATATTCCTGGTGAGTCGCTCAAGGAAAAACTTGCTATTGGCGAAAGGTTTAGTGAAAAGCGAGCTAGAAAAATTGCTGTTGAGGTTTTAAATATTCTCATCTATCTACATGAGTTAAATCCAGGGGTGTTGCATAGAGATATTAAACCGAGTAATTTAATCTGGGGCGAAGATAATCGGATTTATTTAGTTGATTTTGGTTCAGTTCAGGATAAAGCAGCAAGAGAGGGCGTTACTTTTACCGTTGTCGGTACTTATGGTTATGCCCCAATGGAACAATTTGGTGGTCGAGCTGTTGCGGCTTCAGACCTCTATGCACTGGGTGCGACTCTGATTCATTTGTTAACAGGAACTTCCCCCTGTGATTTGCCCCAGCAGGATTTGCGGTTGCAATTTGCAGACCGAGTTAAGTTGAGTCCCAGTTTTGTCAGTTGGCTACAAAAGTTGATAGAACCTGCTCCAGAACAACGATTTACTAATGCCCGGGAAGCGCTGAATGTTCTCAAATCTCGTTTGGCTATTAAATCTGCAAACAAGAATCAGCTTTTGCCGCTAAAAGAAATAATCAACAATTCTGGATGTGGGATAAATAATCACAATGAAACAGTCCCAGAGGAAATTCTCGGTTGGAATTGGGGCGCATTTCTCATGCCTTGGTTGTGGATGTGGCCGAATCAAGTGTGGTGTGGTGTATTCTGTTTTATACCAAAATTTTCGTTGTTTCTGGCGATCGCATTCGGTGCAAAAGGCAACGAATGGGCTTGGAAAAGTAGACGGTGGAACAGTATTGAACAATTCAAAGCGCATCAAAGAGGCTGGGCGATCGCTGGTATTGTAATTGGAGGACCGATAAGTATTATGTTATGGGTTCGAGCGATCGCTTTACTCCAAGCTGCATTTTAGTGGGGAGTGGGGAATGGGGAATGGGAAATGGGGGAAGAAGAACTGATTATTGACTTATGCCCAAAGCCGCCTTATGTCCTCACTCCCCCCTACTCACTACTCCCTACTCCCCACTCCCCCTAGCTCCTTCTAACTACTAACTTGCGATTCAACTACACCCACAGGACAAGAAACATTTGTCCCTCCCAAACCACAATACCCGTTGGGATTTTTAGCCAAGTATTGCTGATGGTAAGCTTCGGCGTAGTAGAATTCCGGCGCATCCAAGATTTCTGTAGTAATCTTGCCATAACCTGCATCGTTGAGGGCTTGCTGATAAGCTTCCCGCGATGCTTCTGCTAGCTGCTTTTGACTTTCGGAATATACATAAATTCCCGAACGGTATTGAGTGCCAGTATCATTACCTTGGCGCATCCCTTGGGTGGGATTGTGGCTTTCCCAAAAGACTTTGAGTAGTTCAGAATAACTAATTACTTTGGGATCAAACACAACTAACACCACTTCATTGTGACCGGTTCGCCCACTACATACCTCTTCATAAGTGGGGTTGGGTGTGAACCCAGCAGCGTAACCCACTGCGGTGGTATAGACTCCTTTAAGTTGCCAGAATTTGCGTTCTGCACCCCAAAAACAGCCCAAGCCAAAAATTGCCTTTTCTAATCCATCGGGATAAGGAGGTTGTAAGGGATTCTTGTTGACATAATGAGCCGCAGGTACTGAAATAGATTGTGCCCTTCCTGGCAAAGCTTCCTCAGGTGTGGGCATAACTGCCTTTTTGCCAAATCCGAATAGTGCCATTGATTTTGATGATATATATCTTTACCTTATTTACTATTGTAAAGATTCTAGCGATCGCTTGGGGTTGTCTCAGGATTCTTAGTACAGCCATTCTCATCGGCCAACAGTTCGGTAGCTTTTATATTAAGTTTTATTAATTTTAATATATCTAGATAAATAGATTGTGTGCCGATAATACATGTAATCATATAATTTTCTTCGGTCACAAAAAAATATGTATGTTATTTAACAGCTTAGAGTTTATATTTCTCTTTTTGCCAATTACTCTTTTCATATTTTTCTTTTGTGGTAAATATGGTTATTACCGTTTAGCAATCACCTGGTTAGTGACTGCTTCTTTATTTTTTTATGCTTGGTGGAACCCAAGATACTTACTATTACTTCTAGTTTCAATTGGCTTAAATTTTTTTATAGGCTATACACTTAACCAATTAAACTCACCAGTCATAAAAAAAACACTGCTTGTTTTAGGAATAACAGCTAATTTAATTATCCTTTGTTGCTTCAAGTACGCTAACTTTTTTGTTTCAAGTGCAGCCGATATATTAGATTTAAACTTTAATTTACAAAATATTATCTTGCCATTAGGGATATCCTTCTTTACTTTCCAGCAAATTACCTACTTGGTTGATTCTTTCCGTGGGGAAGCGAAAGACACTAAATTTGTAGATTACTGCCTATTTATCACCTTTTTTCCTAAACTAATTTCTGGCCCTATTGTTCATCATTCAGAGATCATGCCACAGTTTGCTAACAAAACTGTGTGTCAGTTTAACTTAGAGAATATAGCAGTAGGTATTACGATTTTCAGTTTGGGATTATTTAAGAAAGTTGTCTTTGCAGATAATATTGCTGCTTATGCAAGCCCAGTATTTAATAGTGCTGCTGCTGGTATCTTTCCCACATTTTTAGAATCTTGGATTGGTGCGTTAGCTTACACGTTGCAACTGTACTTTGATTTTTCTGGTTATTCTGATATGGCAATTGGGATAGCTAGGATGTTCGGGATTAAGTTACCAGTTAACTTTTTCTCACCTTATAAAGCTACCAGTATTAGCGACTTCTGGCGTAGGTGGCACATCACTCTTTCTAACTTTCTTCGAGATTATTTATACATTCCTTTAGGTGGTAATCGTAAAGGTGAGATTAGACGTAGCTTGAATTTAATGATAACCATGCTGCTGGGAGGAATTTGGCACGGAGAAGGTTGGCAATTTGTCTTTTGGGGTGGATTGCATGGAGCTTATCTAACTATTAATCATGAATGGAATGTTTTCCAAAAAAAGTATGATTTGAAAATAAATAACTGGCTGAGTCTAAAACTTGGTTGGTTTATAACATTTCTCGCGGTTGTCTTCGGATGGGTTTTCTTCAGAGCAGAAAACATGGCTACGGCATTTATAATTGTCAAAGGCATGATTGGATTAAATGGCTTATTATTGAGTACTCAAATTATTGAATCAGGATTAAAAAAAGCAATCATTGATATTTCTATTTTACTTGCGATCGTTTGGTTGACACCTAATGTTCAAGAATGGATGGGCAAGTATGAACCAGTATTAAATTATGAAAAAATAAAAAAACTTTCATCTAATAGCCTTTTTTGGTCTAAATTACAGTGGCAACCGAATCAAACCTATGCCTTAGTCATTTCAGTTTTAACTGTAATCGCACTGTTACACCTTACTAAAGTTAGTGAGTTTTTATATTTTCAGTTTTAGGGAGAATCAACCTGATGTTTGCTTATTTGAAAACCTACTTGACGATGGTAAGTACACTTATCTCGTTTATTGGAGTAGTAAATGTAGCTGTTGATCCACTCTGGTACACTCAAGGGAACAAGTTAAATTCAGTAAATATTCCCTATAATGAAAGGTTGACCAAAACTAATCTATTGTTGCATAGTGATAAGCAAAAGTATGATTGCCTGATTTTTGGTAGCTCTCGTGTAACTCTGTTAAATAGTAAGGCACTGAAGAATAATGTTTGTTTCAACTATTCTTTCAGTGCTGGAACAGCTGAGGAATTTACCAAATATGCAGAATATGTTAAAGATAAAGGAGTTAATCCTCAAACAATATATGTGGGGATAGACGGTTACAATTTCACTTTTGATAAAAAAACGGCATTTAAAAATAAAGTTGAGGTAGCAGAACCAAAACCTGCCTATCAGTCTTATCTATTCTCACTAGACACTTTGCAGTTATCCTTAAAAACAATTTTTAGGCTAAATACAGAGATTAGATTTTACGATCAAGATTTTCAAGGTAAAGTTTTTGATAATGCTCCTAAATACAAACCTGAGTTTGTAGATAAAAAAACTCAAGAGAAATGCGACTTTTCTCGCATTGCCTATTACAAACAAATACGACATACATTCCCAAATGCTAAAATTATTGGATATGTGCCACCAATATCAGTTTGGAAGCTTTTCAATGAAAGCTATGCTCGTGGTTTGCTAGACTGCGAATTACAAGCAATTTATGAAGCTAGCAACAGTTATGATATAACATACGATTTCTCATATCCTTCAGAGATGACCACAGTCACATATAATACTTATGATGGTAGTCATTACTATCCAGATGTGAATAATCAAATAGCACAAGTTCTTGAAGGAAAGCTATCAAGTCCTGGAATTTCCATCCATCAATATAATTTAAATGAATATCAGCAGTTCCATAAAAGTAAGCTAAAAGAGTATTTGTACAAAGAAAAACAGGGAAAACGGTGGTAGAAAACAGAGTTTGAATTTGTTTGAATCTGATTGTTTTGACTTTTACATATACGTCTTGATTTTTGTTCTGGCGCTAGTCTGTGCTATTTATCAATGTAATAAATACTTTTCAAGGATAAATTAGCGTCAGAAGATACTCATGGATAAAATACCAAAAATTGATCGTCAAAGGGAGCATCAAGCGAACGAACGCACATTTCTGGCTTGGCTTCGCACTTCTATTGCATTGATTAGCTTTGGTTTTGCGATCGCGCGATTTGGTATATTTTTGCGCCAGTTGAATATTGCTATTACTCAACAAGAACTTCCGGTAAATCCATTATCCAACTCGGAAAATTTGGGTTTGGCTTTGGTAATTTGTGGAATTATAACTGTTGTCTTAGCCGCGTGGCGATACAATCAAGTTTTTTGGCAAATTGAACGAGCAGATTATAGACCAAATAGGTTAATGATTTGGATAATGACCGGAGTAGTAATTATTTTGGCACTTTTCAGTATTCCTTTGCTCTTAAGACGTGATAAAGTTTTTCTTCGCTCTCCTTCTCAAATTCAACCACAGTCTCGAAATTTGCAAAGATCAACCCCAAACTTCTATATAAAAAAGGGGACGATTACTACTAAATACAAACAAATATATTACAAGATCCCCAACTTCTTAAAGAAGTCGAGGATCTGAGCCTTTAATTAACAGTAGCCTCAGAAATAACGGTTACACAAGCATTCACTAAGGGTAACAGCGGCCCTAATTGTTCTTGTCCATTCACGGCTAAATCGCTGTGACACAAATAAACTCTCTTGGATACACGAGACAATAAATCTGTCAAAATCCTTTGCAGCCTTTGTTCTTCTGCTAATTTCTCATCTTCTGCTGTCCAAGGTTCGCCTAACCTGTCTCGCAGGAAAAACGGCGCACCGAACAAAGTTGCTGCACCACCTTTGGCCCATAGAGGTGAACCAGCATCCAGCCAAAAATGCCAACGGTGCGATCGCCTACTAGACCGATATTGAAATATAGTTGCTAAGGTGACAGCTTTTCTCGCTCCACCAATGGGACGCACAGGGTAAGGGTTGGCGGTGATTGTACCACGTCGCAGTAGTTGAATGAATTCAATAATAGTTGTGTGAGGCGTTGTCTCAACTGGGCCAATTTGTCGTAATCTGGTGTCAATTTCCCAGTAGTGTTGGGCGGTTTCTAGTAATTCCCGCAGTGCTGCTAGTTGTTCATAGGGGAGATTACTACCATTCCACAAAAAACGTTGAATTGCTCTGTCTAAGAGAGAAATAGGACTAGGAATTAACCGCAATTCTTGTTGCGATCGCTGTTGTTCTAACCACTGTAATATCTCACTATAGGCTGTAGTCGCTGCATAACCAATTCTATCCCAGCGCTCGAAGGCTGACACTGGTAGCAAGTTGGGGCGATCGGGATGGGGTACAAAGCAGTAATCTGCAATCAAACCAGCGCGAACCGGATCAATATCAGTGTTCAATGGGGAATGGGGAGTGGGGAGTGGGGAGTTTTCTGATGGTTGTTTTCTACTCAACACAACTAGCATTTCTGCAACGGCATCCCGATCTACTAGGCGTCCTAAGCCGGGATAAACTAGTGCCAGCATGGTGAGTAATGCGCGAATGACGGGTGAACTAATTAGGGGACGTTGATCATTGAGCGATTCTACTTGGATATTTTGTTTGACCAGGATTTCTACTAGAGTATAGCGAGCGATCGCATCTAAACCTGGTGCAATAATCGCTACTTCTTCTGGTTGCACTTGCTGTGATTGAATGGCATCAGCAATTACTTCTGCTGTTTGCCGCAATAGTTGGGCACGGGAGGTAGTTTGAATTGAATGCACCGTTTTTGGTAAACTCAACAGTACCATCGGTTCTGTAAGTAATTCCACCATCTGTTTAGCTTGCTCACCAAGGGACTCTGGAGGCGGCCCGGTCAAGATTTCTACCCGACAACGTTCTGCTAACCCTTCTAGATAGTTGGGATCTGCTCCCAATCCCAATCGCACTGCACCATCGGGATTATAGCTAAAGGCCCCGACTGCACCTTGATCTAATAGCAACTCAAATAAAAGACGCGCTACGCTTGGATAATCATCTACATCATCTGCCAGTACTGCCTGATAGCGTTTAGTTAGGTGCTGCTGGTAATTGCGATCGCTTAATAAATGCTGACTATACAGTTCGGTAATAATGCCATAAGTTAATAACCCCCTCTCTAAACACCAGTTATGCCAATCTAGAAGCAAAGAGGCGAGAAATTCCGGCTCTAAAGTTGTAGGATTTTCCCCCAGACCCCTTGTCAAAATCTGGGCAATATCTACGCAAGGTACACCACTATAAGCTGCTAATTGCAATAAGTCTAGAATGCGACGCACTAGGCGAGATTCATTCACTCCCGCAACACGTAAAATTTCTTCGTCTAATTGGGGACGCCAGAGTTTGGTTGCTAACTCTTGCTCCGTTTCTGGGCGCAATCTTACCGGAAACTGTGCCTTCAGGCTCAAAGAGTTAATTAGCAATGGCCAAAATAAAATAACTTCATCCTGGAAAAAACCTAGCGGCGTTTTGGCACGCACCGGATATTTTCCTAATGTAGATGTAACAATTTTATCTCCCAATTCTCGCCGATTATCATCATTGGCAGCTAAGACTAAAACTCCTGGCTCTGTTTGTTTAAGATATAAAAATTCGGGTGTATAAACGCCTTTTTTACGTCCTGGTTTTTTAGTATAAAATGATTCAACATACTGTTTCTCAGGTTGTACCCAACTACAAAATTGCTCTACCAAGCGAGCCGTCTTACCACTGCGGCTAGTGCCAACAATCCAAACCGAATGAGAAACCACAAACTTTCTCCTTGTAGATTTGCTAGTATACCTCGTGCGTTAACTTAAGGTTAATAGTTACTAAATAATGCTGGATGATTGTCTCCAATGAAAAACTCTGCTTTTAGCCAAAAAATCTATTCTTTCTTACTTGATACTTACCGATGGTACTTACAAACTCCTGAACGTTCTTTAAATCAAGCTTACGATGCAGCATTAAAGATTAAAGAAATAGAAGACAAGCATTTTAATGGTAATAAAATAGACATTGACTCAGCCATGTACAGTAACAGCGTGATGGATTATTTTGAGTCAGACCTAAAAAAGCTATTAAAAACTGTGAGGATGCGGCTTACAGAGTTGAAAGCAAGCCGTTGGTTTTTAAATGAAGAGAATCAAAAAGCTGCCGCGAAAGCAGGTATAGAGTTTCTCAGTCCTTCTTTGGTTTTGGAAAAGCTAAACTTTATCGATCAAGTTATATCTAAATACAAAATACTTTCCGATCAAACAAGTTCCAAAGCTTTAGTAGTTCAACCTCCAAATATAGCAGTTAACCCTGTGATACCTGACGAAAAATCGCTGCTCGTCAATAATCCAACGTTACCACCCAAAATACCAACTCAAGACTGGGAGACAAAAGCAAGACCAAAGGGTAAAGTTGATACAACAGGCGTTTTACCCCGCTCTATTTTAAGTACTATCACTCGTTTGCAAGTTGAATTAGATCCTAATTCCGAACAAGAAGTAATCCAAAGTTTTCGTCAAGCTCAAAGAAGAACAATAATCTCTATTAGGTTTATTTTATTATTAATTATCGTACCACTTTTGACGCATCAAATAGCAAAAGCTTTTGTAGTTGGGCCCGCTATTGAGAAGTTTAGAGACACGGAGCAAATGCAAATATTCCTCAATTCCGAAATGGAAGAGGAAGCCTTTGAAGAATTACAAAGATTTGAAGAAAAACTTCATTTTGAAAATTTCATTAAAAATGCCCCACCACTATTGCCTGAACAGATAGAAGTTGAAATGAAAAAGAGGGCGGTTGAACTTGCTGAAGAATTTCGTCACGAAAGCTCTAATGCTATCAAAAATGTTTTTGCAGATATTTTTTCGGTAGGTGCTTTTATCTGGCTTTTACTCGTCAGCAAATCTTCTATTGCTGTGATTAAAGATTTCTTTGATAGAATTGTCTATGGACTTAGTGATAGTGCTAAAGCATTTATCATCATTTTATTTACTGATATATTTGTAGGTTTCCACTCTCCTCATGGTTGGGAAGTACTTCTAGAAGGTGTATCGCGTCATTGGGGATTACCAGCAAATCGAGATTTTATCTTCTTATTTATTGCTACATTTCCAGTGATTTTAGATACCATTTTCAAATATTGGATATTCCGATATTTGAATCGGATATCACCTTCAGCAGTTGCAACTTACCGGAATATGAATGAATAAGAAGTGGGGAGTAGGGAATAGCGAATGGGGAGTGGGGGAAGATTTTGGTGTTGTTAAATAATTAGATTATTTTTGAATTTGAGGTAAGTGGGATAATCTCAGAGATTTGAATTTTGATGAAAAAAATACTTACTGGGTTAGGAAAGTTTAACAAAGTTATCACCATCAGCTTCCCTGTAATTTTGTCAATGTTCCTGGTACGGATGCAATCTTTAACGTATCAGGAACTTATTCCACCTGAATGTCAGGTGAAAAAGTGGGATATACCAGTTTCCTTGACTGCTGAAAATCAAAAATCACCATTAATTCAGAGGCTACCAATAACTTGTTGTCAAGGTGATACCTCTTGTTTTGATGAAGTTCTCTATGGAGAAATACCAGGCAAAAAGGCGCTGTTGAGTGCGATCGCTCGCAGTCTTCAATACCTGCAAACAGCTAATGCTGCGGCTGCTTATCAAAACTATCCGGTGGCACAGATTAGGCGCGATCGCGTTATCAAAAGCTTGAAAAGATTCCGCGAACTCCTACTAACAACTAATTCTGCAACAGAATTACATCAAGCCATAGAGCGAGAATTTGTTCTTTACCAGTCAGTCGGTAAAGACACCAAAGGTTCCGTTTTGTTCACCGCCTATTATGAACCGCTTTACGCAGCCAGTCGTGTCCCCACAGCAGAATATCGTTATCCTGTTTATCGATTACCTGCTGATTTAAACTCTTGGCCTAAGCCTCATCCTACCCGCGAAGACTTAGAAGGAGTAGATGGTTTACAGGCTGCAAAAGGAAAATTACGAGGATTAGAGTTGTTTTGGTTTCGCTCACGCCTCGAACCATATTTAGCTCAAATTGAAGGTTCAGCGAGACTTCAACTTCCTGATGGTACTCAAACAACAATAGGTTATGCTGGTCATACTGCTTATAATTACAAAAGCATTGGGCGAGAATTAGTGAATGATCACAAATTACCTCTAGAAGGTATAACCCTACCAATTATTCTCGACTATTTCCAAAAGCATCCCCAAGAATTAAATATTTATATTCCGCGCGATCGCAGTTTTGTTTTTTTTCAAGAAAATCACGGTGAACCAGCTCAAGGTTCTATCAACGTACCACTAACAGCAGAGCGTTCGATCGCTACAGATAAATCCCTCATGCCTCCTGGTGCTTTAGCGTTGATTCGTGCTTCCATTCCTTTTGCCAATCCTACCGGAAAAATGGAGGAGCGCATCGTTAGCCGCTATGTTCTTGACCAAGATACCGGAGGTGCAATTAAAGGTGCAGGTAGGGTAGATTACTTTTTAGGTACTGGGAAATTAGCAGGCGATCGCGCTGGTGTCACAGTCAGCAATGGACAATTATTTTATCTATTACTCAAGTCCAAAAATTGAATACACTCACAGTTTAATACTAAAAATCCCGACTTCTTTAAAAAGTCGGGATTTATAAGCAGTACGAATTACGAATTACGCTTCTATGTCCATATCACCATCATCATCGTCATGATCGTAAGGGATATCGTCAAGATCGATCATTTCTGAAATTTCTTCTACTTCATTTAAATACTCAGACTCTTGATGTTCCCGTTCGATCAGACGACCAGTTGATTTTAACCATTCTAAAAGAATAAATTCATTACTTGTACGAATTACAGGCGCTCGCTGATTACGAGGTTCTTCACGCAAAGGACTTGTAGGCATAAAAAAACTTACTTTGAATTATGGGTCAGTGTGTAAAAACAGGAAAATCGTTTAATAGGGTTAAAAGCCTTGTATTACAAGTCTTTTTTCAAAAGACGAAATATGAACCATTGAGTTTTTTATTCTCTTGTCCGTCTAATTACTTACCATTAAAATGCCTTCGCATCAGTCCTAATAATAAATCTTCAAACGGACGCGATCTCACAAGGCATTTGATACCTTGCCGAGAGTTTCATACATATTAGATGGTAATGCAGACAATCTGTTCGCTACAACGACTGCATCAGCTAAGTTGCTAAATTGACACCGGACAATTTCTTGTCCATTTCCTGACGGGAACCGCTTCCTGGCTTTGTTAGATACAGCACAAATAATCGCTAAAGCTTTGGCGAACCCATCTTTTGTCAATATTGTTTCTTGAGCGAACCCTTCAACAGGGATAAGGCAGACTTCAAATCGATAGCCAGGTCTGGGAGAAACAGCTATATCGATATAGGGTTTATCTTCTTTCCTGATTCTGCGTAAATATTGAGCAGTAGAATTTGTATCGTGCAAATCAGTCCCAAGGGCGTAAGTAAAGAAACAATCTTCTGTGAGGGATTCAGGACGGGTAATTATATCCGTTGGCATAAGTTCAAGTAGTATCCGTATGTTGTCTGGGTTTGTGACACATTTTACTGTACAATCCCACTTACTTAGGCAAAAGTTGCTACCCACATTCCCGACTTCTTCAATAAGTCGGAGATATAAATCTAGCTTAAGTAATTAGGATTCCAGTTTACTGTCTTTTCTTTTTAAGTCATTTTTTGACAGTTAGATGTACTACTTTCACCCAATGTATTCCAATACAGCAATATAAACTGACATAAAACACCTCTAGAATCAAATGGTGTAGAGATTTAGATTCGGAGAGGCGTCCCTATACTCAGTCACATGACCGAAAATATTTCTCAACATATATAATCATAACATAGTTGACCGTTGAACTTTTTTTAACTTTGACCGATACATATTCGGTATCCAAGAACGGTAGGGTTATATTAAATTGCGATTTTTTAAATTAGGAAATATATTTAAGTAATTTTAATTTTTACTAAGCAGACTCATAGCTAAAGGATAAATAGTCATTGCGATCGCATCATCTCATCAAGTAGAGACGTTAATTGGCCTTCAGTACCAGAGCCAAAATTTTTCCGGCTATCCTTGGCAACATCTTTTAGCAAACTCTAAAATAGAGCGTTGCTGATTAAGTGTGTGAATTTTGTTTCGCCCACAGGAGCAAAAACAAAGGTTCCAAGCGTTTAACTTTGAAATTTCATACTTAAATTCAGCAACGCCCTTGGTAGCTGTTAAAGTCTCTCAACAGAATTAACAGCTATTCTCTGGTAGTCTACTAGGTTAATTTATAAACCTATGGTAGAGAACCATATCCGAGAGATGGAGCTAAAGCATTTGCAGCCTTAATGAAGTCTTGAAATCCGGTTTCATCTGAGTAATACAACAAATAAGTTACTCCGGAAATGGGATAAGCACTTGCACTGCTGGGATTGGTCAAATTATCAATTCTAGTCAGCTTCTTACCAGTACCGTATGTTACAACAGTACCGTCTTTAATAGCTGCTGTAATTGCAGCTGGTGAGACAGGAACATAATTACCTGCTTTGTTACGTAAGATTGCGGCAGGTAGAGTTTTACTTACACGGGTAGCATTATCCACATAACCAATTGCACCTTTAGTACTTGCGACCGTATCGGCTAGCTTTCCGCCACCAGTAGCGCTAAGGAAAGTGTTTGGCCAATTAACAGTTGTACCGGCTCCATTTTTCCATACATTAGCTGCTGGAACATTTGGAGTCTTACATACAGTATTGAGATGACTGCTTAAAATGAAAGTGGAACCACTTGAGTCAGCACGACGTACAACTTTGATGGGTACATTGACTGCTATTTGGCCACCGTTATCTGCACTAATGCTCTTATCGTTCCAATTTGTGATGCTACCGTTCAAAATACCACAGTAACTAGCTTGTGAAAGCTTAAGTCCTGCTGGTACAGTCAGACCACTAGCGTTATAAGTTAATGTGATTCCGACACCGGTCACAGGCACTTGGACGTAACCACGACCACCAGTAACTGTTTCTGTTCCTGCTACGGGGTCGTCACTAGCTGCAAAAGTGATTGGGCTAGGAGTACCAGCTGGTGGTTTTTGAGTGAAAAAAGCTGTTAACCCTGCGCCACTACCAACTGGAGAATATGTGAATGTGAAGCCTTTAAGACCTGTAAATAAGGTATTTACAGTACTTGCACCTGCACCATTACCTATATTTTTAGAGGTCTGAGCTAGAGATTTATGAGTAGCAGATTGACTTACTACTAAACCAATTGTGATGGCAAATAGAGAAACTGAACTTGCCAACTGGGTCAATTTGCGATCGCTGTAGAAAACCATGTTACATTTCCTTCAAGTTAATTTTAGGGTTCAACACACCAACAAATCCAAATCAAGTGTCAAACTGGCAATTATAAATAACCTTCTTGAAGCAGAAACAATTGTCATTAAAAAGGTTATTTATAAATAAAAAGCTTGCACAAACAATTAACACATGCAGAACAATTAAAAAGCAAATACTTAAATGTATAAAGTTCATTTAGCTATTGCTAATCGACTTTATTACATATTCTTTGCTAGTCAAAAGCTCTACACTTCAAGTAAGTTTGTATAAATAAACATTCATTGCTTTTGCATTAAAGGAGTGATTACTATGTAATATGAATCATGATCAAATTCACATTATCAGTCTCTTATTCCCTTGTGAAAAAGCCATGTTTAATTTTACCCACTTACTTAATTTAGGATGGCAATTTTATCTGAATTCCGAAAATTACTTTCTTTAATGTAGATGCACAGCAGCTTGCTATAAGCTACTACTAAGGTGCTAAGTAAAGAAAGTAATTGTTGTACGAATCTTTTAGGATTCTTATTAGCTAATAGCTTTTAAATTGTGCCAACAAAATCAACAGTATAGTGTTAAGGTAAACTCCAAGTCATGATTCCATTATGAAATGATTAAGAAAATTAAAGATATTCCTGGAATTCAGAGATGTTTTAAAAGTGGTTTTTGTAGCGTTTTTATTAATTTTCGCCAGAGAAAAATCAGAAGCTTTCGCTTTGTGTAGTGGTTATCGACAAGCGTGACATACAATTTTGACCTCACTTACCGCGACGAGTTGGGGATTAAGGGTTAAGTCTATTTGCGTAGCTAGCAACTTGTACTGCCCTTCGACTAGGCTTAGGAACCGCTTAGTCGAAGTAAACCGAGTAAGTCTAAACTAACGGCTATGGTAATTTTATTACTAGAATTCACCTTATTAATTCTATCCACATGACTCTATGCTACTTAGTCGCAAACAGAACTTATATTTTTAAGTGCTTTTTCATAAATCAATTAGGCTTGCGATAAAATTTAGGAAAAAAATAAAGCGTGATCTATTTACTGCTAGTGACGGTAGACTGAAATTAACTACATCCGAATGGTAATGTTAAGATAATAAATCTCCAGAATTATTCCTAAAGGGCTTTGCAGATGGGAGACTTTAGCTACAACGCTGTGAACTCCCCCAAACTTGTAGCCATTAATGTAGTATATTTTGTAAGGTCTGATCCATACAAAACAAAACAGTAGTTTGAAGTAATAAAATGTTTACTATAGAACTTATAACTATGCTCCCAAGTATTGTTATGTGTTTCTACCGACTTTACCAACCTCTGGTTAAGGCAACGTTGGCATAGAAAGAGCTTAGGTGGACTGTAGCAGTTCTGGTTTAAAGCTCGAAACCTAGTTTCTCAAACCATGCATACTTCCCTTTTAAAGCAAAATTAATATTTAATTAACTTAAATGAATAATAATTTGTATCCAACGTAACATTCTAATGAGAAATTTATAATTTTATTAAAAATAAATGTTAATTCATGTTAAATTAACTGAAATATTGTAAATTTTTAGACAATAAACACTCAAGTACACCATAGGAAAATTAGCAATGTCTAGACAAAGTTCTCACAAGAGAAACTTTTTCAAAGCTTTAACTGGTAGCGCACTCAAAGGATCTCAGAAGTTAAGACTGGGACTAAAATCTAGCTTGATTATTCTGGGGGAATCTGTACCCTTTTTGATTGCTTGTGCTGTACTTGTAAGCGTTATCAGCCTAAATAGTCCTATTTTGCTTTTTTGTTTACTAGTTGGTAGTTTAATTGCAGTCATCACCCAGCAAATTGGGCAACAGGTGAATTTACCAAGGCGATCGCTAATAATATTACAAATTTTAGCAGCAGCCGTAATTCTGAGTTTGTATTGGTTAGACTGGTTTGCAGCCCCTGCACAAGCACAGTTTTTTGGAGAAGCTGAAAAGTTCTTCAAAACTAGATTAGGTGGTTCAACAGGAAATAGTGATGCTAACGTCCCAATAACTTTGATATTTAGTGTGTTGCGGGCGATTTACTTACTCTATATTGCAATTTCTCTAGTTGGTGTGATTAACGCAGTACGTAAGGATGAAGATTGGCAAAGTATTGCCAGAACTCCCCTATTAGTCGTTGTTGCTGTTACCATTGCTGATGTACTCACACGCTTTGTAATTGGCCCACAAGGGTAGTAAATAATTTAGATATTTCATATTTCAAATGTCTCAAGAGCGGGAACAAGATTTTCGTCCAGTCAATCAGGTTTTAGGAAGCCAACCCTCATTAGGGCCAATCCCTGCCGATCAAATTCTTCCTTGGACGGTAATTGCTTTAGCCTCCTACTTTATTATCAATGGAATTTTTGGCGGTCTTTTCCAAGAAGAGTTTCAAAAGTGGTTGTGGACAGTACTAATGACAGGTTGGGGAATTGGAACTTGGTGGATTTTAACTGGTGGTAGGAGTTGGAGTTTTTTAAGTAAATTTATAGGCGTTCCCGCTTGGACAAGAGGCTTTGCTCGTTATCAAAGCTTATTGGAAGTTAATCATGAAGCAAAAAATCGGAAAACAAAGCGTCGGCGTCGCCGGAAATGAAGGTAGATTAACACCATTTGAAGATGCCTTGCACTTGGCGACAATGCTACGTGTCGCAATCAATGGACGTGATATTGGCGCTTACCTTTTGACAAAAGGCACTCAAAGAGATCGGTTTTGCTTTGTTTTTGGTTTTGACTGTAAGGGAATTCATACTACTTTAAGAGCCGAACAAATCGATACACTCTTTAATAACATTGAAGCCGGATTAAAAGATATTCCTAGCGGTGAAAGAATGACACTGCATTTAGGATCTTTTAGTTCCGATAAAGAGCGTCAAAAAGAATTAGTATCGCTAATCAGAAATGCGCCATCACGAGATATCAAATATTTGTTGATGGCAGAAAGAGCCAGAATCAAAGAATTGACTATTTCTGGTGTTCGTAAGCCGAAATTTTTGCGAATTTATGTCACTTACACCATTGAATCCAACTCCAGAAATGCAGATGATTGGATAGAGAAGCTTTTAGTTAGAGCTGAATCATGGTGGTTAAAATTTAAAGGGGATCTCTCAGATGTAGAAAACCAGCGCATAGAAACGCTGATAACAAACGCTTATAAGCAGGGTTTTCTACGCTGGGAACAAATTTTATCTAACCAAATGGGATTGGATGTCAAACCTTTGAAAGCTGATGAACTCTGGGAGGGCATCTGGAAAAGGTTTAATGATACGCAGCCAATACCGATTCCCCAATTGATGACTTTAGATGAACAAGGGCTTCACGAGCAAGTTAATTCAGATTTAGCTAGTACTAAATTGCTTCTAGATAATATCCACGGCACAACTTTGCTGATGGAGTCTAGCGTACCTTGTGCTGATCGCCGTTGGGTTAATGTTAACAATCGTTATATTGGCGCACTGTCATTTCTGGAAAAACCCGGAGGTTGGGCAAATAAATCTACTCAACTGCGATATTTATGGGAACTGTTGGCTAGAGAAACAGTAGTAGATACAGAGATTTTTTGTGAGTTGACTGCGGCAAATCCAGCAATGGTGAAAACTACATTGCAACGAGTTTTGAAGCAGTCAAACATGACGACAATCATGGCTCAAGAAAAAAGTAAAACTATTGATGTCAACGCGCAATTAAAGTTGAAGAAATCGGTAGCAGCACAAGAACAATTATTTGAAGGTGCAGTCCCGATTTATACGAGTATCGTTATTTTGGTACATCGTCCAACTGTCGATAAATTAGATGAGGCAACAAGATATATTGAAAACTGTTTTCAACGTCCAGCAAAATTAATTAGGGAAACTGAATACGCCTGGAAAATTTGGCTGCAAACTCTCCCAATAGTTTGGGAAGGTTTATTAGCAACACCTTTCAATCGTCGCCAACTATATTTAACCAGTGAAGTTCCCGGGTTAATGCCTTTAGTTTTAACTAAACAGGGTGATAAACAAGGCTTTGAGTTGATTGCTGAAGAAGGTGGAACACCTATACATTTAGATTTGTTTAATCAACACAAAAATTTAGCTTTGTTTGCGACAACTCGTGCTGGTAAATCGGTGTTGGTATCAGGGATTTTAACTCAGGCTTTGGCGCATGGTATTCCGGTTGTGGCGTTAGATTTCCCTAAACCTGATGGGACATCTACTTTCACTGATTACACAGAGTTTATGGGGGTGAATGGAGCGTACTTTGATATCTCCAAACAATCAAATAACTTATTTGAACAGCCAGACTTACGATCGCTAGATCCAGAACAACAGCGCGATCGCTTTAACGATTATACCGCCTTCCTAGAATCAGCTTTAATGACAATGGTTTTAGGATCATCCACTGAAAGTCAAATTTTATCGCAAACCGTGCGATCGCTCCTCAACTTAGCTTTAGAAGCCTTCTTTGCTGATGAGGGTATAAAACAGCGATATATACAGGCGATGGCGGGAGGATTTGGCACTCAGGCTTGGCTGAAAACTCCTACTTTAAAAGATTTTCTCTATTTCTGTTCATCAGAACACTTGCAGCTAAATACTTTAACCGGCAGAGTAGAAGACGCTCTGAGTCAAATTCAGCTGCGCTTGCGATTTTGGCTTTCTAGTCGCGTAGGACAAGCCATTTCTTCACCATCGAGCTTTCCTACCGATGCACAACTATTAGTTTTTGCTCTGAGAAACCTATCAGATAGTGAAGATGCAGCCGTACTATCTCTGAGCGCCTATTCAGCAGCATTACGACGCGCATTAAGTAGTCCAGCTTCTATATTCTTCATTGACGAAGCACCAATTCTATTTGAATTCGAGCAAATATCTGACTTAGTTGGCAGAGTTTGTGCAAACGGTGCTAAAGCCGGGATCAGAGTCATCTTATCAGGACAAGATCCTGATACAATTGCCAAGTCTAAAGCTGCATCTAAGATTTTACAAAACTTGACAACACGATTGATTGGACGCATTCAGCCGGTTGCAGTCGATAGTTTTGCAGATATCTTAAAATATCCCCGCAACATTATTGCTCGTAATGCCTCAGAAAGCTTTTTTCCCCGCAAAGAAAGCGTTTATAGCCAATGGCTGTTAGATGATAACGGTATTTATACATTCTGTCGTTATTATCCAGGTTACGAACAATTGGCAGCAGTTGCTAATAACCCTGCTGAACAATCTGCACGTAGCAAAATGATGCAAGTTCATACCGATAAATATGAAGCAATTTCTGCATTTGCACGTCAGTTAGTGGCTAATCTGCGTAGTAGTTAATTGGGTTCTGTAAGCAGTTAACAGTGATTCAAAAAGTTATAAATCATAGTTAAAAAGCTAAATTACCTTTTTCAGGCACAAATGTATGCGAAAAACTACCATTTTTACTTTGACGTTGCTATCGCTGGCAATCCTACCAGTAATGGCACAACAAGATCAAACGCTAGTAGGCCAGGTTTGGAGTGATTTTCAATCATATTCCAGAGATTTGCAAGATTACTTTCAATATAAGAATGTGAACGAAAACTTAAACCCTGAGTCAGATGGTCAAAATGCTATTAGTGCTACTAGTAACGAGGGAGAACTGAAAATACCTAACCCCGTCGCTGCGGGACAAAAGGTTCGTGATAATGTGAATTACTACTCTTATCGTTCACAGTCTAGAGCAAGCCGTTTTGAAAATAATGCAGCAGTACGAGGAAATTTAGCTAGTAATGAAGTCAATCGTTTAATTACCCGTGGAATAACGGTAGGTGTTCTTGGTAAAAATGCACAAAGTCGGCTAAAAGGAAAGTTAGAAAATATTCAGCAGGAACTTTTTGACAATTCTAGTTCTGGGGGAACTCCCTCAGGGCCAAATGTTAGTTGTCCTCCTGGTGGGACAGACGTACAAGCCAGAACTTGTCAGCTTATAGAACAATTGGTAACTCAATTGCTAAATCCCAACACTGAAATTATTCAACTCCAAAAATTACAATCAAGAATCGTAGCTGAAACATTTGCCCAGTCAATACAAACGAATCAGTCTTTACAATATTCTAATTTAAATTTAGCAAACATTTCTCAGCAGGCAGAAGAGGCAAATCGCGCTCGAAGAGTAGATACATCTACAGAAGCTGCGCGACTTTTACGAGCTACATCTCAACTAGATTTGTTTGGCAGAGAAAAAGTTGGAAATGAGGATATTAGGACAAAAAAAAGTATAACTATCCGTACAAAAATAAATTTTTAAAATACTTAAACTTCTTACAAGCCAACAATAAGTCTAAAAAAAAGTTTGGTAGGTTGCGTTACGCTATTGCTAATGCACCGAAAGCATCCGGAATGATGCGTTACGTTCTTAACGCACTCTACGAAATTAAAAAAAACAGTCAATTAACTCAAAATGCAACTTGCTATTCAACTAATTTTTGCCCAATTAGAACCCCAATTAGGCATTGATGAGGTTCTCACTAAGGGTGCTGTAACTTCCCAAAGTATTGCCGACGGTTGGAATAGTCAATGGCTAGATTTATTACAAAATAATACTAGTAATAACTTGTATGGAGCGCTAACAAATCTGGGTATTTTTTTTGCGGTAGGAACACTGTTATTTTTTATGATACAATTCCTCAAAGACTTAATATCCTACGAATATAGCCGTCCAATATCAGCTTTAATTTGGCCTTTTGTGGTGGTGATCCTCTTGAGTAATTCAGGTAAAGGAAGTATACTTTCTAGTCTGACACTGGGATTACGAGGTTTTTTAAACACTGTGAATCACCAAGTAGTGGTATCAGCAGATGCGAATAAAATGTACCAACAAGCACTGAATATGAGTGTTGCTGAAGAAGTAACTGGTTCTTTTCTGCGGCCTTGCCAATCGCTAACTGGTGAACAACAAAGTGAATGCTTTAAAAGAGCTACCGATAGAATTAATATTCTCTTACAGGAATATAGAAATACATACAATAATCAAGGCTGGATAATTAGACTACAAGATAAAGTCAATGAGATAAATAATGTTAGTTCTGTCCGTGGCATTGTCTCAGAAACATCATTTAATTCTTTATTAGGTTCTACAGTGCAAACAAGCATTAAAAGCTTTTTAGTTTCCTTACAATATGCGTTTCAAAATCTGATAGAAGCTACTATGTTGCTGATAGCACTTTTAGGGCCAATAGCTGTAGGTGGCTCTTTACTACCTGTAGCTGGGAAACCAATCTTTGCATGGCTTACCGGATTTTTATCTATTGGAATTGCCAAGATTTCATTTAATATTATTGCTGTGCTGACTGCCGCAGTTATTGTAAATGGCCCAGGTCAAAATTTTAATGCTGATCCAGACTTAATGTGGTTCATAATTTTTCTGGGAATTTTAGCACCAATTTTATCCCTACTTGTGGCTGCTGCTGGCGGTTTTGCACTCTTCAGTGGTATCAGTAATACAGCTTCTTTAGTAAGGGAGAGGATATAACAATTAAAAATTAAAAATGAATAAAATTTTGATAAGTATTGTAACTGCTGAATTATATATGCAAATCGTAATTAATATAAGACCTGTTGCAAAAGTCCCTAGCACCCCTCGCTGTACACACAAGTCGAATTACCCCCCTTAATCCCCCCTTATAAAGGGGGGAAATAGGAATCGGAATCTAGTTCCCTCCCCTTTATAAGGGGAGGGTTAGGGTGGGGTAAAACTGACGCGAAAAAACAGGTGAGTAAACTATTTGAGAGTTATAGAATAGCTGAATTTTTTTGCAGGAGAAGGTGAGTAAATGGTGCGTTTACTAGAAAAAAGACAAAGAACGACGGCAAGTGTTTTGACAATTTTTGCGATCGCAACCTTCAGTTTACATATATTAGTTTTATTTTTATTCTTATTACAAGGGCTAAATATTCGCCAACTCAGTGTGAGAAAACCTCCCAACTTTGTGCAATTAATAGACGGTAAACCAGTAGGTAATATTGATGATTTAGCAAGAGATCCCGAAGCAATTCGCCAATTCGTCAGCAAAACGATGATATCAATGTTTAGCTGGTCTGGAACTTTACCAGTACAAAATATCGAAGAAGTTGCAAACCCCAAACCAGATTTAGGAGTTCTTATTCAAACACCTCAAGGGGGTAGCCAAAAAGTTAGTACCAGCAGTTGGATAGCTAGTTTTGCCTTATCCGAAGACTTTCGCAAAGGTTTCTTAAGCACAGTTGCAGAAATGACACCAGCAGAAGTTTTCTCTGAAAATCCCAGCCTAGCTATGACATCACAATTAGTTATTAAGCGGGTTTATCCGCCAAGACAAATTGCACCAGGCAAGTGGCGAGTGGGTATGGTAGCCGACTTAATTCAAAAAAACCGAGTTGGTGGTGCAAGACTCATAACTCCTTTTAACAAAGATTTACTTGTACGTGCAGCAGATTATTTTGGTAATCCCCAAGGCGACAATGGCACAGACCTGCAAAAAGCAATTTATAGTGTCCGCGCTGATAGATTAGAAATTTATGAAGTTCGTAACTTATGTTTGCTTGATGGCAACAACACCCTTAACAATGATAAATTAACCCAATGCGGGGCTGGACAAACATCTGATAGTTTTATTAGATGATTAAGGAGAGACGCGATTAATCGCGTCTGTACTGGGGAGTAGGGAATCAGCTTTTTTGAGTTGAGGGCTTTTTTTAAAAATCAAATAAGACCTATAGATTTCTAATTCAGTAACTTTATATAAATATAAATAAATGCAATTACTCAAACCAGAAAATAGAAAAAATAACCCATTGCCACTGTTAGCAGTAGGAACATTTGGGTTACATGTATTGACCTTGCTTTTATTACTATTTCACGGGTCGATGTTACAGCAGTTAGGTCGTCAGCTCACACCTCAAAGCTTAGTGCAGCTTGTTGATGGTCGCGCTATAACCGTAGACCCCGAACCAAATTTACAGCGACAGCCAGAGGCGATTCGGCGGTTTGTGGGTGAAACTATGAGCTTAATGCTTACTTGGTCAGATCAACAGCCGCCAACGCAAGTCTGGGAAATAACTTCCCAATTGGTAGCTGATAATTTTAAACAAAAACTTCAGTCAGAAATTACTAATTTAAATCCAGATAGCCAATTTGAAAATGTTAATAGAGGAACAGAGAATGTATTAGTAATCCAAAAAATCTCTCAACCTACAGAAATAGGTAATGGACAGTGGAAAGTGGAGATGTTTGCTAATCAACTGGTATTTAGCGGTTATGATAGGTTGGGAAAATCAACTTCGTTTAATAAACAAATTTTAGTTAGAGCAATAGATGAACCCGCAACTTCCCTGCCAAATGCAGCACTACCATTGCAGTTCGCAGCTTACCGCCTTGGTGAAGCCAGACTAGAAATTTATAATGTATGTGATATCAAAGATAAAAATTGTTCTGGAAATCCTAACCAAGTTTTACCATGACTAAATACTCAACTCCTGCGGAAACACCTGCTCAAAATGAATTTACTCTACCTCCCGATGCTCAACAACAAGATGTAGAATCTTTTGATTGGGAATCGCGGATGTCAAGATTAGTCGGCTTTGAAGAAGAATCTTTCGATACCCAAGGTTCAGAAGACTCTGCAACTCCACAAGAATCGCTCTCTCAACCACAAGAAGTTCAGACAAAGCAACCCCTCTCATCTAATCCCTTTGCAAAGTTAGGCTTGGTAGGAGCCGCTACCTTTGCGATCGTTTTGGTGGGTGGTGTGTTTTTGTCGCAGTTAATGAGTAGTAATCCCAAGCCAAAAACTATTGTTGCTCCACAAGTACCTGAGCAGCCAACTGATGAATCTACCTCTCAACAGCTAGCAGGCGAAGTAGATACTCTAAAAACGAAATTAGCCCTGACTGAACAAGCAGAGATGGTGAAAGCCGCCCAACAACAGCTCAGAACTGCCAAATCAACGCCTACAGTAGCTTTACAACAACCGTCAGTTTCTTCTAGAGGTACAGAAAGAGTGATCCCAACACCCCCACCAACAGCTTACGTCCCTCGGACAGTGACAGTTGAGCGCATTGTTAGAGTACCTGCATCTCAACCTGTGCGATCGCCCCAACTCCCAGTTGTGAAGCCAAGCACTCAACCTCAGACTGTAGTTAATATAAATCCACCATCTCCACCAAGCCCATTACAAGAGTGGAAAAGGTTAGCAAAGTTAGGTAGCTACGGTCAACTAGATGGTACGAATCAATCTAATAACATAGCAGCAGCTCCTGAACCTGCAAACAATCCGCAGCCGCAGCAGCAACAACAGACAGCACAACCCGAAACTCCTGCCCCTGAGGTGAGTCAAGCGCAACCCGTGGGACAGAAATCCTTAGCAATAGGGACTAGTGCCAAAGCTGTGTTAGCAACAGCGATATTTGGGGAAACCACTACTAGATCAGGCGGTGGTGATGAAGGAGGCGCAGCGAAAAATGTATTCGTGATCAAATCGCGAGAAGCACTAAAATCTAAGGATGGTAGTACTGTCATACCTGCAAACACCGAATTTCTAGCTGAAATTAGTTCCATCAACGAACAAGGTCTTATGCAGATGAACGTAACTAAATTTATCTCACAAAATGATGGCAACCCTACTGAGCAAAGCTTACCCAGCAATGCAATTATTATTCGTGGTACTCAAGGTAAACCTTTAATAGCAAATAAATATCCCGGTCAAAGTTCGTCCGTAGCATCAATGGATGCAGGACTATTCGTTTTGGGCGGAATTGGCAAAGCAGCAGAATTAGTAAATCGCCCTGATACTAAACTCGTGCCATATACTATAACATCTAGCACCACAGGTGAGAACGGCGAACCGACGACGAACGGCAACAACACCACTAGTACTGGCATTACTACTGTCACGGAGAACAGACGCAACCTTGCAGCTGCGGTTCTGGAAGGTGGTATGAACTCTGTAGTACCCCAAATAGCCCAACGTAATCAACAAGCGATCGCCCAAATGTCGCAACCAACTAATGTTTGGTTTATGAAAGCCGGTACAAATGTTGAACTATACGTTAATCAACCAATCTAGTTTTAGGAGATAGGATTTATACCAATTTTAGATTTTGGATTGAGTAATGGTAATTGGTAATTAGTTTTCTTTTTATCTTTTCTATATTCTCTTGTTCTATCTACCAATCTTCCCATTTGCAACCATGAAAAATAATATTAACTTGTCAGGAAATACCCCAAATCATTCTTATTTCCTACCTATAGCTTCCTTAATTTTCTCGGTTGCTATGTTCTTGTTGGTAGGCCGCGCTGTTGCTAATAACGCTGTTCTGCGTTCCATATTTTCCTGTCAAGCACAGGGTTTAGGGGGAGCAATACCTACGATCGACGTTTGGTATCAACAAGGAACAAACTTAAGTTTTATTCAGGCTGGAGAAGTAATTAAAAAAGTTTGGTTAAACGATCCATCACAAGTAACTATAGACTTTGATGGCCCAGTATGTATGCAGTTTGGTCAAGACTCTAATAGTGGTGGAGGAGATTGTAAAAACTCCTCAGCGAATGTAATTCAACTCAGACGAATTCAAAAACTGGATATTCCTGGGCTTCCTCCCACTAGCAATACACTTTTAACAGTTGTTACCGAAGGACAAGGTAGAAATAAGTTATATACTTTTAAAGTGATGTATAAAACAGATAACCCTGAATATCACACTTTAGCAGTTTTTGCCGATCCTTCTGGTCAAGAAGGAGCTTGTGCTAGAGTTCCACAATAAATTTTTAGCAAAATCACCCGACAGCGAAGACAACTGAAGTTTCTCTCCACAAAAAACGCTGAAGCTTAAGTATGTCTGCATTGTGGCTTTTTAAAAGGCTTGCTCTAATTCCCTTCGTTTTTATAAATAAGGAAGGAATTAGAGCAATATGCTTGGGTTAGCCTCAAAAACCATAAATTGCGTGGATTGGGTTCCAATACAGTTCAGATAAACTTTTTTCTCCCCCCTGCTTCACTTACATCCCCCTGCTCCCCCTGCCTGCCTCAACGGATAAATTTCTTAACTGACCGTATTGGGTTAGAGAATATCTAACTCTTTGGGCAGTTTTCTTTCTTTATAAAGCAAGGTTACGCTAAGGCTTAAGCACTACTGTAGTTCAATCAATTGGAAAAACGCTATGACTCAACCAATTAACCGACTCAGGCATTTTTAGCCTATAACTTTATAAATCTTCAGATAAAAACTAACTACAAATTCCAAATCTGTGTAAATATAAAGAAAAGCTTAAGAGGTTACAGACTCATGGTGACAGCAAAAATGATGCAACAGCTTTGGGCTGTAATTGAGTCTACCCAGGTCAGCACCCTGCTCCAGTTTGACGATGCTGCTTTAGTACAAGTACTTCTGCAACAATTAAAAGCGAAGCAGGCTATTGATCCTCAGGCAGATAGCAGCCTTAATACTTACATAACATCTAAACTGCCCCTGATTCGTGATACAGCTGAAGGTCGATTATCCTTCGGGCAAGGTGGCAATCATTAATACGAGAAATCATTTGATTCCTCACAGCCAAGCATACGCTCAGAGTTCAAACAGTTGAATATTATGAATAACTGGCTAGTAATTGCCCTAGTAGCTTATCTAATTGGAGCAGCGATTGAAGGGGTGACTACAGCCAGTCAGCTATCTCATTCAGTGCCAGAATTAGCTAAAAACACACAAGCTCATCCTTCAGATTCTGCCACTGAATCCAGTTCGACTTGGCGAGTTGTGGCTGCGATCGCCTCGGTAAGTATATGTGGAGCTTTTTGGTGGCCTTGCCGCCTTTTCCACCGTTTAATTAAAAGTAAGGTTAATTCGTAAGCTTAATCCTCATCTGTAGAGTAAAACTGTTGGGCATAAAAACGGGCATAGCGTCCTTCCTGAGACAGGAGGGAGGTATGAGTACCAGCTTCAACCAATTGTCCTTGTTCTAGTACGAGAATGCAGTCAGCCCTACGAACGGTGCTTAAGCGATGAGCGATAATAAACACGGTACGGTTTTGCATCACTCGCTTGATCGCTTCTTGAACTAGTGCTTCTGACTCCGAATCTAAAGCAGAAGTAGCTTCATCCAAGATCAGAATTCGCGGATCGTTGACGATCGCTCTAGCAATGGCTAATCTTTGGCGCTGTCCTCCAGATAGGTTAACTCCGCGTTCGCCAACCCAGCTATGATAACCTTGGGAAAACTGGGTAATGAACGAGTGAGCGTTGGCAATCTTTGCTGCTGCCTCAATTGCTGGTAAGTTTAATTCTTCTTGACCATAACCAATATTTTGGGCGATCGTTCCCGAAAAAAGAGTAATATCTTGAGGAACAATGCCAATTTGATGGCGCAAACTTGTAAGTGTGACATCGCGGATATCAATATCATCAATTAGAATTTCACCAACTTGGGGATCGTAGAAACGAAGTAAAAGGTTAATTAAAGTTGATTTGCCCGCTCCAGAAGAACCAACCAAGGCAATGACACTACCAGGAGAAGCGTGTAGACAAAGATCCTTGAGGACTGGCTCGCCAGGATTGTAAGCGAAATTGACATGACGATATTCTACCTTGCCAGCAATTCGTGGCAGTTCCTTAGCATTCGATTTTTCAATTAAACTAGGCTGCTTTGCCATCAATTCAAAGATGCGTTCGACGGAAGCTTCGGTCTGTTTATACTCGTTGTAATTGCTAATCATCAAGTCGATTGGCTGAATCAGTAATGCCACAGCAGCTAAGAAACTGATAAAGCCTTGAGATGTCAGCTGATTCTGAGAAATCTGCCATCCTCCCAAAAGAAACAGCAGCATAATGCTAACTGCTTCCAAAAAACCAACAACGGGAAATTGAAGAGATTTGAGTTGTTGAGCGCGATACTTCGTTTGGCGATTATGTTCTGCTTCCTGATTGAATCGCTTGACCTCATACCCTTGTGCTGCAAAAGCTTGAACGACGCGAATTCCACTAAATACTTCAGTTAACAGAGCCGACAAATTGGAAACTTGATTTTGACTCTGGCGAGATAGCAAAAGTAATCGCTGACCAAATACCCCGATCAACCAAGCCATTAAAGGAGCCAAAATTAAACCCGCAAGGGTAAGTGGCCAATTCAGATAGAGCATGTAAATGGGAATCGCAATTAACTGCAAGAGATTGGAAAGAAACTGATGGGATAACTTGTCTACAATCTCGCCTACGCGATCGATATCTTCAGTCAGTCTATAAGTGAGATCACCCGTCTGTGTGGTTTCAAAGTAATCCAATCCGAGTTTGTGTAGGTGAGCATAAACCCGCTTACGCAAATTTAAAACCATATTCAGAGCGGCAGCGATCATAAAGACATTCTGCCCGTATTGACAAAGCCCTCGAACTAAAAATACTAAAGTAGCTACTCCAAGCCAGTAGGCAATTTGATTAACATTTCCCTGACCAAGAAAAAAAGCGACCTGACCTGCTAGGTAGGGTATTGCTAAAGTGAGCAACACAAATCCTAAGATACAAGCGAATCCCCGAACTAACAGAGGCCATTGAGGCCATAGATAAGGTAACAGTTGCCAGTAGCCAGAGCGGACTTTCATAGTTCAATTATTTATTATTATCCTTACCGAAAAAAGGCAGGGGGAGCAGGGGAGGCAGGGGAGCAGAGGGGACAAGGTGACAAAAGTTTAGAACTTCCAACAAGTCTTTCCCCTTGTCCCCAATTCTCCTTGTCCCCAAGTCCTCTTTCCCATGCCCAATGCTGTACTAAGTTTCTCCTAAAGAGGTTAGCAGAAAGTGGGCTATTCTCTCAGATGCACCGGGCGGCCCAAATCGCTCAGGGCCATTTTGTTGGCACTTAGCGAGATAGTCTGCATCTTGTAAAGTCTCGACCACGCGTGGGGCAGCTTGTTTCAGAGTCTCTGGGGTTGCTGGCCCAGTTCCAATAGTTTGGGCAGAAATGCCCAATAACCGCGTTTGCGCCTCTGCGAATTGATAAGTAAATTGAGGCCCTTCTCCGGGAATTTGGATAATTGGTTTACCAATCGCTACCGCTAAATCCACTGCCAACCCCGCCATGCCAATAACGAGGTTAGAGTAATATACAATATCATTGAAAGCATCTGAGTAACATCTGACTTCTACAAGCGGTGATTTCTCAGCAGAACTTCCTGGAGGAGAATATGTGAGTACGCCTTCACTCAGTTGCCAACCTTGACTTTTAGCAATGTAGTCTAGTTGCTCCATCAAATTTGGTACTAAGGCGGCGCGAAATTGGAATCCTGACTCAGGCATCACCTTGGCAATTTCTACCACCAGTTGTAACTGCAAACAGAAATTTCGCGCTGCTTCTGGCATCCGTGACCCTGGCAAAAGAGCGATCATCGGAATATCTTGTTTCAGGTGCAAGTCTTTACCAGCAGGAACAAGGCGATCTAAGGCCGGAATCCCACCAAATCGAGCTTTAGCTATACCTTGCCGTTGAAGATCAGAAGCTGTATAGGAATCTCTGGTGAAAACTGCCAGACATCGAGAAGAATTCAGATCGTGCCACAGTAGAGGATTGATAGGCAATCGACCTTCATAGAGGGCAGAAAGACAAGAGATAAACGAGACGAAGGGGCGCTTTGTTAAGTAAGCAAATGTCTGAGAGACAAAATCTCCAGTAGCCATAATCAAATCGCAGTTGGGAGCATACTGCAACACCGCTTGTAATTGTCGCCATGTTAACCCAATCAATCCCGATTGAAAATCTTTGAGCAAATAGAGGCGCTTCATATAGAAGAATCCTCCAGAGGGCATCGTTTGTGTGGGGCCAATAATGGGAATGTCCAAGTTGCGGTAAGCTTTTCCTTCCCCTACAATCGGCATTGCTGCCATCTGTAGAGAGGGACACAATTGGCGTAGGGTCTGAATAACATGAGAGGTGTGGTTGTCCTCTCCGTGGCCGTTACTGATAAACAAGATTCGCTTAGAAGACATCTTGGGATTTTGGATTGGGTTAAAAGGCTTAGTAATATTTTTTACCTACTTTAGGCAAGTAGGTTAACAAAGTAAAAGAAACTAAGGTAGTTATCTGTCAACCAGAAAGAATGGTTGAAAATGAAATGCAGATGAATGCAGACGGGAGTGTTTTGAAAAAATTCGTTAGCACATCGCTACTATCAAAAGCCGTTTGGCAATCATGAGGTTGTTTCAGGCTTTTCTTAATTATCCTGCGATGCCTACGGCGGTAAACTACGCAAATCAACGCAGCGCGTCGTGCTTTATTACAGATAGATTACAAAGTTTATTCCGTTTGTCCGATAAAACTCTTTAATATACAACTAAATACTGGAGAAACTGTTGGGTTAGATGGCAAAGTCCTCAAAGGTTTATATCAGATTGAATCTTGCTGCTTAGTCTGAACTCAAAAGATGATACCATGCTCACTCAAGGGGTGTTGTAGGCATCGCTTAGGGCGAGGTATGTAGCAAAAACTCGTTATGTAGTTTGTTCTGGTGTCGCTACATTCTGCCCAATTTTTGGTTCTGTTCCCGCAAGCAAGCGTTCAATATTAGGGCGATGGCGCAAAATCACATATAATCCACCGGCAATTCCAAACAGAATATATGGTAATGGTTGATGCAAAATTACCATGAAAATGGAAACTGCGATCGCACCTGCAATTGAACTCAAAGAGACAATCCGCGATATCGCCACCACAATCGCAAATACACCTGCTGTTGCTAAACCTACCTGCCAACTCATCGCCAACAAAATTCCCAAGCTGATAGCAACAGATTTACCACCAGTAAAACCCAAAAAAATTGATTTACTATGTCCCAGGATGGCAGCTAACCCAGCTATAGTTATTAACCACGGTTGCCACACTTGTGCATCTCCCGTTGGGGGGATATAATTTTGAATCGGGTTAAAATTGAATAACCAGTAGACTAGAGCGATCGCTAATACTCCCTTTAAGGCATCTAGTACTAAAACGAATGCTCCTGGCCCTTTGCCCAAGGTTCTTAGTACGTTAGTTGCTCCAGTAGAACCTGAACCAACTTGCCGAATATCAATACCTTTTAACTGCTTAACAGCAATGTACCCAGTGGGAAAAGAACCCAATAGGTAAGCTATAAATATAATTGCCCCGCACAGGATTAACCAAATAGCCATAATAAAATTCAAAATTCAAAATTCAAAAAAGTCAAGAGGTATTACTCTTGACCAATGACTAATGACTAATGACTCATTTAAAAGTCATCATCATAGTTTCTCACGGTTTTGGGGTCAGGAGCAAAAGCTAACCACAAAGGAAATTGCAACAGTGACAGACTAATTTGCTCCTCTGAATCATCAATGATAATTAAAGGCAATTGATTGGCTTTGGTCAATCGGTCTGCTTTCTGAGCCAGAGCATCAGACGCTTCAAATAATACCACGCCCCGGTCTGGGCCAAAATCTGGGCGACCGATTCCTAGACAGTCTTGCAAGCCGCGCCGCCACTCACCCAATCGCTCTGGTGTATTAGCTAAAACTAAAGTACGGACGCGATCGCCATACAGCTTGTGTAATATCGAAATTGCAGCTGAGGCAATCAAAATATTTTGTAAGCGGCTACCCATTGTTCGCAAACCACCCCGTCCCCCTTGGGTAAAAAACCAGTTAGAGACTCGTTCTGCGTGGATTGGTTCAAAGGTACGCCGTAGTTGCCACGCTGGCCCATAGTAATCTGGTTTATTGCGGTATTGGTCAATTAGGCGACGAATTTGCTTAGTAGTATCTTGAAACTGCTGTTGGGCAAATTGTGGTATTCCAGGTTGGGTTTCAACTGGTTTAGCCTCTTTTTCTTTTACAGATGGTTTTTCTCGTTCCACCACACTTGGCGTCAGTTGCAACTGCTCGGCGGCAACGGCCAAATCCTGTAAGCTACCAGTGAGATAGTCTTTAAAACCCTGCACCCGAATAGCCAAGTCTTGGGATGTACCAGCAAAAGTGGTTCGCATCTCGTTGCGGATACGTTCTTGACGGCGTTCTAGTTGTTCTACAGAAATTTGCAGGGTTTGTTTGCGTTGTTCTAATTGCACTAGTGACTCTTGCACAAGTCGTCCTAGTGATGTCTGAGTTTCACCCACTTGTGCCTGAAGGTTTTTGTAAAAAGCTTGCAGCTTGGCTATTTCTTCTTTGAGAGCAGCTTCAGCGCTCTGCAACTCTGCTACTCGCTGCTCTGCTTCTGCATATAATGAATGGTTTTCTGATCCCAGTGCGGTATTTTCCGGTTCCGACTGCGCTACAAACTCGCCATTTGAATTTTCTGTTAGCTCTACTGTAGAATCTACCACTTCAGAATCTACCACTTCTGCATTAGAGATAAGTGGCTCAGAAGTTGTATAGTTCTCTGATGAGCTAATGGCTCCTGTTTCTCCCACTGACTCAACAGATTGATTGAGTGGATGTTCAACTGCATTGTTCTGTTCTTGTTTTTTTGCCAACCGCTCATCAATTGGTTCTGGGGTTTGAGATGCCTCTGAGTTCATAAACAATAGTGTAATTCCTATGACGCGAATAAATAGCTTTCAGAAATATTACAATTGACCTGCCATAAAAGTCCTGAGTTATGAGTGCTAAGTTATGAGTCTAGATCGAAACGACTCAGCACAGATGGAACTCAGGATTAAATACGCGGACAACGTTGTTCTAAGCAAGTTTTCAAAGTATTGGGATCAAATAAAATCGGCAAAAAGTGAATACTTTTAATTTCTTTAAAGTAAAACAGAATGGGGACTCCATTCCAGAAGATCCGCCAGTTTTGCCATTCCTGATAGGGAAAGCGTCGAATTAATTTTTCGCCTCTGTAAATATCTAAGTCTGTGGCGGTAAATTGCAAACGCAGCGTTAACGCCTGAAACATGAGAAACAAACCAAACAGTGTAAAAATGGAGCCTACCCACGGTTGTACCAACAATAGTGGAATAGCGGCAATCACCAACACTATAGGTATATTGTAACTAGGCTTGAGTTCCACAGTAGATGTGGAGTTAGGAGCAAATGAACTGGTCACAGTCTTAAATCCTGCTTTATTTACTAGGCATCTCTCTTTTATTTATTTTAGGAGTCAGGAGTCAGGAGTTAGGAGTGAGGAGTTTTAACTTATAACTCCTATAGAGATGCGATTAATCGAGTCTCTACTCCTCTTATAGCCCTATGAATGCACTGCCAGTCCCCTGAAACATTAACCAAGAAAGAAAAAAGTTGCTAACAAATATAATTAGCAAGGCAGTCACAACAGCAGTTGTGGTTGATTGTCCTACACCTTTGGCTCCTCCTGTTGTCGTTAACCCCCAACTGCAACCAATTACGGCGATTAAAATGCCAAAACAACACGCCTTGATCATGGCGCTAAAAATATCCCAGATACCAAGAAAGTTACGGGCTGAGTCTAGGAATGCCGTATCAGAGAGGTTGTAGAGATTTGTCGCAATTATTAATCCCCCGAACATCCCTGTTACCAAAGACAGGAGGGTTAAAATTGGTAGCATTAAACAGCAAGCAAGGACGCGGGGAATAACTAGATAATCGATTGGATCTGTTTTCAACATCAACATGGCATCAATTTGTTCTGTGACTCGCATGGTACCAATTTCGGCTGCAAAGGCAGAGCCAACTCGCCCAGCTAAAATCACTGCTGTCAACACGGGAGAAAGTTCTCGTGTCAACGCGACAGAAAGTACTCCGCCGATAATGTTTCCTGCGCCAAAGTTAATAAATTCTCGCGCCACCTGAATAGTAAACACCGCGCCGACGAAAATAGCCGTCAATAGCGCAATAAATAAGGAATCTGGCCCAACTTCTGCCATTTGTTGCAACGTGTTGCGCCGATGGATTTTGCCCTTCAATAGGTGAACTAGTACTTGCCCACCCAGAAAAATCGCCGCCAGCAGTCGCTGACTCCATTCTCCTAAGCTGGATTTGGATGTAGTCTGGTTCAATGTTCTGTAGCTAACTCGGTGACTGCCTTAAGAATAGCGGAAGTCATTGGGATAGGGAATGGGTAATGGGACATTGGGCATTGGGCATGGGAAAGAGGACTTGGGGACTCTTGAGAATTGGGGACAAGGGGAAAGACTTGTTGGAAGCTCTAAACTTTTGTCACCTTGTCACCTTGTCCCCTTGTCCCCTTGTCCCCTCTGCTCCCTGCTTCTTCCACAGTCCCCACGAGGCTAAATATTAACTTTGATTAAATATACTCTCAGAAAATGAAGCTGTTATTAAAGGTGTTGCAGACGACGAAATAAAGCTAACTTTAGCTATAAGCTTGATTGTGCAGGGGTTTTGTAGATTCAAATTATTTTTGAGATACCCAGCATGTGCTGTAGCTGGTAGCCGTTTATTTTAATGAAAACTTAAGATTTTTGACAGATTGGTTGGTCAGGAGCGATCGCACGTATTGTAGAAAATGACGAACTGCTATCTAGCTCTTGTCATCTCTACTCACGGAGTTTGTCTTAAATGGCTATTTTCACGAACTTTCTCCGCTCCCTACTGCTGACGATCATTTTTAGTTTTGTTGCTCCCATGTTACTTGTTGGCGGCGGATTGTTCCTTTTACCCCTCATTGGTTACTTCCCCGGTTTACAAGAGTTAACTGAGGCGATCGCTACTCAGATTATGCATTTTCTCGCCACCTTTGGCAGTGGAACTCCCCTGCGGGGATTATTTGTGATTAGTTTGACCTGTAGTTTCGTCGGCGCACTGTTTGATATGTACGTTTACTATCGGTGTCAAATTTTACGAATTAATTCATAAGTAGAAATAGCTTGGTCAGATGCTCATGGGCTGTACAGAATAGGGAAAAGTGATATTGCCAAAAGTGAAAGTACTACTGGTTTTTACCTAAATAGGGATTAGTGTTGCTCAAGGAATTTTCTTAATTAAATTGAGTGCCGGAATTATTTATTAAATATTTATTATTCATTAGTTATTAGTTATCAATTACTAACAACTAGTACAGGTGCGCGACCCTAGTAAAACAATCCTTAAAAAGTTAAAAACCTAGAATACCAAGGATTGTAAGATTTTAATTCTGCAAAACAGCTAAAATAGTCTGTGCTAAATCATCATGCTGGACGCTAGACTAGAGTTTGGCGTTTTGTGTTATCTGCAATCTTTAAGGACTTGATTAGTATCCATTGAGAATATCAAATAAAACTCACTGCAAAATATAAAAATTTCCTTAAAATATTGATGCTCACAATGCCTGCTCATGTTTCTTAACAGAGCAAAAGAGGTCGTCTGACCGTTGGGCATCTTATATTGAATTTATTACGAGGTATGTTGACAGCTCATGATTTGGCCGTTTAAGCCCAAGTTTAGAAAACAAATTGCGCGGATTGAAATTACTGGTGCGATCGCCAGTGCTACTCGCAAACGCGTCTTAGAAGCCCTGAAAACTGTAGAAGAAAAAAAATTTCCGGCATTATTGCTCCGTATCGATAGCCCTGGCGGTACAGTCGGAGATTCGCAAGAAATCTACAGCGCCCTGAAGCGTTTACGCGAAAAAATTAAAATCGTCGCTAGCTTTGGCAATATTTCGGCTTCTGGAGGAGTCTACATCGGTATGGGAGCCGAACACATCGTCGCTAACCCAGGTACAATTACGGGTAGTATTGGTGTGATTTTGCGTGGAAATAACTTGGAACGCTTGCTAGAAAAAATCGGTGTTTCCTTCCAGGTAATTAAGTCTGGCCCTTACAAAGACATATTGTCTTTTGATCGGCAACTGACTCAACCAGAAGAAAACATCCTGCAAGAGTTGATTGACACAAGTTATCAGCAGTTTGTCCAAACGGTAGCTGATGGCCGTTCTTTAACAGTAGAAGCTGTAAAAAGTTTCGCCGATGGTCGGATTTTTACTGGACAGCAAGCCCTAGAGTTGGGTGTTGTAGATCGTCTGGGTACAGAAGAAGATGCCCGTCGCTGGACAGCAGAACTAGTCGGACTAGATCCAGAAAAAACTCTTTGTTATACCCTAGAAGAACGTAAACCCTTATTGAGTCGCCTTCTACCAGGAAGTCGTCAAGTTTCATCAGGAATTCGATCTGGAATTGATTGGCTCGAATTTGAAATGTCTACTAGTGGTTTACCCTTGTGGTTATATCGACCCTAATATGAGTTAGGAGGAGCCAGTGCGGTCTTGGGGTTTCCCCAAGTGGAGCAACTGGCGTTTAGGAGTGAGGAGTTAGGAGTTAAAACTCTTAATTTTTCACTCTTGACTTCTAACCTCTAACTTTTTTCTTTTAAGGAGGATTTAGGCGTGGAGTGGCAAATGCGAGCTATTCGCGGAGCAACAACCGTTTCAGAAAATACCGTTGAGGCAATGCGAGAGGTAGTGACAGAACTTCTAGATGAACTAGAAAACCGAAATCAATTCCAGCCAAGTGACATGATTAGTGTAACTTTCTCAGTTACACGCGATTTGGATGCGATTTTTCCAGCTGCGATCGCTAGATCGCGTCCTGGTTGGGATAATGTGGCCATGTTGGATGTGCAGCAAATGCATGTTGAAGGTAGTTTACAGCGCTGCATTCGGTTCTTAATCCACGCTTATCTGCCCGCTTCCGCCTCAATTCATCATATCTATTTACGCAATGCCGCCAGCTTGCGTCCCGACTGGAGTTTGCCCCAGTCTTTACAAACATCACAGCCAGTAGTTAAATCGAAAGTTTAAATTATTTACGTCTAAGTCTAATAACTAGTTAGCGCTCAAGTTATTGTGTTGTGCCAGTATTGAATTGAGTAGTGGTGACCAATAATTTTTGTAACTCAAGCTGTTGAAAAAGAAGATATAAAACTGAAAAAATTTCAAATTTGAATCTTGTCATTGTTCAACCACTCTTGAACAATGAATATCTAGAGCATCCTGGTTTGTCAGTTAATAATCTCTGCAAGGCCTTGCCTCACTTATTGAGCAATATCAGGTTGCCATTAGGGTAGTTTTGTGTAGAGTTATTGGACTAAAGCACAATACACTTAGGTTAGCGCCAAAAACCTTAAATTGTGTAGGTTGGGTTGAGGAACGTAGCAAGAATCCGCAGGGTAACCCAACATTTCCGGGGCTTTGTTGAGTTAAGTAAAGCGTAACCCAACCTACAATTTTCCACAAAGCCAAGCGTATTGGACTAAAGCATCCATTTGATCAAACATTCTATGTTTAAATTACTCAGATATATTAGTATTTTTGTTATTACCGTCTGTTTACTATTTGCTTGTCATACTTCAGTAACGACCAAATTAAAACACCCTCCCTTGAAAGTGATATTTACATCTTTTGTTGGGGAGTATCCAGTTATAATTGCTCAAAAAAAAGGATTCTTCAAAGCTCAAGGGGTAGATGTGGAACTAATTTATAAACGATATACCCAATTAGAAAGAGCAAATTTCAGTGCAGGTAAGTATGATGGTATGACATCATCCTTAGGAAGTTTTATAATCTTAAGTGCCACAAATCCAGATATACAAGGTGTAATGGTTATAGATGAATCAGCAGGAGCAGATGTGGTAGTCGCTCAATCACAAATTCAAATCGTTGCTGACTTGAAAGGCAAAAAGCTCGGTGCAAATCTAGGCAGTTTTAGCGAGGTTTTTGTGACTGAGATGTTGAAATCTGCCAACTTAACCAGTGATGATGTGAACTTGGTTAAATTAGAGCCTTCAGAAATTCCCCAACGGCTGAAAAATAATGTTATTCAAGCTGGACACACTTGGGAACCCTATCTTTCTAAAGCTATGAAATTAGGGGGAAATATCCTATTTACCAGCAAACAAACTCCTGGCTTGATTTTAGATATGATTGTCTTTCGTGGTGATACAATCCGCGATCGCCCCGAAGACATTCGTGCATTTGTGCGAGGATGGCTGCAAGCCACAACCTACTGGAAAGCAAATTTTCAGGAAGGAAACGCTATCATCAACAAAGCGTTAAAAATTCCTAGCAATACAATCTCTCTAAAGGGAGTAAACCTAATTGATTTAGATGAAAATCAAAAATTATTTCAATCTAGCAACTCTAACTCCATCTATAAAACTGCCAAGATATATGCAGACTTTTTTATTCGCTCTGGAAACGTGACGCGGATTCCTGAGCTAGAAACTTTGTTCAATTCTTCCTTCTTGAACCCTCCACCCTAGTTTAAAGCCATGCAGCACAATCTTTTGGGCGGCATCCGTACAAAGTTGATAGCTTCGTTTCTGATTGTTGCTTTGATTCCGTTGCTGTTATTAGCATTTATCAACAAACAGACAACTGAAAAAATACTAACTGACAACGCCAAACAAGCCCTATCTGCGGCGGCTAACGAAACTGCTAGCAGAATAGATGCCTTTATTGATGGAAATCTCAATGCCGTGCGTGTAGAGGCTATTTTACCAGGTTCGGTACGCTACCTAAGCCTAACTCCAAAACAGCGAGATGACAGCCCCGAAATGCAATTGGCAACAGAAACATTAATCCGTCTCAGTCGCAAAGATATGCTTAATATTCTTTCCTATGCTTTGCTCGACTTAAACGGGAAAAATGTATTGGATACAGATACATCGAATATTGGCAAAGATGAATCAGTTGAAAATTATTTTAAAAAACCAGTGGAAACTGGATCATATTATGTTTCTAGCATGAAGCTATCGCCAATGATTCCTGACCTTGTTACCCTCTTTTTTAGCAGTCCAGTTCGCAATGCCAAAGGAGATATATTGGGTGTATTACGTGTTTCATACAATGCTACTGTTGTTCAGCAGTTAGTAACTCGAGAAACTGAACGGGCTGGGGCTAAATCATTTGCTATTCTTTTAGATGAAAATAATATTTATCTGGCACATAGCACTGCATCAGAACTACTTTTTAAATCAATAGTGGCTCTGCCTTCCGATGTTGTAACTGAATTACAAAAGAAAGGGCGTTTGCCTAACTCTCCTGTTAAAGAATTGGCAACTAATGAGCCAAAACTTAAGCAAGCATTGGATAATAAACAGCCATATTTAATTGCACCTTTGTCAACAACAGGGAATCAGGTTAATCTGATTGCGATCGCTCCTTTAAAATCAAAATATAAACATTGGTCTGTCTTGTTTGCACAGCCCCTTGCTGTTGCCCTAGCACCTGTAGAAAACCAAATTCGTGGCGCAATGTTTCTATTTGCAATTATCGCTTCAGTAGTGACAATCATCGCTTTTGCGATTGGGCAAATGCTAACAAAGCCAATAATTTACCTTACCGATATAGTATTCCAGTTTACCACAGGTAACTTAGATATCCGCGCCCAAATAAGCTCAAAAGACGAAATAGGTCAACTGGCGAAATCGTTTAACCACATGGCACTTCAGTTACAAACATCTTTTGAAACTTTAGAACAACGGGTAAAAGAGAGAACAGCAGAGTTAGTAATTGCTAAAGAAAAAGCAGAAGATGCAAATCAGAAACTAGAACAACTGGTAAATGTAGATGGTTTGACTCAGGTGGCTAACCGTCGCTGCTTCGATGGACGACTGCAAGCAGAATGGAAACGCCTTGCACGAAAACAACAACCCCTGTCACTAATTTTATTAGATGTTGATAAATTCAAATCTTACAACGACTACTATGGTCATCTTCAAGGCGATCATTGTTTAATCATAATAGCGCAAACAGTGGAACAGACAGTTCATCGTCCTACTGATCTAGTAGCGCGTTACGGAGGAGAAGAATTTTCGGTACTACTCCCCAATACTGATTTAGTAGGAGCGATCAAAGTAGCACAAAGTATTCAACAAGCAATTCACGATCAGGCCATTCTCCATGCACAGTCAGATGTCAAGGATATTGTCACAGTTAGTTTGGGTATTACTTGCGTCATACCCACTTTGGACATCAAGCCAGATACACTCATCGCTTCAGCCGATAAAGCACTGTACAATGCCAAGGAAAAGGGGCGCGATCGCTATTGTACTCATTAGATATATAACGCCGTGTGCGACTTTCTCTAAAACCTAACTGATCGCTTGATCAACTCTATTGCTTTTGATGATGAAAGCGAATTCCTAAAAAAATGTCATAAACAAACTCAAAAAAGTCTTTTTTCTGCAATAATCCTGAAGTTTGATAACATCCTTTTTCATCTAACAGGGGCTTCATGACATAGTATGCAGGCTGATAATTATACCAAGGAATAGAAGGCCACAAATGATGAATTAAGTGGTAATTCTGTCCCATAATCAGAATATTAAGAATTTGGTTCGGATAGACGCGAGCATTTTTCCAGCGATCGCGCTCCGCAAAAGGACGATGCGGTAAATAATCAAAAAATAATCCCAGTGCTATCCCCACCACAAAAGCTGGTATAAACCAAAAATTCAGAATGTAACCTAAAAAGTGGTATTGCACTGATATGTAAACAATTACACCGACAATTAAGCGGCTGATAAACCATTCTAATAGCTCATATTTACGCCAAAGTCGCCGTTGAAAGAAAAATACCTCATGGTACAAAAACCGCACCGCAATCAGCCATAATGGCCCACCCGTTGAGACATAATGATCTGGGTCGTCTTCAGGATGATTGACATGTCCATGATGCTGTAAATGCACCCGCGTAAATACAGGAAAAGCAAAAGCTAGCATTAATGCACTGCCATGCCCTAACATCGCATTCATTACCCGGTTGCGATGGGCTGATTGGTGACAAGCGTCATGAATTACCGTCCCAGCACAATGCAAGGCAATAGTATTAACGCTAAAGCACAGCCAGTGCGGCCATTCCCAAAGCCAGTAACCAAAGTTAGATAACACCAGCATTGCTACAGCTACTAAAAACAACAGTAGCGTGGGATTAAAATCACCAGGAGGCGCTAAAAATTCCTTTGGCGGGATTGTCAGTGGCTTTTGTGCCTCCGATGCGATCATCTCTAACATTGACTCCTTCTTAATCAAACATTACAAATATACGATAAAGATTAGGAAAGAATAAAATTTTGTAAAGTTTTGTATAGCAATATTTATCCACAGCTTTGCATATCAGTAGATGAATAACGGTATGATTCCAGACGAGGACTAGTCTTTTTTGATAAGCGGGGTTATGACAATTGGCAAGAAGTTGATGGGATAAACACCTTCGTTGGAAGGATGGACACAAGATTGATGTACTATATCTAGTCTATCCCACAGGCCCCACTCTCCCAGAAACCCTCTCTAGCTGTTTATATCTTATTGATATGGCAGTAACTGAAAAGGAGATGCCCCTTAAGTTACGATGACTTCCCAGATAGCTCCCTAACTTCAGCCCTTATGCAACTAAGAGATTCTCTGCGCCGGACAAAAATTGTCGCTACTATTGGCCCCGCCACTAGCAGTCCTGAAATGCTCAAGGCGATTATTGAAGCGGGAGCCACGACGCTGCGCCTAAACTTCTCCCACGGAACTCATGCCGATCATCAGCGTAGTATTCGCTTAATTCGGCAAACTGCTTTTGAATTAAATCAGCCAGTGGCTATTCTCCAAGACTTGCAGGGCCCAAAAATTCGCTTGGGTAAGTTTGATAATGGGTCTATAGTTTTGGCAAAAGGCGATCGCTTCACCTTGACAAATCGTCCAGTTGTAGGTACTCAAGAAATTAGTTGCGTTACCTACGATTATTTAGCCGAAGAAGTCCCAGTTGGCGCAAAAATTCTCCTCGATGATGGACGAGTAGAAATGCTTGTGGAGGAGATTAACCGGGACAAAGGTGATTTGCATTGTCGCGTCACCGTGCCTGGAAAACTTTCTAACAACAAAGGCGTAAACTTTCCCGGCGTTTACCTGTCAATTAAGGCAATGACCGACAAAGACCGAGAGGATCTGATGTTTGGTCTAGATCAAGGTGTAGATTGGGTGGCACTTTCCTTTGTCCGCAATCCGCAGGACATGATCGAAATTAAAGAACTAATTTCCAGTACAGGCAAGCAAGTGCCAGTAATTGCCAAAATTGAAAAGCACGAGGCCATTGAACAAATGGAGGCGGTTCTGGCTTTGTGTGATGGCGTGATGGTTGCCAGAGGTGACTTAGGGGTAGAATTGCCAGCCGAGGATGTTCCGGTACTCCAAAAGCGGCTAATTGCTACAGCAAATCGCTTGGGGATTCCCATCATCACTGCCACTCAGATGTTAGACAGCATGGTGAGCAATCCTCGTCCCACTCGCGCTGAAGTATCGGATGTAGCAAATGCGATTTTAGACGGCACCGACGCGGTGATGCTCTCCAATGAAACCGCCGTGGGTAGCTTCCCTGTAGAAGCAGTGGCAACGATGGCACGAATTGCCGAGCGGATGGAGCAAGAACAAGCCCAACATTTAAACTTACGTTCTTTAAAAGATTCCCGGCGCTCCATTCCTAATGCTATTAGTCAAGCTGTAGGTCAAATTGCCGAACAATTAGGCGCATCTGCAATCATGACCCTAACGCAAACTGGGGCAACAGCTCGCAATGTCTCTAAGTTCCGTCCCCAAACACCGATTTTGGCAGTGACACCTCATGTGAATGTAGCGCGACAGCTACAAATGGTCTGGGGAGTAAAACCCCTGTTGGTGCTAGGATTACCTTCCACAGGTCAGACATTTCAAGCTGCAATCAACGTGGCTCAGGAACTGAAGTTACTATCTGAGGGAGATTTAGTAGTAATGACAGCTGGCACACTCCAGGGAATTTCCGGCTCCACAGATTTGATCAAGGTAGAGGTGGTAACAGCAATACTAGGTCACGGAATTGGGCTAGGACAAGGTTCAGTAAGTGGTCGCGCCCGGGTAGCTAATACTGGTATGGATGTGAGTAACTTTAATCCGGGGGACATATTAGTTGCACCCCGCACTAGTGCCGATTTCGTCGAGGCAATTCGGAAAGCTGCGGGCATTATTACGGAAGAAGAAAGTCTGACAAGTCACGCAGCAGTCATTGGATTGCGTCTCGGTGTGCCAGTGATTGTCGGAGTGAAGCAAGCAACGCAGGCAATTCGGGATGGGGCAATTATAACCCTGGATCTGCAACGGGGTTTGATTTACTCTGGAGCAGTGAGAACGGCTTAGAAGTCGGGAATGGGAAGAGACAAGGAAGAAACTTGTTCAATAATTCTCCCTTATCTCCCTTTTCCCTACTCCCTACTCCCCACTCCCCACTCCCCAATTACTTTATCAAACAGTTGCGATCGCTACCCCAAGCCATCCAGCAAAATTTTGCTGCTGTGTGGAGTTGGGATGCTCAACAGGCTTTACCTGATACCGAGTCGGATGTGGTGAGGCGAGGATGATGGAATAAGTACGCAGTTCATCTTGGTGGAAAACTGCGACTTCAATTTTATCGTTTGGTTGGTAATCTTTTAGGCGATCGCTTAAGCTACCCGCAGTTACCTTAATCCCATCAATTGCTAACAACTCATCACCTGCATCAATTCCCGCTACTTGTGCAGGTGAACCGGTCTCCACAAATTTAATTATCTCCCGCCCATTCTCTGTATTTATTCTCACACCCAAGTAAGGTTCTTCCTGCTCATCGGCTACTAACTGCAAGCCAAAGGGTTCTAAATACTGATTGAAAGGCAAATCATCAGTATTATCAATGTAGCGTTTAAAGAAATCAGTCAAATCAATTCCGGCAACAGATTCGATAACTTCCTGCAACTGTTCTGGAGTATACCCAATTTCATCTTTCCCAAATTGCTGCCACATTTTCAGCATCACATCATCAAGGGAGCGCTGATTGTCGTGAGTAGAGCGAATCAGTAAATCCAGCAACAACGATACCATTTCCCCTTTTAAATAGTAGGAGATTTGGGAATTACCGCTATTGGCATCCGGGCGATAAAGTTTTATCCAAGCATCAAAACTCGACTCAGAAACGGGTTGTACCTTGCGCCCCGGTGTCATTTCATATCTGGTAATTTCTTTGCCCAAATTATTCAAATACGATTGAACATCATAAATTCCTGCCCGCAAAGGAATTAACAAGTCATAGTAACTAGTAGTGCCTTCACAGAACCATAATGATGGTGTGTAATTTTCTTGGTCGTAATCAAAAACCTCTAATGCTTTTGGGCGAATTCGCTTGACATTCCACAAGTGAAAGAACTCGTGTGCTACCAATTGGATAAAGCGATTGTACTTATCCTGAGCGCGAAATCCAAAACGCTGGTAAATTAATGAGCAAGAGTCCTTATGCTCCAAACCGCCAAAAGCTTGGCTAAATAGATGTAGTAGAAACACGTATCGTTGATATGGCAAACCGCCGAACATCTGTGCTTCTACCTGAATAATTTTTTGAATATCAGCAATCATCTGCTGGGCTTGGAAATTTCCTTGTCCCCAGATTGCCAGTTCATGGGGTTTTCCCAAAACCTCAAAATTATACAATTGGTGGCGACCAATCTCAAAGGGAGTATCAACAAGAGTATCAAAATCACCAGCCAAAAAAGTATTTGTTTCCTCACCAACAGGTGGTAAGGCAGTAGTTACCTGCCATTCCGGGCGTGGTGGTACGATAGTAAGGCGAATGGGTTGGTTCTCCCAGCCCGTTATTCTAAAAAATAGTGCCGCACCGTTGAAATAACCGTGCGTAGCATCTAAGTGATTTGTCCGTACCGATAGCTCATTTGCAAAAACGCGGTAACGTACAGTTAATTCTGAAACACCCTTTTTATCTATCTGCCAGTGATTTTTACTGATCTTCCGCCAAGGTAAAGGCTTACTCTCTGCAAAAGCCCCAAAATCCTGTAAATTCTTGGCGTATTCCCGGACTAAGTAGGAACCGGGTGTCCACACTGGCAGTTTTAAATCCAGAATCGGCGAGTGGTAATCGACAAGGTGCAAAGTCACATCAAACAGATGGGTTTCTGGCTGGGACATTGCCACTAGGTAATGAATCGTTGGCCCGGTTTCGCGAACGTAGGTGTTGGGAAGAGTTACTGTTGCTTCAGTCATCTTGTGTGCTGAGTTTATACTCAATGATTAATGGGATTGGTGATTTCTCCTATCATGACAAATTCGCCTTTTAACTTTTGACTTCAAATCGAAACGGCGGCAACTTGCTGCGGCTGGTAGTCAGAACCAAGTTTGTTGGCACAAAACCCTGTATCGCGTACTTGATTTGGTTCAATTGTTTTTCCCCAATCTAAAGGAGTCGCTATATACTGTATCGCTCCTTGCTGTTTAAAATCTGCGTTCCAAAAGTTATTAATCTTAGCTTGATTCATGTTAAATGCCAGTTGCCAGTTATTAACCTTGGTATTACCCTGATTTGTAATTTTGAAACTGACACAAAATCCAGTTTCCCAGTTGGAATTAATCTCAGTAGTGACTTTTAGTTGAGCAGTACTAGTAGTAGATGGGGAGACAGAAGGAGAAGGAGTTGGAGTTGGAGAGACAGAAGGAGAAGGAGTTGGAGTTGGAGTTGGAGAGACAGAAGGAGTTGGAGTTGGAGAAACAGGAGGATTACTCGGTTGAACTTGTACAGCTGGGAGCAGTTGGGATAGTAATTGCTGCTTAGGTAAATCAACACTTTGCCAATCATCTAATAAAATTCCGCCTGTATCACCACTATTAGGATTCCAACTCCAGTAAGTAAAGTTCAAATTATTTTTTTGAATGTATTTCACCAACTCATTTTGCCAAATTCCTTCTTTGGAATTTAAGTCTACTTGCCGTCCCCCAAACTCCCCAATCAAGATGGGAGCAATATTCTGACTAGCGATATAGTTAAATCCTATTTGCCAGCGATCAATTAGATTGTTAGGAAAGTTAGAGTCATAAAAGTAAGGCTGATTGTACACCCCAGCGCCGTACTCATGAGGAGAATAAACTAGCTTATTAGAACGAGACAAACGGACTGGGTAGTTTTTTACACCTTCCAGATTTCCACCATACCAATGCTGCGGCAATTTTTGACCGGGGACATTCTTTTCCACTCCTTCAACAACAATTAACCAATTAGGATTCACACCCAGAATTGCATTGCCTGCACGTTCTGCTGCCAGTCGCCAGTCAGTACTTATATTGTTATCACCCCAGCTAGCTTTGCCGTGGGGTTCATTCTTTAAGTCTGCGCCAATAACGTTAGTTTGATTCTTGTATCGGATTGCTAACATTGTCCAAGTATCGATCCAGTCTGCTTCTGTAAAGCCGTCTCCATACCACAACTCTGGAATTTGCTGATCGTTGAGACGGTGGCTGTCGAGTAGGATTAGCAATCCTTGACGTTCTGCTTCCTGAATAACTAAATCCATTACCTCCAAGGGCGTTCTACCTTGAAGTTCTTTGTTGCTGCCAATGTTATAGTCAATGCCACTTACATTAAGCGATCGCAATCCTGCCACAGAATAAGGTAACCGAATGACGTTATATCCTAAGTTTTTAATCTGTGCCAGCATTTCCTTATAATCTCGTTGCCATAAACCGTGAGGGGCGTGCGTCTCAGTTTCCATACCAAACCAATTAACGCCTCTAAGCAGTACGACCTTGCCTTTTGCATCAACAATTGTTCTACCACTTGTTGAAAGTGGTTGCTCTGTTTGCATCTCAGCCCTAACAGCATCTAGCTGAATACTAGCAGGTGTCTTAGTCAATATAATTACTAAAAACACTAATAGACTTAAGGAAAATATTAGTAATTTCTTATGTAATCTTACTGCTCTTGATTTATTTTTATCGATAATTTGCATACTATTATTACTTTTCTGGTAAGGCAATATCTAAGTTGAATCAGCAAAAAAATATATGATGCTGTTTCCAAGCAAGAAGATTTTACAACATCTTTAGCTAAAAAGCATTTTTGTAAATGTGATTTTTAGCCACCGATAAATATATGTACTCTAATTACAATGCATTTATTTGACTGTTATTTGTATTACTTAATTAACTTTCCATGCATTTGTGCATCTTAGTAATCTTAGAGCAATACTTGGCTAATTTTGTTTCTATATCCGCAAAAATTGGATAATGAAAGTCAAGAACGCTAAAATCTTTGCTGGATAATACGTATAAACTTTTATTTATGTTTTGCATTTGTCTTTGTATAATTTGTAGTAGTTGCTTAATTTACAAAAAATTTACGTAACTTACTGAGTTCTTCATGAGTTTTCTATTGAACATATCTCCTATAGAGAATAACTTAGATACTAAGGCAGTACACACATTGATTAACCGCGAAAACTCTATACCAGCTAGATGTTATAAGCGGTAATTATATCTGCTGTAATCTACCCATAGTCTTCTCTTTTACAAAAACTTTCTGAATATGACACTTTCTGCGCTGCAAAAATTTTTACTACCACCCGCGATCGCTTCTCTAAGTGTATTTTCTTTAATGTCATTTCCCCTTGCGACACTAGGCGATAAACAAATTGGTATCAAATTTCAGGAAGAACCTATTTTTTATGGCAAACTTAGAGATATTGCTATCCCTTACGTAGTTTTTGCAACAGCACTTAGTATAGGGTCTGGAATTTCAGCACTTGCTTTCTGTGGTTGGCGAAATTCTTCTTCCAAATCAGCAAAAATTCAGCAAGAATTATCTAATTTAGAGCAACACCTACAGCAAAAAGAGACATTACTAAAAGAATGGCAAATTTCCGAGCCTCGATTGCAAATTTCTGGATTGAGCGCTTTTTTAGATGACGAGGCACCTTTTGATCAAGCTCTCATCTCAAAAAATGCAATCACTGCATCTCAACCTATTGAAGCGCAAACCCAGACGCAGGTAAATGTACAACCAGTAAATCCTGTACCAAAGGTTACAACTCCAAAAAATACCACTACCACAATCAGAGATATTGCTGCTACTTCTGCGTTTGCATCTGCCCAGACTTTCCTTGGCTATGCTCAAGAAAATCCCAACAATATGAAAGAAATTACTGCTGGTGAAATCAATCAAACAGTAATTATGCCATCAGAATTTGAAGAGTTGCAAAAACAAATTAAAGAGATGATGCTACAGATGCAAGCAATGCAGGAGAACTTACAACTGTCTCAAGCAACAAATGCTGAGGTAGAATCCCCACCTAAATTCCAGATTTACTATAATACTGTCCTTTAAAATCTACTCAAATCAATAACCCACTAAATTGGTGGTTATTGGGTAATTAATATCTGGATGCCAGCGCTCATATTGAGGCTGGTATTCCAGTTTTTATATATCAAAAAGAAACTGATAAAAGATTTGAATTCAAATGAGATACATCATAGACCCCTCCTCGCAAGCGAGAAAGGGGTTGAGGGTGGGGTTTAGTACCTAATTAACTGAGAACCACTATAATTCTTACCTGAGAAACTCTGAAGTAGTCAGATAGGCATTCGTTTGCCTATTTTTAATCGGTGGAGGTAAGGTAGTTTTAGAAGCTATGGATTGCGGCGGGATTTGATATCGGTTTCCCCAACCACCATTCAAGTCTTCCGGTTGCCGACGCGGTGGTATTGTTTTCCCCGTAGGTAGGGGTACTGTTAAAGTTTGGCTAACTTGTAAATATTTTTCACCTTCGTTAGTAAAGCGAATTAAGTTGCTTTCAAGGTTTTCAAGCTGTTGATTTTCTAACTTCAACTTTTGAGAGTTTTGATTATCTGGCTGTTCCGACTGAGTAGCAGGATCGAAAATAGCTACAAATGTAACGCCATTTTCTGGAAATAATCGTATTTGTGCTGGATTTGCTTGCCAGACTTCTTGAAAATTACCATTGGGTGAAACTTGCCACAGATTCAGCGCAGCCTCCCATTTTCCCTGTTTCACTTCCACAATTTGACGAGCCAGAATTGAACGGTTAGTATTGGTGTCTGAATTTAGTAAAGCTTCTGTTTGTCCTGATACTGGACGCAGATAACGCACAGCGGCCACTGTAATCTTGCTAGATTCGGGCAGATTGGTATTACCGACGACATTGTATATACCTTTACTTGATATAGGTTGTATATCTCCAATTTTCATCTCCACCTTTTCTTGTGCTTTTTGAACACAGCCATAACTGGCGGCTAAAAGTACTAAGGAAGTAGCTATCTGGAGATTAGTAGGAGACAAAGCTTTAAAATTAGTCAAAATAGTTTTTAAATCAATATTTTGCATGGTAAAAAGCAGATTATCTAGTTTATTTCCAAACCTAGCTTAGGTTTTTACCTATTATGCCCAATCTATTTTGAAAAATAACAACTTTTATCGACTCTTAATTAATTAATTGAAAATTACAAATTTTATTCAATCTAGTGGTTAATACTCATTTCGTTTGCTAAAGTAGCGACATTGAATAATCTAAATATGTAGTTGTTACCCAACTAGGCTGATGAGGCAAACAGTACTCGATTGTTATAAATTTACTTTTCCAAGCCAGTACCACAAAGTATATCTACTGCTTTGTACTGTCGCCGTCTCGATTTGCTGGGTACTGGCAGTGAGCGAAAAATCTTCAGCTCAAGTTAACCCATCTCAGCTAAAGACTATCGATTACCAATTGGGTTTAGCAGAACCGCTACCAGTGCCTGAATTACCCGTTAATAAAAGTCAACAATCTCAGTCAGGGTCGCAAACATTGCCTCCTCCACGCGCAACGACTGGTGTGGCAGTTGCACCGATCGCTAATCCAGTATTGAAAGCTGTGGAACCTAAACCAGTTAACGATCTCCAAGAAATGGAGAGTGTCTTCATCCAGCAGCAGGTAACTGGAAAAGCCCCGGCAGCAACACGTACTGTTACACCAAGAGTGGCAGCAGGTGGGGACACTTCTAACCTAAATTTAGGATTGCAGGGACAGATGAACGGCTCGGAGCCACCAAGTAGTTCAGCCCCACTGCCACCACTCGCCAACTCGTCTGCAACCCCAGAATCAACTGCACCAGGAGTAGCGCCAACTTTTAATCAACTATTCAGTTCTCAAACGGCTCCCTCAGCAGTTCCCAACTCGGCTGCAACGCAAGAATTTACTGCACCAGGAGTAGCGCCAACTTTTAATCAACTACTCAGTTCTCAAATAGCCCCTCTGCCACCACTTCCCAACTTGCCTGCAACGCCAGAATCAACTGCACCAGGAGTAGCACCAACTTTTAATCAACAATTACCCAATCCACAGACAACACCATCATTTCTTAATACGCCTCCCACTCCAAGCACAGCAGTGCCAGTTACCCCATCTATAACTACTCAACAACGCCGCCAGCTCACCAGCAGCAGTTTAAGGGAACCCTCTTTACAATTCCAAGGAGTTTATATTAACCAAGGTGGCGACACCTCAGCACGGGCGAGAGTTAGCGGAGTCTACCCACTGTCACCTCAAGCCTTGATTGGGGCAACCTTGGACTTAACAAGCCAAGGCAGCAACCGCAACTTCGATGACTCCCGAAACGATGGTTTGAACATCAACGAGCTTTATTTGGCGACTTCACTAGCAGGAGTACCTAATCTGCGATTTGTGATCGGTCAAATAGATTTAACCTCTTATTTTGATCGCAACAGCTTTGCTAAAGATGGAGCCAGTCAATTCTTTAATCCGGTGTTTCAAACGAACCCAGCACTGGCGGCGACAGGAATTAGTTCCCGCACTGGTTTTTTAACTGATTGGAGTATCACCGACAATATTGAAGCCAAAGCAGCAGTCTTTTCATCAGCAGATAAAATTGGTGACTTTTCTTTAGATGGATTTGCTGGCGAAATCGGCATCCGTTACGGCAATGCAATTATTCGTGGTACTTATGCTAGCGATCGCGACGCTGGTGTTAATGATAGCTTCCTTGAAAGCTATAGCATTGCCAGAGGTAACAATCAATTTGGCACTGATAAAAATGATCGCGAAGAAGCATACGGTATCAATGCCGAAGTCTTTATTCCCAATCTGAAATTAGGTTTATTTGGGCGCTATGGGCACTACGAAAACCGCACTTTAGGAGAGGGTGCAAATACTTACGTCTTGGGAGCTAGTTTTGTGGATTTGTTTACCCCAGATGACCGAGTAGGACTAGCTTATGGCCGCGCTCTCTCTAACGATCAGCTACGTCGTGGAAATAATCCCGATGTATTAGAAATGTTCTATGATTTTAAATTTCTTGACAATCTACGGCTAGGCTTCTCGGTTCAAGCGCGTGATGATTTCTCAGAAACAGTCTTCGGTATCAGAGTGAAATCAGAATTTGGTATCACTCCCAGAGGGAGAATTACTCAATGAGCCAAAATAATATAGATAAAAGGCAAAAGGGAAAAGCTAAAAAAATTAAATATCGTTCTCTTTTTACTTGTTCATTTTTTCTTTTTACTTACTTGCTAACTGTGCCACCTTTATGCAGCATTGCCCCCGCTCAAGCACAGAACTTATCAGCATCGGCACAAAAGGGTTTTGCATTCTTAAAAAAAGGCTTGATTAATGATGCGATCGCAGCCTTCCAGCAAGCCCTTAAAAGTCAACCGCAATCTTCGCAAATTAGGTTAGGATTAGCGATCGCTTATCGCAAAGCCGGACGTATTCCCGAAGCTTGGAGTGCTTATCAACAAGTACTGGCGGCAGACTCCAACAACCAACTAGCTTTAAAAACAGTTGGTATATTAGCTACTTATCGTCCTGCGTGGAACTTAAAAGGAATTGAGGCTCTGACAACTTTATTAGAGTTAAATCCTAATGACTCAGAAGGTCGTCATTACCGTGCTCTACTCTACTCTTATCAAGGACGCTTAAGCGAGTCCCTAGCAGACTACCAAATCGTGCTAAACAACAACCCCACGCCAAAAGCAGTCGTTGATGCAGCCCAAACTTATAGTTACAGTGGGGATTTTCCGAAAGCACTGGAGTTGTTTAACCGCTATCGCTCCACTGGCAAAGCTATTACAGATTATGCAGCACTAGCCTACGGTCGCACCTTACGAGAAACAGGCAATCCTGGAGAGGCAGTACAGGTGTTAGAAGCGCAGTTACAGCGCTCCAATAAACTTAACGAAATGGGGTTTGAAACCCGTAAAGAACTAGCTATAGCATACCTTGCCAATCAACAACAAGCTCAAGCGTTGGCGGTTTTGGATGTATTACAAGGAAGACCAGACGCGATTTTGCCCTTAGCGCGATCGCTCAATGAAATTCGCAAGTACACCAATAACCCCACTCTCACCCAGCAAGTTTTAAATCTCTATCGTCAAGCACTGCAAACCGATCCCAACCCTTCCCCCAAACTACTGCGCGAAGTCGCCGATGTCTTTACTGGGTTCCCTGAAGGACGACAAACAGCACTGCAACTGTACCGACGGGTGGCGTTAGAATTTCCCAACGATCAAAGTCTGGTGGTACAGCAATTAGCTTTAGAAAATCAGCTAGGTTTGCTCGGTAAAAATGACTTGAAACAACGTTTGACTACTGCAATACAATCAACGCCGAGCGATCGCGTGCAGTTGCAACAGCTAGCTAATGCTTTAGTGAACATTGATGTTCCCGACCCAGAATTTTTACCTGTGTACCAAAATCTTTTACAAATGGGGGTTAACGTACCATTTTTGAATTTCCGGGTGGCGCAAATGTATGTGCAGCGCCAAGAGTTGAATGGTGCAAGGCAAGCTTTAGCAGCTTACACCGCTACCCCCGCAGGTGCTAAAGACCTCGCACCCCAATTACTAGCAGCAGAAATTGAGCGTCGTGAGGGTAATCTCGAAGCTAGCGCTCAACGTTACCAAGCTGTGATTGCTAGTAAGCCAAATAATAGCGATATTATTGATGCTGCTTTGGGCGGATTGGCTGGAGTGCGACTGCAACAAAAGCGTTTTGATGAGGCTGTGACAGTTTATGACCAATTAATAGCTCGCAATCCTCAAAATTTGTCGATTCAACTAGGGCGTGCTAGTATCGCCTATCAAGCCAAGCGGATCTCCCAACCAGAAGCAGAGGCAGTTCTCAACAATTGGTTAGCTACACAACCTGCAACTAATACTCCTCCAGAACTATATAGTTTGATAGGAGCGCTACCTACTGATCCACAAAAAGAAGCTTTATATAGTTATCTGGTAGAAACTGACCCTAGTTCCATACAACTACAACTGCGCCTATTACAGGTGATAGCAAAACGCAATCCTGCCCAAGCACAAGCGCGGATGAAGCAGTTGATTGCCCGTATTCCCAATACTTCTGACTCATACCAGTTACAGGCAGAATTGGCTCGATCTGTAGGTGATTTGAATTTGGCTAGTAGTACCTATCAGACTATTTTGGCGCAGCAACCAGATAACATCGATGCCTTAGCTGCTTTAGGCGGAATTCGCTTTGAACAACGCCGTTTTGACTCAGCACAGGAGATTTATGCTCAAGTGTTGGCACAAAAACCGGAAGACAAAGGCACACGCCGCGCCCTTGCTGGATTAAATGCGATTTTAGATCAGCCTTTGACAGCACTGGCACAGCTAGAACAACTGCAATTAGAAGCAGCCGCAGAAGGAGGAAATGATAGCGATGCATCTCAGCAAATACAGCAAATCCAAACAGACTTTCTGCTACGACGAGGATTTCAACCCCCTTGGGAAGACTATCAACGTCGAAACAGAAATTAGCGATCGCTTAAATCTTTTACAAATCAAACTGTTCTTAGGATGTGGCACTTCCCAAAAGTGGCAGCTATTACCTGCCTGATTGGTTTATCTGCCTGTGTCTCTAGTTACTCGGCAGCAAACCCCAAAACACCGGATCAAAAAACTCCGGTGGCAAACGTCCCCACTGAAGGTAGTAGTCAAAATCCCACTGGATTATTAGCTGATCTTCCTGAATCTACGCCCAACCGGGAATTACTAGCCCAAAGTTGGAATAGCTACCGCCAAAGATTTATTCAGTCAGATGGGCGGGTGATTGATTACGAAGCAAGCGATCGCTCAACTAGCGAAGGCCAAGCTTATGCTTTGCTACGAGCAGTACTGATTAATGATCCGACAACTTTTGCCCTGACTTTAAACTGGTCGGAAAATAACCTCCAGCGCCAAGTAGGTGATAAACGCACAGATAGTTTGTGGGCTTGGAAGTGGGGACGAAAAGAAGATGGTAACTGGGGTGTCATCGACAGCAACTTTGCTAGCGATGGAGATATAGATGCGATTACTGCCCTGATTTTAGCATCACGGCGTTGGCATCAACCCGAATACCTAAAACTAGCAAAACTCAAACTGCAAGATTTGTGGAATTTGTCCACTATCTCAAAAACCCAAGGTAAGCGCTACCTACTACCAGGGCCTGTAGCTGCATTCGTCCCGGATGCATCTACCGTTTACTTGAATCCCTCTTATTTTGCACCCTATGCTTTTCGCATCTTTGCACAAGTTGATCCCCAACATGATTGGTTGAGTTTGGTAGACAGCAGCTATCAAGTGCTAGAAGATTCTGCAAAGCTTTCTAGCGTAGGTTTACCCAGTGATTGGGTAGCTCTAAATACCAAAACAGGACAATACCAAACCCTACCAGCATCCAGTACTCTGAAGAGTTTGTATAGCTTTGATTCCTATCGAGTCTGGTGGCGTTTGTCGTTGGATGCTGCCTGGTTTAACTCACCCCAAGCGCAGCGCTATTTAGTGACATCCACTCAGCACCTGCAAAAACTGTGGAGTAAACAATCGATACCAGCACGCATTGATCTTCAAGGGAAACCATTAGTGGATTACGAAGCTACATCTCAATACGCTATGTTGTATGCCGCCATGCAGGTAGTGAAACCAGCGATCGCTCAAGAACTGCTTGTAAAAAAAATACTGCCTCAATACAAGCAGGGAATTTGGGGAGATCAATCTGCTTATTATACCCAGAATTTGGCTTGGTTAGGATTGCTACCTCCAAAGACAATTCCCCAGCGATTGCTTAAATGATATCCCCTGACGCTGAGTTAGGGTATAAGCTTCCCAACTAACTTTTACTCCCCGCAGACTGGCTCCCGTTGATTTTTTAAAACAATCTGATGGGATGATTTTGAAGTTCTAAAAGCAACAAAACACTTGTGCTTTTTACATAAAAAATTTGAGTAAATTCACACTAAAATCACCCTCTACCATGAAGCAATTGTTTCATCTTTCCCAAACAAGTAAAAAAGCAATTATTGTTACTTCTTGCTTTTTTTTGTTTCCTAATTCATTATTGAGCGCTCAAGCTCAAACCAAAGGCGATCTGCAACAAGAAGTAACTTTATTAGCTCAAGCAACGACATCAGAAAATACTAGTAAAGCAGACTTAAAAGCTCCTAGTGCCAAGAATCTGGCAACTTACACCCTAGAATTTAATCGTAGTCCGATTGTGGGCAACCGGATGCGCTTGCGTGGGGTTTACTCAGAAGGTCGTCTTGCCTTTACTCGTCCTCGTGGCTGGAAGCTAGACCAGGGTAAGGTACAAGCTTTAATCCGTTTTCAACACTCACCATCGCTGTATGCTAATCGCTCTAACCTGACCGTGCTATTGAATGGCATCAGTGTTGGTAGCGTACCACTCAATCGCAAAGAGTCCCAAGTCGGTCAAGTACTGTTCAATATCCCACCAAAGCTGCTGCAAGACTACAACGAACTGGTATTGGTGGCACAGCAGAATAACACTCTCGAATGTAGCGACCCTAGTAGCCCCGACTTGTGGACAGAGATTCTGCCAGATTCCAAATTAATCTTTAACTATGAACGGCAGCCGATTCCTTTGAATTTCAGCCGCTATCCTTATCCTTTCTTTGACGAATTTGGCTTAGAAACTAACCAAATTGCTTATTTGCAACCAAGTCAAGTTGATCAATCCTGGTTGACAGCAGCAGCTCGCTTACAAGCGGCATTGGGGAGAATCGCAGATTTTCGCCCGATTCAGACAAGCGTGGTGTCTGATGTCGCAAATGTGAAGGCAAACGATCGCTTGGTCATTATTGGTACTCCCAACGAGCAACCGACCTTAAATACTTGGAAGAATTTGCCCCTGAAAGTCATCAGCAATCAAATTCTTGATCGTGATAATAACCCCGTACCAGATGAAACAGGGGTGTTGATTATAACTAAAGCTGAAAAAAGCGGGGTTCCGGTTTTAATTGCGACTGGGAACAGCGCAAAAGCTGTAGAAAAGGCAACCCAATTTTTATCACAGCCAGACTTGCAAAAAATGGGTACTGGTCAGGTGGTTTTTGTAGACACCCTCAAGGAACCTTCGACACCAGGACTCCGCCAGTGGCCTCGTTATTTGCCAGAACAAAATTCTTTTAAACTAGGCGACATCAAAACCCAAGTAAATGGTGAGCCGTTTAGTGATGTGACTGTACGTGGCATCGGAGCGCCACCAGTTGAAATTGATTTTCGAGCTTTACCAGATGATAGATTTCTGCGTGGTAGTTCCATGAATCTGGTGTACAGCTACGGGCCGCAGGTTAATCCGCGAACTTCTGCGGTTGAAGTTTTACTGGATGGAGTTTTCATCGGTGGCGCACGTCTTGATTCTGAGTCGGGAGAAACCCGCAAAAATCTTAAAGTTAATTTGCCGGAAAACTTGATTAAACCCAACTCGAAACTACAAGTTTTCATGCGGATGAATCCGAGAGAACCGTTTGATAAACAAAACTGTCTTCAACCACCAGATCAACAACTGACAGGTACGGTGCATTCTGATACTAGCTTCGACCTGAAGCGGGAAATCTCTACACAACTACCAGATTTGAACCTGCTGAAATTTGGTTTCCCCTTTGCTGCACCCCAGGATTTGTCTCAGACAGCGATTGTTGTGCCCCAAACCCCCTCGAAGACAGATATTTTGACCTTATTGGCTTTTAGCGAACGTTTGGGAAGGCTTAGTCAAGCAGATGCTGTCAAACTAAATGTTTATACACCAGATGCTCTGCCAACACAAGCCCGCAAAAATGACCATTTGGTAGGAATTGGAACGCGAGAAGACTTTCCTTTTCCCGAAGTATTTAATTCCACTGGCTTCAACTTGAGTCAAGCATACTCCCGTTCCTCTGCCAATGCTGTGGTTCAGACCCCCCAGGATACACAAGGGATGATTAAGCAAATTATCTCTCCTTGGAACAGCGATCGCGTCGTTCTTGCTTTAACATCTCAAACCGAAACTGGTTTAGAGCGAGTGCGACAAGTCCTCAATCAAGACCCGTGGTTCTTCCAACTCAAGAAGGATACGGTGCTAATTAGTAGCGATCAAAAAGACCCAGTTTCTTACGATGCTGATGCCTATCAACTACAGTTTTTCCAAAGCGCCCCAAACACTCGTCGCTTAGAAAATACCACTATCCTCAGTAAAGCATCACGCTTTTTACAAGAAAATTGGCTATTGCTACCTATAGGCATTTTCACTGTGTCTCTAATTCTTTACGGGATTCTTCAGTTGTATCTCAAGCGTTTAACTGCTGATAAAAAGTAGACACTTTCGATTAAGTATTGCCCATTTTAAATTTCAAAATTTAGATCCACAATGTCATCTTCCCCCCACACCCCGCCCCGGAAATCACGCGATCGCCAGCGCTCAAAATTGAGCAATTGGTTGATTGATATTACCCCTAGATTTTTTGACCGCACTCTTCAAAAGGTTGGTGTAAAACAGTTTAAGTGGTTTATCGTGCTGCTATTGGTACTCTCAGTGCCACTGATTATTACTCCAATAGAAGTTTGGCAGCAAGGATTGGTAGCAGTGTTTCTTGTGCTACTCGGTCAATTGGTGATACACGCGGAGTTCCAAGAGTCCTCTTCAGAAATCAGCCAGTATTATCACTTGTTTCTGCTGTGGCTGAGTATGGTAACAACGCTGCGTTATTTATACTACCGCACCAGCTACACCCTAAACTTTGATGGTTGGCTTAACAGCATCGCTTGTGTATTCTTGTACGCCGCCGAACTTTATGCCATCCTCACCTTGGTATTGGCATACTTTCAAACCCTGAAAATTCAAGAACGCCAACCAGTTAATCTAACAAACATTCCTCAACAGGAATGGTTCAAAGTTGATATCTACATTCCTACATACAACGAAGATGTGGAGATTGTTCGCAAGACGGCTGTGGCAGCCTTAGCTTGTGATTATGCTCCTGATAAAAAAAAGGTTTATGTCCTTGATGATGGTCGTCCAGAAAAGTATAAAGAGAACGACCCACGCCGAGAACAGTTTAGTAAAAGACGAGAACAGCTAAGGCAAATGTGCCAAGAACTTGGCTGTATACACATGACGCGGGACAATAACGACCACGCGAAGGCTGGTAATATCAATACCGCCTTTTACAAAACCGATGGCGATTTAGTGTTGATTTTGGACTGTGACCACATTCCTTCGCGGCAAATTCTCTTGCATACAATGGGTTTTTTCTTCGATCCCAAAGTATCGTTTGTCCAAACTCCTCACTGGTTCTATAACCCCGACCCCTTCGAGCGTAATTTGGTCACTAAAGGTAGAATACCCGCAGGCAATGAACTGTTCTATAAGGTACTGCAAAAAGGTAACGATTTTTGGAATGCCGCCTTTTTCTGCGGTTCCGCAGCCTTAATCCGCAAATCTCACGCTTTAGAAGTTGGGGGAATTGCAGTAGAAACCGTGACGGAAGATTGCCACACTGCTTTGCGATTGCATTCGCTAGGTTACAAGTCTGTCTACTACGACAAAATTATGGTGGCTGGTTTAGCGCCAGAAACATTTTCTTCTTACGTGGGACAACAAGTGCGTTGGGCCAGGGGGATGGCGCAGATTCTGCGATTAGAAAACCCCATTTTTAATCCAAAGCTGAATCTAACATTTGCACAACGGATTTGTTATTTTAGCGCGACTTCCCACTTTTTGTATGGTTATCCTCGACTAATATATGCGATCGCTCCGACACTCTTTTTACTATTTGGCATTAACTCTGTCCAAGGTTTGGGTTTAGAAACTCTAGCTTACGCCCTACCCCATATTCTCCTGTCCCTTTTTACTAACTACATCATTTACAAAAACGTCCGTTTCTCCTTCTGGAATGAAATTTTTGAATTTGCGATGGCTTTCCAGGCTGGGTGGGTGACGATGTTAGCGCTGTTTAATCCAAAGCTGGGTTCATTTAACGTTACCGACAAAGGAACTTCTATAACCAAACGCACCTTTGATTGGGAATCGATGCGTGGTCTTTTGGTGGTGACAGCACTTGTAGTCTCTTCCTTACTAGCTGTTCCCTATTGGCTGCTGCTACATCCTGAAGATTGGCAAGCGGTCTTAGTCAACACCATGTGGTCTGTTTTTAATCTGGTTTTGCTGATAGCTGCTTTGCTGGTTGGCTTTGAACAACCACAAGTACGTACTGCCCACCGTTTACAGCGTCGCCTCCCGATCTTAATTAGCAGTAATGGTCAAACAATCATGGGCAAAACGGTAAATATTTCAGAAACTGGGGCATTAATTTCTTTAGAAACTTGGCCCAATTTACTCGAGGAAGCGGAAGTTGAGGTGATGGGAGATTATACTGCTAGCGCCTCTTTAACAGCGCAGATTGTCCGAGTCTCTCCTATTAATGACACAGAAACGCTTTTGGCTGTTGATTTTGTGAAGCTCAACGATGCCCAACGTGATGCTTTAACTTTAGTTTTATATTCTGATGTCCGAGAGTGGTATTCTCAAAAGGGCCAGTATGTAGACCAACCCTTCGCTTCTCTTGGATTCTTAGCCACAAGTCTGACTCGGGCCTTGCGTGACGTAAAACAAACTAGTCGTAAAAAGGTACGCAAGCAGGTAAATAGCCATAGCCGACTCTACTGGGATGGTAACTTCTTCTTTGCAGTAGCCACAGAATTAGGAACAACAGGTTTGCGCTTAGAAATAGAGGATACAAAAGCCGTGTCTTCTCACAAAATGATCGGACAACAGGATTTGCACACGATGCGAACTGTCAAACCATTAGTTGGTTTACTGTTGAATGAGGATGAGGATAATCTCTCATCTAACCGATTTGTTGCCGAAATTCATGCTGTAGAAGAACAGACAAATGGCAAGATTGCGCTCGAATTAGTTTTTCCAGAAAAATTTAAAGAACGTCAAGACACAAAAATTAAACAACTATTGGAGGTTCTGTAACAGAAGTACTTGACTAGATTTTAACCAGCGCAAGCTCCATTTAAGTCCAGATGTTGCTTGCGCTTGGGAGTGTTTTAAATTGCAAAAGTCAATTCAATTATTGTGGGGTGTACAGCGTTCGACTGAGCGCTATCCACCCCAAAATAATAATTGAATATTTTTTAATTTGTCAGCCCTTCATAACCCTTAGCAATCACACTTTGCCAGCCAAGTTCATCAACTGTTTAAAGTTCACGAGATAAATGATGTTGTTGGTGCTGTCAATTTTAATCCACCCTTTCTCATGCAGCTTTTCCATAATTTTGGTGGTTTCGTCAACACCAATTTCTGTTACCTCCGCTAAATCTTTGAAAGGAATGTTAAAAATTTCCTTTCCACAATTCGATTCTTGACCATAGCTTTCGCCTAAAGTCACTAGGGTATAGGCGAGTTTAACTGCTGGTGGTGAAGATCGCATTTGTAAGCGCAAGTTAATTTGCCGCAATCGTCGCACCATCAGTTGTAACATCCGGTGATGTAACTGTGGATCTTTGAACAAGATTTGAATAAAACGCTCTCTAGATACACTCAGCAAATTCACAGATGAAAGGGCTATGACATCGGTTGAGCGTGGGGATTCATCCAAAATTGCCATTTCTCCAAAAAAATCGCCTTTACCAAAAATTGCCAGAGCAACTGAATCTTCTGCGACGGTACGCCGGACTTTGACCCAACCTGAAACAACGAAGTAAACGGCGTTACCCCAGGCATCTTCCATCACAACGGCTCGCCCAGATGGATATTCATGTTCAATTGCAACGTTGAGCAGCCATTCCAAAGTTTGGGGGGTGGCTGTACTCATTAGGGGGAAAAGTTCACTAAAAACCTCAGTCTGCATGAAATATTTATAAAAAATGGATTCAAGAGTAGGAAACTAACTTTGTCACTATAAATTTGTTTAGACCGTAATCTTATTTAGAATACGGCAGCAAAATCTCTAATCTATTTGAGTTGAACTCTAAGTTTGCTCAGTCTAGAGTTCGATTACAACATAACAATTATGTATAAAATTGGAATCAGCGATTTCACTTACAGAAATATGATTTAAAGTTTAATTAATTAATCAAAATTTTAGTTGTATATATAAAGCTTACTAGTATAAAAAATATATCAACTGAAAATTGCTACGATACATAACGCGTTCAAAATTAATCCCATGCTTTTAAGCGTGGTTCCTTTTGCTTCTACCTTTTGAAGTTCTACTCTAGTAACTGAGGCATGAGGGGATGAACTTGCGATGAATTCTCCCCTGTTCGCTATCTCCTAGTTTGGTACACCACTTTAATTGAGCAACTAAATGCCTCACAGGCTACTCCTGACTTCTTAAAGATTGGGCAGCAAGATAGACTTTTGTCCATTCACCTAACACTTGATGGGTTTTGAGTTTTAACTGTTGGCCTATTGCTTCTATTGAGTTACCTGCTCTCCGCAAATCTAAAATCTGCCGTCCTAGAGGAGTCAATTTTTGATCAAGTTGCTGCCATTGGTTTTGGGTTAACCCCAAGTTATGTTCTTGCAAAGAAATTGAGAGCCAATTGTCTACTAGCTCTGGTTGACCTTTGAGAGCAAAAACACGCACAGCGTGGTAACTGATTTTTTCTCGCAGACGGTATACTTCTTTAGTCGGCTTATTTAATTTATGGGCAATCTCTTCTTGGGATTTACCTTGTAAATATAGTCGTAGCCACTGTAGTGCATCTGTTCCCAGATTTTCTTGTAAATAATTTTCAAATTCTTTTTGGACTGACTGACGTAGGACTTGTTGTTCTTCTAGCTGTTGTGCTTCTTGATATTCTGCGATCGCCTGACTATCAACTAAGTTAACTCGATTGTCATTGTCGTCTGTAAGAACTTCTTCTGACACCAGTCTAATTAAGTCACGGCCAGGCACTTGGGTTAAACCACCGCGCTGAGTGCGACGCAAGTAATTCACGAACCGATAAGCTAATAGGGGTTGATTGCGGACTGGTCGCAGACAATATTCTTCTACACTGGCAAATAGCAGGGCATCTCCCAATCGTCTATCACTTGTATATTTAGCAATATCAGCCATTTGCTGTTGCATCTGGCTGTCACTTTGCAGTAATTCTTGAAGTACTTCTTGTAACACATCCATGACACTACGCTGGCGATCGCGGCTTAGGGAAACCCAAGTCTGAATCTTATTCCGTAATGTTACTAAACTCCCTAATCGCGTTATCAAGTTCCGATAAGCACGTTCTCGCCCTAGCCCCAAATAGCGTTGACGTAAAATTCTCCAGCGATATTCCATCGCTTGCTTGGCAATATCGAGTTCTTTAGGGTTAAACAGATCAAACCGCTTGGAGTCAGATCCCAATAGCCAGAGAATAATACTTTCTCGAGCAGGTTCATTTTGGTCTGGACATTCCGCAGCCAAGCGCTTTCGCCAATCTAGAGCTAGTTGTTCCACATCTGCTGTCATAGTGAGATTGCGTTCCTCGAAACTCAATTTTGAAGTTTGCATCACAACCCCCATTTGTCCCACCTAATTGTTTAACTGGCAACCTACCCGGATTTCATGAGTCTCATGAAAATAGTTCAGTGATTCCACTTTTATTACGTCTTAATTCACTACAATTATGCAGAAATTTATATATTGATATCTTGTTTACAATTCCCAAATGTCCCAAACCCTTATATATAAGGATTTTGGGCTATTTTTTGATTTAACTTTTTTGTAAAGTTATGTTTTATAACTGAGAATAGAAATCTGTCTACAGTGGCAGAGATAAACCTTTGCGCGAGGTGGGTTGAGGAAATCTGAACATTTTGTAACCAAGTCGAGAACGAATCTAAATTTAACTCAATGTCAGGCGAATTTCACCCGTATAAGTTTTAAGGCTCTACAAGCCCTTACCTAGAAAATACTTGGTTATATTAAACCTCAGTATATTTTTGGTAAACCATTATATAAAGTTATATAAACCTTAAATAAATTCTTGGATAAATATTATCGCTAGAGCCTGGGATCAGATCCAGTATTCCACATGGCTGAGTCTACGCTATTCTGGATAGAAAGGATTAATACGTCAATTTATCCTTTCTAAACTAGTTTCATTCATAACAATGCCTCTAACATTGGCAAGTTATTCTTACAAATTTTATATTTTTAAAAATCAATAGTCAACAGTCAATATTGATTTTGACTATTGACTTTGACTGTTGCTTTTCCTCTGCTTCAAAATTAAACTTATGTAGAATTTAAAAACATAAAGAATGCAATCCTTTAAACTTTTGATAGTCAGAAGTCTGACAAGAAACTTCTCTTTAAATTCATTAGTATGGGAATTTTTTGTTTTGACGTCCCCCGCAAAAGGTTGAATCTAAATCTATCGACTGTTTGATCTAACAATGGGATTTTCTACAGATTCTCGATAGCCTTGGACTTGTTCTGTATAAGCAATTGGTAGAACAGCTTCAACGTTTTCATGGGGACGAGGAATAATCACCCAGGATTCTAATGTACCGCCATAAACATTTTCGGCAGCTTCAACACCAGCAGCCATAGCGGCTTTTACTTCAGAAACATCACCACGAATATTAACTGTAAAGCGAGCGCTACCTACTCTGATATAACCAACGAGGGTGACTCGCCCAGCTTTTACCATAGCATCTGCTGCTGCTAGCACCGCAGGGAAACCTTTCGTTTCAAGTGCTCCAACTGCTTGTAATGACATTATTAATCTCCTGTATGAATAAACGATAGAGGGGGGCTACAAATTAATTGTACGAAGCTTCGCTCCAGATGTTGATAGCAAAATTGCTTAGAATATGCGGAAAGGTTCTGATTGTTCAGTGAAATGGATTGGTAATATAGTTTCCACATTTTCCGGGGGATTGGGAACGATGTAGTAGGTAATTACTGTACCAACCTTTACTTCCTCTCCAGCAGCGATTCCGGCTTCAACAGCTCTATTTACTTCAGAAACATGTCCCCGGACGGCGACTAACAAGCGGGCGCTTTCCGCTTGACCATAATACACAATTGTGACTGCGGCAGCTTTGACCATTGCATCTGCTGCGGCTAAAACACTAGGAAAACCTAAAGTTTCAATTACGCCAACGGCCATTGGCATGGTATTAGCTCCTAGATTAAGGGATAGGCGATTTTAATTGTACGTGGCTTTAGTCCCAATTTTGACATTTTAAAAAACTTTCTTTGATTTCATAATTTTTGAGGGAATGGGGAGACGCGATTAATGGCGTCTGTACAATTAGGAGTTGGGAGACGCGATTAATGGCGTCTGTACAATTAGGAGCTAGGAGATAGAATGCTTTGAGAGTCTGTGGACTATGTTTTATATATTATAATTAAACTTTTTGCATGTTATTTTGTGTAATTTTGTTGTTTAACAAAATCAGCAATGGGTGAAAGCAAGCTAGTATGATAAACTTAAATTTATGTTTCCGAATTTTCTTCCTAAAACAGTTGGGCAACTGACAGAATCTGCCTCGATCGCACTAGCTCAAAGTATTCAAACAACTGCGATCACTACTCTTTTAATTAATCAACCAATTACTACAACATTCGTCAAAGAAGGGAGTGGTGGAACTCCTATTTTATTAATTCACGGCTTTGATAGTTCTGTATTAGAATTTAGGCGACTTTTACCATTATTATCTGGACATAATGAAACTTGGGCGGTAGATTTGTTAGGTTTTGGGTTTACAGATAGACTCCCAGGAATTGCCTATAGCCCAACTGCTATTAAAACCCATCTTTATTATTTCTGGAAAAGTCTGATTAACCAACCTGTAATTTTGGTAGGCGCTTCGATGGGGGGTGCGACTGCAATTGATTTTACATTGACTTACCCGGAAGTAGTAAAAAAGTTAGTGTTAATTGATAGTGCTGGGTTGGCGGATGGTTCCCCATTGAGCAAATTCATGTTTCCCCCATTTGATTATTTAGCAACTCAGTTTTTAAGTAATTTGAAAGTGCGCGATCGCGTTTCCCGCATTGGATATAAAAATCAAAGTCTTGCTTCTGTCGATGCGCTGTGTTGTGGCGCATTACATCTACAAATGCCGAGTTGGCATAAAGCTTTGATTGCTTTCACTAAAAGTGGTGGTTACAGTGCTTTTAGATTTAAGAAAATATCACAAATTATGCAACAAACGCTAATTTTATGGGGTGATTCCGATAAAATTTTGGGTACTAGAGATGCCATGAGATTTAAAAGAGAAATTCCACACAGTACCCTTGTCTGGATTCAAGATTGTGGTCATCTCCCACACTTGGAACAACCACAAATCACCGCACAGCATATTTTAGACTTTCGAGTTTAAAGATAGCCCAACTCTCAAATAATTTTTCTGTAACCCTAATCTGGAAAGTTTTTTATCTGTTGCTAATTCCTTCTGTCATAGCTAGTATTTTATCTTTAATCGTGTTGCTTTCGCAGAATTGTAGATAATGTAGCAGCTAGAGAGATGGTAAATTTATCTTACAAAAAGACAGCAGTTTATTAGACATCTCCGAAAAAAAGACGTAGCATTGCTAAGTCTTTACAAGGGTTCTGAATGAGGCATATTTTATTTCTGGAGATGTCTATTGTAATGCCCGCCCTACAAGCTGCAAAGATTTACACTTGCACTTGGTAATCTAGATTTAATTCATCTCCTGTTGTTCCTCGGATACCCCAGTTGTGTTTTGGAGTTTCTGTAATGGTGATTTCTATATCTATAGGTTCAATTGCAACTTGCTCAGATAAACGGGAAAACAACAACCTAATTAGTTTCTTTTTTGTTTCAATAGTGCGTCCCTCAAACATACTAATCTCAATAATGATGTATTTTTCTGAACGTCCGACGGGATAGATGAAATCATCGGGTTCGAGAGGAAAGAAGCGATGGGCACGCTTGTCTTGAGGATATACTAGAGCTTCAACAACACAAGAATGAATTGCGTCAGAAATGGCACTGCGAGAATGACGTATAAATGAAGCAGTGCCATAGATTTTAATTTGTACCATTAACCTTTATCTAACTGATGAACTGGTTCTAGTCAAGTAACCACATCTCATTAGAAGTCTCAGGATACTCATTTGGTTGATTTTGTGGTTGATTTTGAGCTAGTGGTTGCGATGACCGATGTGATTTTTTGTAGTTAAGTGGATTGTAGTGTTCTTTTACTGGTTTTATAGCACTACTTTCTTTTACAACACTACCAGCATACTGATCTGGTTGATTTTGAGCTAGTCTTTCTGATGAAAGATGTGATTTTTTGTAGTTATATGGATTGTAGTGTTCTTTTACGGGTTTTATAGCACTAGTTTCTTCTACAGCTACAGCTAGTTTAGAATTATCTTCTGCTGTTTGTTTTAAAGCATTAATTTCTTCTATAAGCTTAGAATTCGCTTCTGCGAGTTGCAGTGCTGTTTTTTTGGTTTCTTCAAGTTCTTTTGTAACCTGTTGCACTAAGGATTTATGTTCGGATGCTAATGTTTTTTGTTTAGATAATTTTGATTGCAAATCAGCAATTTCTTGCCCAAGAGATGCTTCGTTTTGATGGCTTTTTTCCAGATTAGCAGTCAACTCTTTGACAATTGCTTCTAATTCAGCCTTAGTTGGAGTTGTGCGCTTAGTAGAATTTGGCTCAGGTGTTTGTGCTGAGGATTCTTCATCTGATGAAGCTTGTTCTTCGGCAATTTTTTCTGCTGTAATTTCGATCGCAGATTCCCCTTCGGGGGGTGTAAATTTTTGCGCCTCTTCTTGTAGTAAGTCAGAGAGACTTTGTTTCCTAGCCATTATTATTTTCTCCAATCACGCTGTAATTCATCAGCTGCACGGCGGTAGTCTAACTCCGCCTCCCGTGCATTACTTCCTCGCCATTGACTAATCGCTACACCCTCAAGTGCCGCTCGTTCATGAGCCTTATAAGCACGGATAAAGGTATTACAAGCAGGAATACCTAATCGAGTCAGAGTGTTTTTTGCTTCTAGTGCTTCCCCCATACTGCGCGTATCCACTTTGGTAAGCAGTACCCGATGAGGAGTTCCCACGGGGATGACGGCTTGCTTGACTGTTTCCACTAGGATAGCTAAATCCATTGCGGCTGGGGGTGTAGGCAAAACTAGATAATCTGCGATCGCAACTACCGCCACTAATGCTTCAGAGCGCAGCGCGGGAGGCGTATCTACTACTACTAAATCGTAACCTGTTATCTTTTGTAAATCACCTAAAAGTGTGGGATCTGTTTCTTGAGATAAATCAAATCCCATTCCCTGCTGACTGCGCCCAAACCACCAACTGGCAGAACCTTGAATATCTGCGTCAATCAACAGTACCTTTTTTTTCTTCGCAAAGTTTGCAGCCAGATTGACTGCGGTGGTCGTTTTACCGACTCCTCCTTTACCGTTAAGAATAGCGATGATTTTTGGCACTGCTTTAGCTAGGAAAAAGGAGTGGAGAGTGGGAAGTGGGGAGTAGGGAAGAAATCTTTTTCATTTTTGGTTGTGGGATTTTTTAATTATGGACTGACTTGAAAGAGTGTTGAGTACTGAGTTACTTATTAGAAGTTATTAGTTATTATCCTTCTCTTCCACTTTTTACTCCCTACTCCCTACTTCTTACTCCCCCATGATGAATATACCGCTTTATGTGGGCCTCAAGAACATGAAAACTCGTAACAATAAAATTCAGAAGCCATCAATTCCCCAAACTCCAATGACAGCAACTTACAATTTGCCTGATGGGCCTCAAATGCCGCGCTGGCTGCGGATGATCAAGTTTATTGGTCAGCCTATAAAATATGTGGATGATTTTGCCAAAATCTATGGTGACACTTTTACCATCAGGAGTAGTCGCTCTGATAACCATCTTGTGTACTTTAGTCAACCCCAAGCGCTTGAGCAGATTTTTAATGCTAATTCTAGCTATTTTGAGGTTGGCAGGGGGAACATAGGACTAAAATTTTTGCTTGGCGATCGCTCTTTTATGTTAGCGGATGGCGATCGCCACCAGCGCCAACGGCAACTACTAACTCCTCCTTTTCATGGCGAAAGGATGCGAGCTTATGGTCAGGAGATCCAAAAAATAACCCGACAGGTGAGTAGTGAATGGCAAATTGGCAAGCCTTTTAAAATCCGCGAATCGATGCAAGAAATCACCTTGCGTGTTATCCTGCGGGTTGTATTTGGTTTAAATGAGGGAGAGCTTTTTGAGTCACTGAGGCGATCGCTAAGTGACTTACTAGACTTCATCAGTTCGCCTGTAATGTCTAGTGCCTTCTTTTTCAGATTCATGCAAAAAGATTTCGGTGCGTGGAGTCCGTGGGGCCGGATTCTGCAACAACGGCAAAAAATTGATCAACTTATTTATACTTTGCTTCGAGAACGTCGGGCACAATCCGAGCAAAATCGTCAAGATATCCTAAGTTTGATGATGGCTGCTCGTTACGACGATGGTCAAGGGATGTCAGATGAAGAATTACACGATGAGTTGATGACGCTGCTAGTTGCAGGACATGAAACTACTGCTTCCGCATTGACATGGGCTTTTTACTGGATTGACCATTTACCTGAGGTGCGTGAAAAGTTGCTACAGGAACTCAATACGATTGGAGTTAACCCCGATTTGAGTAGTGTAGCTAAATTGCCCTATTTGACAGCAGTGTGCCAAGAAACATTGCGAATTTACCCAATTGCCATGACTGCTTTCGTGCGGGTTGTGAAGACCCCAATTAAAATTATGGGCTACGAATTGCCACAAGGGACAGCAATAATTCCTAGTATTTATTTAGCGCATCATCGAGAAGAAGTTTACCCACAATCCAAGCAGTTCAAACCAGAACGCTTTTTAGAAAGACAATATTCACCTTATGAATATTTCCCCTTTGGTGGCGGTAATCGTCGCTGTATTGGGATGGCATTTGCCCAGTATGAAATGAAAATCGTCTTGGCAACTATTTTGTCAGAATTTCAAGTATCGCTAGTGAATAAACGTCCTGTGCATCCTGTGCGGCGGGGTTTAACTATAGCTGCACCTGCCGGAATGCGGATGGTTGCTACACCTCAAGTTAAGCGTGCAAATACCGTTGCCACCTCTAGTTTAGGTTGATGTACTTAAGTGAAGCTATGCTGAAGGCGATCGCTTTCATTCTCTCATAGTATGGGCAAACTAAATAATAGATTGCAAACGCGCTGAAGCTGCACTTTGTAACTCAATACAGTTCAGTTAAGGCTAAAACTCTTTGTCAAACTCAATTTTTTTAACGAACCGCCAAGGACGCCAAGGACGCAGAGAGAAGAAAGAAATGCTTAACTGAACTGTATTGCTTTATAACTGCCAAAAAAGCTTCTCGTTGCTGATTCAACAAAAGTTAATGGCAGTAATTGAATAGAGGTTTGAATTTCTGTTTCTTCTCTATCTAAAAAAATTGTAGAGACGCTTTCACAATTGGCGTCTCTACAATTTTTCTTATTCGGGTACTAATCAAAATCCCTATACAAATAGATGGCAGGCTAATTAATAAGGAATAGCTCTCAAAAAGTAGGTCAGAAAGCTGCCAGCTAAGTTGAGCGCGAAGAAAGCTAAGATTGGAGAAAAATCCATACCGCCTAATGGGGGAATAATTGAGCGGAATAGATTTAAATAAGGGTCGGTTATTTGGGCTAAAGCAGCAAATGGCTGATTATACCAGTTGATTTGCGGAAACCAGGTCAACAAAACCCGGATAATTAGCAAATAGCTATAAAAGGTGACAAAGGTAATTAGTGTCGTAATCAGTAAACTCATGGATAGCTTTGTTTCCTACTAAGTGTCAAACGCGGTCTTATCTTTTAATTTTAATTTAGTCCATGTCATGATGTTTGCGGATTTAGCACTTACCACACTTGACATTTTCACCACGCCTGAACAGACTTCAAGAGTCTTTAGTGAGGGAGCGATCATTGCTTGCTTGGGGTGAACCGCCATTAACATTTCCCAGTTGCTTTCGCACATCATCTATTGTGGCATTTAGCTGGGCAATTTTATCTTCTAGCGATCGCCTAGCCGTTTCTATGCCGATGCTCTCGCTTTCTGAGGCTTTCATTTGACGCCGCTTTGCTGCTATTTTTTTCGCTTCGGCTTGGCTATCCGTCAGTTCTGTCTCCTCCTCTGCTAGCAATTCTGGATTGCGTCGAGAAGCAATCAGTGCCCCGATAACACCGCCAAATACGCCACCGACAAATGCCCCTGCGACGAAACCACTGCCAAAACCATCTCGTTGACTCATATCTTTACCGCCTTCAACAAACCTTGCAACTTTTACAGTAGTTATGCTATTTTCCTGCCCTAGCTGCATACTAGCTTAAGTCCCAAAGATGCGATCGCCTGCATCTCCTAATCCCGGTACAATATACCCCTTGTTATTAAGTTTTTCGTCAATAGTCGCCGTGTAAATTATTAAACCTGGATAAGCTGCACTCAGTTTTTGCAAAGCTGGTGCAGCCGCCACCACGCAGACAATCCGGGTCAAGGTCGGATCGGCACCCCGTTGTGTCAATTCTGCCATTAACGCCATGATCGACCCCCCTGTTGCCAACATCGGATCGGTAATTAACACTCGTGTTTCGGGGTCAAATTTTTCTGGTAACTTGTTCAGATAACAATGAGGTTGCAGTGTTTCTTCGTCTCGCACCAAACCATAATGGTAAATAGAAGCTAAAGGCAGTAAAGTCTGCGCTCCTTCAAGTAATCCTAGTCCAGCCCGTAGAATCGGTACTACTGCCACTGGTATTTGCGGATCAATTACGGTTGCTGAACAAGTATCCAAGGGACTCTGCACTGTCGTTTCTTGGGTTGGCAACCAGTCTCGCGCAGCTTCATAAGTCAGCCATCTTCCCAACTCAGTCATGGCACTGCGAAATAACACTGAAGGTGTGCCTGCATCACGGGCAACTGCCAGCCAGTGTTTGATTAGGGGATGGGGTGGAACATAAACCCGCAATTGTAGCGTCATAGCCAGAAAGAAGGGCTTTTTTATTGTATAAGAACTGAAAACACCATAATACTCTTTCCTGTATCCGGCTGACAGCTGATAATTAACGCTACCAATTTTATTGATAAAAATTTTCATTAGTAGTTGACATTAATTCTCAATCAAGGCTATATTGTTATACAGTGTTCTCCTCTCTTTTAAGGATCGGCAGACGGGATTAGCCAGCAGCAGCAGGCTCGTCCCTCTTTTTTTTGATTAGTCATTGGTCATTTATCATTAGTTAAATTAAATATTGACTCTAGACAACGGACAAATACTTCTCTACGAGAGGCTACCCTTTAGCGATACGCTCAGTACAAAGGACAAATGACAAATGACAAATGACGCGATCGTGATTGGGTCTGGGATTGGCGGATTAGTAACAGCAACCCAGTTAGCAGCTAAGGGAGCGAAAGTGCTCGTACTGGAACGTTATTTGATTCCAGGTGGGAGCGCTGGTTATTTTGAACGCCAAGGCTATCGATTTGATGTTGGCGCATCGATGATTTTTGGGCTGGGACAAAACGGCACTACTAATCTACTTACCCGCGCTTTGTCAGCCGTGAATGTTAGCCAAGAAGCGATCGCAGATCCGGTACAGATTCATTATCATTTACCCAAAGGTTTAAACCTGAAGGTTGACCGGGTTTATGAAAAATTTTTGCAAAATCTTATTGCTCATTTTCCCCATGAAGACCAGGGGATTCGTCGCTTTTATGACGAATGCCAAAAAGTATTCAAGTGTCTCAACAGCATGGATTTGCTGTCGCTGGAAGAACCTCGGTATTTACTGCGGGTATTTTTTCAGCACCCTTTAGCGTGTCTTGGTTTAGCTAAGTATCTGCCCCAAAATGCCGGGGATGTGGCGCGGCGCTACATTAAAAACCCGCAATTATTGAAATTTATCGATATGGAGTGTTATTGCTGGTCGGTGGTTCCAGCAGGTATGACACCAATGATTAATGCTGGGATGGTCTTTTCTGACAGGCATTATGGCGGAGTTAATTATCCTAAAGGCGGGGTAGGACAAATTGCCCAAAAACTGGTGGAAGGTCTAGAGAAGGCTGGAGGTAAAATTCAGTATCAAGCTAGAGTCACGAAAATTCTCACAGAACAGGGAAAAGCGGTAGGTGTGCAACTGGCTAATGGTAAAGTATATCGGGGTAAACGCATAGTTTCTAATGCTACACGCTGGGATACGTTTGAACAATTATTATCAGTAGAAGAAATGCCACATAATGAGAAAAAGTGGCAACAAAATTATCAAAAATCTCCAAGCTTCTTGAGTTTGCACATTGGGGTAAAAAAGTCAGTTTTACCTGCGGGGACAGAGTGTCACCATATTTTGCTAGAAGATTGGGAAAAGATGACAGCAGCAGAAGGTACTGTTTTCGTTTCGATTCCCACATTGCTTGATCCAGATTTAGCACCAAATGGATACCACATCATTCACGCATTTACGCCTCATTGGATAGATGATTGGAAAAAACTCTCTCCGAGTGAGTACGAAGCGAAGAAAGAAGAGGCGGCTTGGCGAATTATTGACCGCCTAGAAAAGATTTTTCCCGGATTAGATGCTGGATTGGATTACCTAGAAGTGGGGACACCCCGCACCCATCGCCGCTTTTTGGGTCGTCAGGATGGCACTTATGGGCCAATTCCCCAGCGCAAGTTGTGGGGGTTATTGAATATGCCCTTTAATCGCACAGCTATTCCAGGACTTTATTGTGTAGGGGATAGTACTTTTCCGGGTCAAGGGTTGAATGCAGTAGCTTTTTCTGGGTTTGCTTGCGCCCATCGCATTGCCGTAGATTTAGGATTTTAACGCCATAGGTTTGGATTATTTTTGAATCGATATTAGATTAGATAATTGTGATTTTATTGGCTGCTTTCGTGGCTTTTTCCCTAGCCTCTTCGACATTATCACCCTTCGCCAAAGCTACGCCCATTCGCCTATATGGATGAGCAGTAGGTTTACCAAATAATCTAATATCTACATCTTTTTCTGACAAAGCATCAGCTACACCACTAAAAGCAATAGAATCAGATTTTTCTGAAGCTAAAATTACCGCGCTGGCTGATGCTCCTAGCAGTTCTATATGAGGAATTGGCAAGCCTAAAATTGCTCGCAGATGTAATTCAAATTCATTTAAATTTTGTGAAATTAATGTCACCATTCCTGTATCATGAGGTCTGGGAGAAAGTTCAGAAAAAATCACTTCATCTTTAGTAATGAAAAATTCAACGCCAAAAATTCCGGCTCCTCCTAAAGCATCGGTGACTTTGATGGCTATTTCTTGAGCTTTTAATATCTTTTCTTCAGAAATTTCTGCGGGTTGCCACGATTCTTGATAATCTCCTCTTTCTTGGCGATGACCAATAGGAGAACAGAAAATAGTTGGTGCATTCCACTGTTTAATTGTTAGTAAAGTTATCTCAATTTCAAAGTTAATAAATTCTTCTACGATGACCTTTTGACTGTCTCCTCTAGAATTAGCGATCGCATAATTCCAAGCCTTCTCAACTTCACTCTCATCCTGCACTACAGACTGACCTTTGCCAGAGGATGACATCACAGGTTTAACAACATTAGCAAACCCAATTTCATCAGAAACTGCAATCAATTCCTCTAGAGTTATTGCATAACCATATTTAGCCGTTCTAATGCCTAATTGTTGATGTGCTAGTTCCCGAATTCTATCGCGGTTCATTGTATAGTTCGTGGCCGCCGCAGTCGGTATAACTATAATCCCTCGCTGCTCAAATTCGATCAGCTTTTCTGTTCTGATTGCTTCAATTTCTGGTATAATAATATCTGGCTGATATTTTTTTACTACAGCTTCCAAATCATCAGTACTGAGCATAGAAATAACTTCATAAGCATCAGCAACTTGCATAGCTGGAGCATTGGCGTAGCGGTCAACGGCAATCACATAATTACCAAGACGTTGAGCTGCGATCGCAAATTCTTTGCCTAGTTCTCCTGAACCTAGCAACATCAATTTTTGAGGCAACTTAATACTCATTAACTTCTCCAAATCAATCTCAATTTAATAATCTTATAATCTTGTGTGTTTTAATTCTCATTTTCTCAAGAATTAAAGTTAGCACCGCGTAATTGTAAATCTTGACGTTGCAAATCATTTAAACCAGTACCTACGCCAAGCTGACACTTATCTACTAAAGCTTCTAACCAAATAGTTTCATTCAAAGTTGCGCCTCGTAAATCAGCATTTCTTAAATCGGCTTTCGTAAAATTTGCAAATAAGAGGTCTGCATTTACTAAACTGGTATTTTGCAGATTTGCTCCTGATAAATTTCCCCGAATGAAGTTTACCCCATCTAAAATTAAATTAGATAAATCTGCTCCTATAAGATTCGGAAATTTTAGCTGACTTGGATATTGGAAAAACCTTATCATACAGATAATATTTGCTTCATTTAGTCGTATTTTTGTGAGGAAATCATAACGAGCTATACCAAGTTGCTTAAGAATCTGTAGACGCTGTGAAGAACTTTGTTCTAAATACTGAATGGCTGTATGGCGTAGGTCTTGAGTTGGCAGATTTAGCATTCTTGTCAAATTACCATGATACTTATGCTAATGAAAAGTTTAACCTTAATGCAAGAACCCCGACTTCTCAAACAAATCGGGGTTCTAATAGATAATTACTTACCTGTTACAGCGCACGCTGTATTCATTTTGACTTTTGACTTCCGGCTTGCGATCCTAGCGTCTTGCTAACAGTGCCTTCGTTGCAGATTCGCCTGCCAATCTCACCTGTTTTGTTAACTGGAAGTTTAATAATGCTAGAACACTCAACTCAGCTAGGAATGCCATAAAAATTGTTGTTGCTCCAGAGTACTGTATTGCAGCCCAAGGAAAAGTTGAAAACAGCCATACAGTAGGATATTTCGACGAGGATATGCCAAGAAATCCTAGAATCATTGGTGGTAAGAACGATACCACGCCTATAGTACCTATTGCCCAGAAAGAACGTTTGGGAGTTTTCAGCAAAAGTATTAGTTGGGCAATTGTAGCATAAATCATGATTATGCTGACAGACAAAGCTACAGCTAAAAGTAGTTTCAACCTGCCAAAATTGCTATTTAGCCAATTGTCTGTATCCAAAACAGATGTAATTGAAATCCAGACTAGCAAAGGGATAATAATAATTGCCAGATTAATAGCGATCGCCACAAGCGCAGGGCTTTTTTCAGCCCAAATTATATCCTGCCAAACACTCTTGCGACTAGAAAGTTCCTGATGCCGATATCTTGCCCAATCTTGTACATCTTGACGATGAGGCGAAAGAATAGCAATCAAACTAAAAATTAACCCCAAGTTGTATATTGCCAGAAAAATTAAATTTTGCTCATACTGTCCGTAATAGTTAGAATTATTTTGCCAATATTGTAAGCTAAATCCCCACATCATCACTTGACAAAAAGCTACTAATAAATAACTTTGTCCCTTGCTGATGATTGAAACTTGAGGATTACGAAAGCAACGTTTGAGAGCTTGTAATATTCCATAACTGCATAATCCCAAGTTTAACAACTGGAAACTAATAACACTAACAATATTTTTCCCTAATGGTAAAAAGAAAAACTCTAACCTGTTTAGTTGAGAACCATTGTATACACGCAATAAGTGAGGAAATAAATAATTGATTGTATCCCAAGGAGCGAAAAGCCTTATCCAAGCAGTTGCATTATTTAAACCGTTGTTATAAGACGATGCAAATGCTATTGTTGTAAACAAGAAAAGCAAAACTGCGCCACTACCTAACCAAGGCTGAAAACCACTAAACCAACGGCTTACTAAACCAAATAGTAGTGCGGCACTGTAGAAGAAAAGACAACTGGCAACAAGAATTGCGTAGTAACTAAAAATGTAATTAAAAGCAATTTTGGCAGAACTGCCAGCCAACAAATGTAAAGGAACTGAAACTAAAATTACGAGATAAATTAAACTCGGTACTCCTAGCAATTTGCCAGTCACTATGCTTGTTTCTGATTGGGGGCTAAGACGGATGAAATTCAATGTCCCGCGACTTTCTTCTTTGGCTAAATCGTTAATTAGCAAATAAGTTCCTGCAACTAATAGTGTAAATACAAAAATTACACTAAATGTTAGGAATATATATTCCCAATGATCTCGCCACCACATTTGCCAATCAATTTGATTTTGAGGGCAAAAGTTATTTGAAAAAAAGTTATTTAAATCATAAATTTTATCTTGATCTAATTGCTGGTAAATCTGATTTTGTTGCCCTTGATATCCTTGACGCAAACGACAGTACGTGCCCATTAAGGAGTATTGATCATCAGGAAACTCGCGGAACTGATATACAAAGACTACGAGTTGTAGAAGTAAAGACGTAGCAACAGCGATCGCAACATTAAAAAATTTCAGCCGTCCTTTGAGTTCTCGCAATAGTTGCGGATTCCAATCGCCTATTTTATCTATTAAATTGGGCATCATAGGAAGAATTTCTCCAGAAATAAGTGATATTTATTGATGCATTAAGATGCTTGTTTGTGACCTAATTTTAAGAAAATAGTTTCTAAGTCTTCTTGGGTGCAGTGAAAATCGCTCAAGGGGATGTCTGCTTTAATAAGCGATCGCAACAACTCAGCACTATCTTCTTCTTTCCCTGAAAAATTCACCCGTACACTGTTTTTTCCTGATATTACCTCCCACTCTTCTACTAAATGGTGATGTTTCAATTCTCTTAAAAGTGTCTCTAGGTTTCCCAGAGTTGATATCACAATTTGCTGGTGCGAAAGACGTTGGTACAGTTGTTGTAAAGAGGTACTTTCTACCAAGAAGCCAAGTTCCATAATTCCCACAGATGTACACAGTTCCGCTAGATCACTGAGAACATGAGAAGAAATAATTACAGTCATCCCAGCATCTTGCAAAGCCTTAATGATTTCGCGGAAGTGCATCCTGGCAATGGGGTCAAGCCCAGAGACAGGCTCATCTAGTAGTAGTAAAATCGGTTCGTGGATAATGGTTCGCGCTAAACTTAAGCGCTGTTTCATCCCCCGCGACAAAGTAGAAATCTGGCTGTGACGTTTATTGCCAAGTTGGATGAGTTCTAAAACTTCATGTAAACGTTGAGTGCGACGTGGTTCTCTTAAACGATAGAGACGCGCAAAATAATCTAGGTAATTCCAGACTGTCAAATCTTCATATAGCGGGTAGTCATCGGGTAAGTAGCCTAAACGACGCTTCAGTTTGGGATTACTTTTGTCACGGAGTAAGCGATCGCCATTAATATAAATCTCACCCGTTGTTGGTTCCTCAGCAGTTGCCAACATTCGGATGAGAGTTGTTTTACCCGCGCCATTGGGCCCAATCAGTCCATATACTTCTCCCGCCTGGATTTCTAAATCCACATCATTGACAGCAACGTGTCTGTCAAATTGCTTAGTTAGTCCACGGGTGCAAATTGCTAATTCTTTTACCATCGCTGCTGGGGTGCGGCTTGTGATTAACACTTAACGTAACCTCTTTCTCCAACTTCTGTCAGGCTTGTTTCGGAAATTGAAACTGACTTTAAAGAAATGGGTGACATAAAAAAGTAGGTAAGGCGTATACCTTAACTACTTATTAATTCTTATTCTGCTATTTAGGAAATATTTACAAAGAAAACCTTGACTTTTTACTCTAGTGTCAAGTTATTTCTGATAGTGGTGGGATAACGTTATTAATCCCATTACCAGATAAACCGCTAACTGCATAACGGTATTCGGGAACTGGATATCCAGCTTCGTTAAAGGTTTCACGAATAACTTTATTAGTGTCGAAGTAAACTTGCCAGTAATGGTCATTATTGCAATAAGGACGTACTGCTAGTACAGGCCCTGCAAAATTGAAAGTCTGAATTTCTACATCTGGTGCTGGATTTTGGAGGACATTAGGGATTTGGCTAATTTTCGCTTTTAAAAGGGCGATCGCTTCGTTATGTTTCACATCATGATGCAGTTGAGCCACTAGATCAACCCGACGGTAAGGATTGGCAGAATAATTCTGGATATTGTCAGCAAAGATTTTATTATTGGCAACAATTGTTAATACATTATCAGGTGTATTAATACTAGTTGTGAACAGTCCAAGTTCTGTAACAGTACCTGTAACGCCTGCTGTCGTAATGAAATCACCAACTTTGAAAGGTCGAAAAACGATTAAAAATGCTCCAGCTGCAAAGTTGGCCAATAATCCCCCCCATGCTGCACCAATTGCAATACCGGCTCCTGCTAACAATGCAGCAAAAGAAGTTGTTTCAACCCCAAAGAATCCAAGAATTGCCACAACTAGAACAATTCTTAACGTAACACCAATGATATTCAGAAGATAGTTAATGAGTGTCGGGTCAACGTGTTGGCTTCGGAAAGCACGTCGCGCCAGCTTTAATGCAAAATCAATCAAGCGTTGAGCAATCAGCCACAGAGCGATCGCACCTAAAACTTTTAGTCCAAACAGAGTTAAAAGTTGACTAGCAACTACGCTAATTTGCCTGAAATCCATAATTTTTTTGTCTGTGAATTATTAAACACAATAAACATACTATAAATTAAATAAAAATCGTTTATAAATAGTTTTTTTTAATTTTTGGTGTGCTAGGCAGCAAATAGCAAAGTGTTCTCAGAGAATGTCTGAACAGTTTTTTTAAGATGCTCTACTTAAATTCGTTAACAGTGCCTTGTCTGTTTGCAAGTCGCTACACATAGCTCTTGGCTTTAGATATTAATTATGAATCATCATCTCTTAAGGGTGATTTAGGAATGGCTCATAAGCGGTAATTTTATCTGGAACGTCGAGCCTTTACCCTCATTGCTCATCACATGAATGTGACCGCCGTGAGCTTGGACAATTTGTTGAGCGATCGCCAATCCCAACCCAAATCCACCGCTTTCTCTTGTACGTTCTGTGTCAACTCGGTAAAAGCGATCGAAAATGTAAGGTAAATCTGCCTCTGGAATTCCAATTCCAGTATCAATCACCTGAATTACTGCCCGATCTGGGTGAGGTTCTAAACGTAACCAGACAGTTCCACCAGACGGAGTGTAATTGCAAGCGTTGTTGAGTAAGTTTTCCACAGCTAGCCGCAGCAAATCGGGGTCAGCCCACAACTCAATGGGTTGTTCTGGCAAATGGCTAATGAATTTGAGCGATGCTTTTGCCGCAATAGTAGTGTAATGAACAACTAGATTCTCCAACAAGCCATTAAGATTTACCCTTTTGAGTGATTCTGGAGTTAATTGTCCTTGATGCCGAGCTAAGAGCAATAAGTTACTGACCAAGGTACTCATCAACTTAGCGCTATCGATGATGTTCTCCATTGAGGGATGGATTTGGGGATGGTTTGCGGCCATTAGTAACCCAACTTGGGCATTGGTTAAAATTGCAGACAGAGGCGATCGCAACTCATGAGAAGCATCTGATGTAAAACGCTGTAGTTGGTTATAGGCTTGCTGAACAGGCTGCATGGCTATACCACCGAGTACCCAACCTGTAAGTCCAATTAGCCCCAGTGCTACAGGTACTGCTAGGCTCAACATTAACAGAAACTCGTTGAGATCATTTTGAGTTTCTGTTAGAGGGATAGCAACTTGCAGATAGCCGATGACCGAATTTCCTCCTTGAACAGGCAGAGTTAGCTGACGCAACCAAAGCACTTTGTCTGTAAAAGGGTCAGCGGACTTGATCGTGAGAAACCCAGATAATGTTTTTAACTGTTCTGGAGGTGGAGTCCCAAAAAACCGCTTGAGTTTGCCATTCGGGTTATACCAGCGAACATAGACCAGTTCAATATCAGCAGGGTGAGAACCACTACCCAATAGCGGTATATTGCTCAGATCGACTTGTTTTTGTCCTTGATACAGCCGATATTGTGAACTGGCTGCCATTAGCTCTGCTCTTTTATAAAGCAGTTGATCTAATGCTTTGAGCTTGTCTTTCACCTCAAGATTATAAATGACTCCAGCAAAAAGGATGAGAATGCACCCCATTGAAAGGGTAAACCAACGAGCTAAGTTACGACGACTGCGGTTAAACAAAACTGATACTAATTCGTAATTACAAGACTTGTCATTGAACTACACTACTGCCTACTGCCTATTCTCCGTCTCAGGTGTTTTAAATCTCAAGTTGCTTCTGGTGGGTTGAGACGATAACCCATACCATAGACAGTTTCAATCCAATCTCCTGCTGCTAATGTTTGCAAACGTTGGCGAAGTTTACGAACTATAACGGTGATTGCATTGCTTTCTGGCTCACTACCCCACTCCCATACGGCTTGCTCTATTTGGTTGCGAGTCAGGACTTGGCGGGGATGACGCATGAAATACTCTAGCAACTGAAATTCCTGGCTGGAAAGGGATACAGTCGCCCCTTGGCGCTCCAAAATTAGTGTATCGAGGTGAAGTTCGAGGTCTGCCAAGCGGAGCGTATCTCCTTGCCAAAGAGGCGATCGCCTCCTCAATGCCCGCACCCGCGCCATGAACTCTATAATATCAATTGGTTTGACTAGGTAATCATCAGCTCCGGCATCTAAGCCGATCACTTTATCAGGTGTAGTATCTTTTGCCGTGATCATTAATATAGGAGCTGTTTTTCCCGCCGCCCGATACTGTTGACACAAACTCACTCCACTAATCCGAGGTAACATCCAATCCAAAATCAGCAGGTCATATTCTTTTTCAGCCAAAAGCCATTGAGCGGTTTCACCATCCTTGACACCATCAACGCTGTGTCCAGCCTGAGAGAGAACCATTTGTAGTGGCATTAATTGCTTTGGATCATCCTCTACCAGTAATATTTTCATCACCTTATATACACTTAATATACATTTGTGCTTGTTTAGAATAATGCATTGAAGCAATCTCAACGTCTTTCATCAGTCACATTTGAGAAGTTGTCTATCCCATTTGGATATAGATCGAGTGTGACCTAGCAAAATCAGAAGTAGGTGTAATGTGTGGCGTATTAGTAAACGTTGGCTGCAAGGGCTGGGATTAGAGTTTTGGTTGCCTCTACCACTGGTAGCGGTTGCGTTTTGGCTTGGCTGTAGTTTCCTAGCTGCCCAAGAGTTAAGCCGACCCAATTCTACGGAAAATAAACTTCAGTCAGATACCCAACTCGAAGCCCGAATATCAGTCAATGTGTTGCTCATTAATGCCGCCATCAACCGAACTAAGAGAATTACTCAGGTTGAAGTAGAAACAGCAGATCCCATTCTGAAGCGATTGGAATTAGAACTGCCAACGATAGAATTCAACCAAATCGAAGCGACTATTGCCCAAGAATTAGGTCTACCCCGTCAGGATGTTAGAAAGTTAGTACGCTATGAATTTGTTGAATAACATTGATAGTATTTCAGGCTAAGTAAGTGGGCGGAAATAAATCCAACTATATTACGAAACGTAAACAGGCTTCAAACTCTTACCAACGACTAATACTTTTCCCATTTGCCGACAGTATCAGAAGAGAAGCAATAATCAAGTAAAATTCAGATTCAGGAGTTGCTGCATGAGTTACAACGCAGACGATACAGCCAACAAACACTTCAGTTCAGGTGCTAACGAACTCAAAGATAAAGCTTCTCGAAATCAAGTGATCGTGGCTCCATTACCAGACCCGATTGCAAAAAATATTGAAGCGATTATTTCACTTCATACCCAGGAAGTTCGAGATATTCCTGCCCACCAACGCATACTAGAAGCGATCGCTACATTCTTTGGGCGATCGGCATTTATGTATAGTTTGCTACTCATACTAGCTTTGTGGATTTTTGGCAGTTTCTTTCAGCGCCTTTTACCATTCAATTTACCCCCGTTTAGCTGGTCAAATCAAGGCTTAGACGCTGCTGCATTGGTAATTTCAACTGGAGTATTAGTGCGACAAACTCGCCAAGAAAACTTTGCCGAACAGAGGGCGCAACTGATGCTACAGCTTAACCTGCTCTCCGAGCAAAAAATTGCCAAGATTATTGCTCTATTAGAAGAACTCCGTACCGATTTGCCTGATGTGCTAAATCGGCATGATTCGGAAGCTCAATTGATGCAGGAACCGGCTGACCCGATCGCGGTATTAGAAGCACTCCAGAAAAACTTGGCTCAAGAACTATCATCTACAGAAGAAAACAATATCAGTTGATCGCAGTTTTTTAGTAGACTTTTTTGTATTTAGAAACATCAAACAAAACTTCAAGTATAATTTTTGTGTTGGCAATAACAATTTATCGTAATATTTGACTAGAGGGATACAAATGGCTCAATTGAATGGTGTAATGATGCAGTACTTCCATTGGTATATCCCTCCTGATGGCAATCTTTGGAATGAGTTTAAAGAGAAAGTCAAAGAGTTAGCTGATGCAGGTGTTACATCTGTTTGGTTACCCCCAGCTTACAAAGGAACAGGGGGTGGCTTCGATGTTGGCTACGGGGTCTACGATATGTATGATCTAGGCGAGTTTGACCAGAAAGGCTCGGTTCGGACAAAGTACGGCACAAAAGACGAGTATATCGCTGCTATCAAAGCTGCAAAAGATGCTGGCATTCGAGTATATGCGGATGTTGTCCTCAACCACAAGTTAGGTGCAGACGAAGCTGAAGAGGTGGAAGCAACTCCCTACAATCCAGACAATCGCCACGAGGCAATCGGTGAGATGCAAACTATAAAAGTGTGGACTCACTTTACCTTCCCAGGTCGGAAGGGCAAATACTCCGATATGGAATGGCACTGGTGGCACTTCGACGCGGTTGATTACAATGTTTACAACGAAGGAGAGAATGCAGTTTACCTGTTTAAAGATAAACAATTTGACGAACAGGTTGACCTAGAAAAAGGCGCTTTCGACTATCTCATGGGATGCGATCTTGATATGGAGAATCAAGAAGTTCGCGACGAGTTGAATCGCTGGGGTGAGTGGTTTGTAGAAACCACTAATATAGATGGCTTTCGTTTTGATGCCGTTAAACACGTTAGAGCTGGCTTTTTTCCAGAGTGGCTGAATCACTGTCGCCAAAAAGCAGGTCGCGATCTCTTTGCCGTTGGTGAGTATTGGTCTTATGAAATTGAAGCACTGCACCATTTCATTAGCGTCACCGGTGGCGATGTGTTGTTGTTTGATGCGCCATTGCACTATAACTTTAGCGCAGCTAGCACACAAGGCAGTGACTACGACATGCGGCAGATATTTGATAACACCTTGGTGCAACAACAACCTGCTTTAGCCGTTACTTTAGTAGAGAATCATGATTCTCAACCTTTGCAGTCATTGGAGTCTGTAGTAGAAAGCTGGTTTAAGCCGTTGGCTTATGCGTTGATCCTACTGCGAAGTGATGGTTATCCCTGTATCTTCCATGCTGATTACTATGGTGCTCATTATAAAGATAAAGGCCCAGATGGCAATGAGTATGAGATTTGGCTCGATAGTCATCAATGGATAATTGATAAATTTTTGCACGCCCGTCAAACCTATGCTTATGGCGACCAATACGATTATTTCGATCACGCTAATACAATCGGCTGGACACGCTTAGGAGACGAAGAACATCCTGGCGGGATGGCGGTTGTTTTGAGTAATGGGGAAGAGGGGACTAAGTGGATGGAAGTTGGGCAACCCAACAGCACTTACATTGACATTACTGAACATTTCAGCGAACCCATCACAACAAATGATGAGGGCTGGGCTGATTTTCGATGCAATGCTGGTTCTGTTTCTGTTTGGGTTCCACAGTCATAGTCTGGGTTTTAGTAGCATTCATGCAGAAAGTTAGGCGCTTGACAAACTTTGCCTAAAAGAGAACTTAGGTAGTACCAAGCGCACTAGCTTATGTCCTTGAAAATATGAAAGAGTTTAAAAAAATTAATTAATAACCAAAATTATTTGATGCCAAATTATTGTAAAGCTGCATAAGACTTTAGAAAGCTAGAATGCTTACCAACCAAAGTTTTTAGTCTTTCCATTCTATGCAACTTCATATAAAATTAGTATGAGAAAATTGCAATAGAAGTAATGGATAATTCTATTGTGATGTTAAATGCCAAAGAAATTGAGATTCAGAACATAGACCATTTAGGGATAGTAGCAGGAATATTAGATCCGATAGGATTAGTAGAAATAATTAATGAGTGAATATATAGTTGAGGAAAGTTATAAAAGCTAACTATATAAACTTTCTGACCTCCTGTTTCTCATCTTTAATACATTCCGCTTTGGTTTTCAATGTTTGGTTCATGGCTTCAAACCCTTGGCGAACGTCGATATTTAATCGACGAGCTAGCAGAGGTACTAGTAAGCCGTGGAAAGATTCTTGTTGAATGAAGCGAACGCGATCGCTCCCTAACGGCTCAATGATAAAGCTGTGTTCACCGTCAAATAAACCTGGGATCAAAAAATGCCCTAACCAGCGCAATTTGCGATTTGCTTCTACCGTAATCACCGTAGGTCGAAAGATCATAATATCTGTACCCGGAGGCTGAAAGTGAACAGTTAGCTGTGCCCCTTCACTCAGCGAACCACTAATTTGACGAATAAACAGATTCCAATGTGGAAAACTGGCGAAATCAGTAAGTAAGTTCCATACCTGCTTATCAGATGCCTGAATTTCGATTTCAGTGTAGATTTTCATGGGTATGAGTTGATAGAAAAACCACAATTAAAACGGTTATTCCTGCTAAAAACAACCCCATGTATTCTAGTCCTAATAATCGACAAACCCAAAAATTACGAGTGAAGCCAGGCAGATAAAGCAGGGGAAGCAGGGGGAGAAAATAACTTGATTTTCCTACCATAAAATAAACCATGCAAAGTTTCTTTGGCGGACTACAAGAAAACTAGATTGTTTCTTGTAAAACATAATGAATACTATTGGTGGAAAACTCACGTTTTAACAGCAAAATTATGGCGGTTGGTAGACAGTTCTGAAGCAACTACTGACCTTGAACTACCAGGACGGAACATGGAGCATGATGAACGACGTGATTGCTCACACTTCCTGCTAAAAATTCGGCAAATCCTTTAAGTCCTCTCCGACCAAGCACAATCAAATCTGCTCCCCAACTCTGGGCTAAATCACAGATGTTAGTCCCAGGATCTCCTGTTTGATAACTGAATTCTGCCAGAATGCCTTGTGCTTTTGCTTTCTGATAGTAGAACCGCAGTAAACCCTGTGCCTGTTCTGTTTGTATTTTCAGTTCTACTAAGTTCATAGTAGCTTGACTAGAAACTACTAGCTCAATGCTGTGACTAATCATTAACTGAGCAGCTTCTCTTTGGGCTAATTCAAGTGCTTTTGTGAACACTGTTGCAGTTGCAGGTGAATCATCGACCGCCACCAAAATCTTCTTAAAGCTCATACACATCTCCAATAATCAATTACTTCATTCATCCCTGTTGCCTTTTAGCTTGAGGGATAAATGTGATTCAAAAGTGAAAGGTGAGTAGGATAAATGATTTATTCACTTTTCATTCACATTTATCGGTAATCCTGAAATAGAAGCAGATAAGCGTAACTAATAGGCTCACAATCAAACTCAAGAACTCTAGTTTTTATTATTTATATATTAATAAAATTTTGTTTTCAATTTACTTATTTTTATAGGAGATATTGTGATGAATTTCCATCCTTTTAAAAATGCCATAGGCATCATTTCTACCCGTGAAGCTGCAACACAGGTGCTTGATGAACTCAGAGCAATTGACTTTCCTATGCAGAAAATTTCTGTGTTTACTTTAGACTCTGAACACGAAAAGTTGCACGAGGATGCTAATACAGATAAACATCCCATAACTCCGATCGAAGGTGCTAAAGCTGGCGCAATTACAGGAGGAACAGCCGGGGGCTTCCTGGCACTCACAGCCGGACTTGGCGTATTAGTGATTCCCGGTTTTGGCCCGGCATTAGCGGTTGAGTCTGTGCTGGGTACACTGCTGGCGGGTGGAGCGAGTGCAATTTTTGGCAGTGTGTATGGTGCTTTTCAAGGTTGGTTTGCTCCCGAAAGGCAACCTAGACTCTGTGAGCCAACTACCTTACAAGAAGAATTTTTGGTGAAGCTAGAGGGAACAGTAGATGAAATATGGCAAGCAGAATCGATTCTCCGTTACTGGGGTGTGCGAGAGTGGCATATTTATGAACTTAGCAAAAGATTCTCGTAATAACACCAATTTGAAAAAAAGAAAAGTACAGATTCAAACAGAGAAATCCAGATTAAATCTGATGATTCTTAATTACGAATTCGTTTAACGGTTACTGCATGGAGACAAAGATGGCAACAAATACGATCGCTACAAATACTTTTGCTGATTCCACAAAAGATTTACTCAATTATGAATGGCATACTCTGGCAGAACAGCAGATTGTGCAAATGTTAGCCAGCCATCCAGAAGCAGGTTTGACTCATAAAGAAGCTACCACGCGGCATCAACAGATGGGTGCAAATCAACTAACTACTAAAGATGGTAAAAGTCCTTGGCTAAAATTTTTAGAGCAATTTAATCAACCACTACTATATATTTTGCTGACGGCAGGAGTAGTAACGCTGCTATTGCAAGATTGGATAGATGCCGGAGTAATTTTTGGTGTCACCCTAATTAATGTCATCATTGGCTACATTCAAGAATCGAAAGCAGAAGGTGCGATCGCAGCTCTATCTAAAGCTGTCACCACCGAAGCAACTGTAATTCGTGATGGACAAAAAACCCGTTTGGCTTCGATAGAACTTGTTCCGGGCGATTTGGTACTGCTAGCATCTGGGGATAAAGTACCTGCGGATCTGCGGCTATTAAGTGTGCGTGGGTTACAAGTTGACGAGTCTGGTTTAACAGGTGAATCCGTTCCGGTGGAGAAAGCAACTCCATCGCTGGCTGTCGAAACACCATTAGCCGAACGGAGCAATATGGCGTATGCAGGAAGTTTCGTCACCTTCGGACAAGCAGAAGGGATTGTAGTAGCGATCGCAGATGCCACTGAAACCGGTCGGATATCACAGTTAATTGAAAGCAGCACAGGGTTAAAAACACCACTGACGCGAAATATTGACAAGTTTAGCAAAACCTTGTTGTATGTGATCTTAGGTTTGGCTGCCCTGACATTTGCAGTCGGATTAGGACAAGGCGAATCTTGGATTAATGTTTTCAAAGCAGCTGTAGCTCTGGTAGTCAGCGCGGTTCCGGAAGGATTACCTGTAATTGTCACAGTCACGTTGGCGATCGGGGTTTCCCGCATGGCACGACGTAACGCGATTATTCGCAAGTTACCTGCTGTGGAAACATTGGGAAGTACAACTATTATTTGCTCTGACAAAACTGGCACGTTGACCGAAAATCAGATGACAGTTCAGAATATTTATGCAGGTGGGCAACACTACACCGTTAGCGGTATTGGTTATGCCCCAGAGGGTGAAATCCTCATGAATCAGCAGCCTATTGATTTCAATGCAGATGGACATGTTGCTCTTTGGGAATCTTTGGAAGCGGGATTACTATGCAATGATTCTCACATCGAATGGCGAGACGGACAGTGGAACTTAGTCGGAACCCCAACTGAGGGAGCATTGATTACGGCCGCTAATAAAGCGGAATTGACGCAAGAGAATCTAGAGCAAGAATTACCCAGAATCGATACTATTCCCTTTGAGTCCCAATTCCAATACATGGCGACTTTGCATGAATTGGATATAAAGCGCTCGCTCAATGTGATTTATCTCAAAGGTTCTGTGGAAGCAATTCTCCAACGATGCGATCGCATGTTCGATGCTCAAGGGCAACAGGCTGCGCTCAATCCAGCCACAGTAGAAGAGGAAGTTGCTGGCATGGCAAACCAAGGATTACGAGTGCTAGCTTTTGCTAGAAAAGAAGTTGCGGCTAAACGCTCTTTAAATCGCCACGATCTCGATCAAGGACTGGTGTTTTTAGGACTTCAAGGCATAATCGATCCGCCCCGTGAGGAAGCGATCGCTGCTGTGGGTGCCTGTCAATCTGCTGGGATTCAGGTGAAGATGATCACTGGAGATCATGCACTAACGGCAGCTGCGATCGCTCGCCAAATGGGAATTTGCTCGACTGAAGAACAGGTCTTCACCGGACAGCAATTAACTCAGATGGATGAAAAAGAATTCGCCCAAGCGGCCGAGCAAGGCATGGTATTTGCGCGAGTTGCTCCAGAACAAAAGTTGCGTTTGGTGAAAGCGTTGCAACTCAAGGGCGAAATTGTGGCGATGACTGGAGATGGTGTCAACGATGCTCCCGCTCTCAAGCAGGCAGATATTGGTGTAGCGATGGGCATAGCCGGGGCAGAGGTTGCCAAAGAATCGGCGGATATGCTTCTAACTGACGATAACTTCGCCTCAATTGAAGCTGCTGTCGAAGAAGGGCGCGGGGTTTACCGCAACTTGCGAAAAGCGATCGCTTTCTTGCTGCCGATCAACGTCGGAGAATCGATGACGATTTTAATTGCCATTCTCCTGTCTACTGCACTTCCCATCTTACCAATCCAAATTCTCTGGCTGAACATGGTCAGTTCAGTAGGGTTGATTGCTCCTTTAGCCTTTGAGCCAAAATCTGGACAAGTGATGCAGCAACCACCGCGCAATCCTAGAGAAAAGCTTTTATCAGGTAGTTTACTCCAGCGCATCTTAGCGATTTCCGCCTTCAATTGGCTAGTAATTTTTGGGGTATTTCAATGGATACTTCAAACTACAGACAATCAAGCCTTGGCACGCACGATGGCGATTAATGGGTTAGTGGCAGCAGAAATCTTTTACCTATTAAGCATTACCCAGCTTTTACCATCTCTAGTTGCCAAAATCCAAGGTAAACGCACACGCATAGCCTATGCACCTGCGATCGGAATTGTGGTTGTGGTGATTTTACAATGTCTGTTTAGTCAGTGGAGCATGATGAATCAAGTATTTAACACCACACCTTTGACATTTACCCAAGCTCTCATTTGTATGGGTGTAGGTTTGCCAGTGGTGTTTATAGCTCTCATCTTGCAGCGTTTCGATCCGCTCAACTAAGGATAGTGCTAGAGAAGCTAGGAAAATTTAGATGAAGTCAAACAACCATCACTCTTTGTGGTGGTGTGGTAGGACAACTAGCTTGGGTAAAACTTTTCACTAAAGGAATAGCAGTTTCATACAACGTCAGATGATTACGTTGGAGCCATACCTTAATAGATTAAAAATTCCATCGGTACATTTTGCTAGGTATGATATTTAATCTGTAAGCATTTACCTAGTAATAATCAGCTATGACCCAGAACTACCGCATTACTCTACTCCCCGGCGATGGCATTGGCCCTGAAATTATGGCAGTGGCGGTAGATGTGCTGAAAGTCGTAGGGAAGCAATTCGATCTGAAGTTTGAATTCCAAGAAGCTCTCATCGGTGGTGCAGCAATTGATGCCACAGGCGAACCCCTACCATCTGCCACTCTAGATACCTGCCGTAACAGTGATGCTGTATTACTTGCCGCTATTGGTGGTTATAAGTGGGATTCCCTGCCATCCAATTTACGCCCAGAAGCAGGTTTGTTGGGGCTACGTGCAGGTTTGGGATTATTTGCCAATTTGCGCCCAGCGAAAATTTTGCCCCAGCTAATCGACGCCTCGACTTTGAAACGCGAAGTTGTGGAAGGCGTGGATATTATGGTAGTGCGTGAACTCACTGGTGGGATTTACTTCGGTAAACCTAAAGGGATTTTTGCCACAGAAACTGGTGAAAAACGCGGTGTAAATACAATGGTTTACAGCGAATCGGAAATCGAACGCATTGGACGAGTGGCGTTTGAAGCAGCCCGCAAACGTGGCGGAAAACTTTGTTCGGTGGATAAAGCCAACGTATTAGAAGTATCTCAGTTGTGGCGCGATCGCATCACCCAACTTTCACAAGAATATCTAGATATCGAACTGTCTCATTTATATGTAGACAATGCTGCTATGCAGTTAGTACGCGCTCCCAAGCAGTTCGATACTATTGTCACAGGCAATTTGTTTGGTGATATTCTTTCTGATGCTGCTGCCATGCTCACAGGTAGTATTGGAATGTTGCCCTCGGCTAGTTTGGGTGCTTCTGGGCCTGGTGTATTTGAACCAGTTCATGGTTCCGCCCCGGATATTGCCGGACAGGATAAGGCAAATCCTCTGGCACAGGTTTTGAGTGTGGCGATGATGTTACGTTACGGTTTAGACCAACCACAAGCAGCAGATAACATCGAACAAGCCGTATTGCAAGTTTTAGAACAAGGCGATCGTACCGGGGATATAATTTCTCCAGGAAAAAACCTTTTAGGCTGCCGTGCTATGGGCGATGCACTGATTTTAGCTCTTGAAAAAAAATAATTAAAATGCCACTTGGGCAATTTGGCAACCTTTGCCATAAGTTTCGGGTAGACTAAAGGGAAATCTAGCAATCAAATAACAGTCGATAGTGTACGCATTACGACAAGGTCAAGTAAATTTTACCGCCCCGAAGAACCAATCGCCTTTGATTGATCCTGCTGTAATCAGAGCCGCCGGGCAGATATACTATACTCACTGTGAAGTACATCCCGAAATAGCTGGGCAACCTTCCGGTGTAGCAATTAATCGTGTGACTCATCGAGGTAAGGTTATTTTCACTAACCAACCAGTTCTTTTACCTCAAGAATGTTTTGTGCCCTTGAGTCAAATAGAATCGCACATGTATTAGTCATTGGTCAGTACAGACGCGATTAACCCTTGTCTGTACATTGGTCATTGGTCATTAGTTCTCGACAAAGGACAAAAGATAAACGACAAATGACACAGGACAAATGACAAAGGACAAATGATTGTATGGACATTTTGTTCGCCATTTTGGCGAGTGTAATGGTCTTTGCTTTAGGTGCATCTATTGGCAGTTTTATCAACGTTATTGTTTATCGGCTACCTGCTGGGTTGTCAATTCTTTGGCCGCCCTCTCGTTGTCCTAAATGCTTAAACCAGCTAAAAGCTTACGACAATGTACCAGTATTTGGTTGGATTTCGTTAAGAGGGCGCTGTCGATACTGCAAAAGCAAAATTTCTGTCCGTTATCCTGTGGTAGAAGGGGTAACGGGCATAATTTTTTTATTAGTTTTTTTGGTATTCCAAGTTTCGACTTTAACAATAGGCTATTGGGCTTTTTGTAGCTGGTTATTGGCACTATCGCTTATCGACCTAGATACAATGACCTTACCCAATCCACTTACTCAGTCGGGTTTGGTGGTGGGGATTTTGTTTCAAATGGTGGTTGGTTTTTTACCAGAGGATAGTTTCGTGGCATTGGTAAATCACCTGATGATGGCAATAGTCGGTGCAGTATTGGGCTTATGGTTATTTGATGCGATCGCTCTATTGGGTTCAATTGCCTTTGGTAAAACTGCAATGGGTGCAGGTGATGCCAAGTTAGCAGCTATGATGGGAGCCTGGTTAGGCTGGAAATATTTGCTCTTAGCTAGTTTTATTGCTTGTGTGCTAGGAGCGTTAATTGGCAGCAGTGTCATTATTATGCGTAGACGCAAAGCCGCGAGTCAAGAGACATCGCTACCAAAATTAGGACAAAAGATGCCTTTTGGCCCTTTTCTGGCTTTGGGATCTGTAATTACTCTATTTAGCGGCGAAGCCCTTTTGTCTAGCTACCTGCGGTTATTCTTCGCAGCGTCTTGAACTGGGTGGGGAAGAGGCAGGGGAGCAGGGGGCACGGGAGACAAGGGGACAAGGGGACAAGGGGACAAGGGGACTTAAATCAGAACTTGCAACAAGTGTTTCCCATTGTCCCCAATTTTCCTTGTCCCCAAGTCCTTTTCTCAATGCCCAATGCCCATTCATAATAAATATTTATAATTCGTGACTGTAACCAGCATTACCCCATCTACCCTTGATATTTTGATAATATTCAGCTTGTGACTTGTATTACCCTTATTAACTACCCGCCTGTCTAGACAGATGTAGTTCTTCCAATTCATCGGGAATACCCAAGAGAACTCCGTAGTTCTATTGGTCTAACATCCGTCCAAAGGCAGAAATTCTGATTCCCAAGACTCAAATCTTTTACCCATAGCTCTGCCCTACTCTTTCGGAGAAGCAAGCTACGCGTAGCGTCCCGTAGGGAAGGGTTTTCTTGCAACACATACCTGTAGGCTTGGTTTTCGCTTGTGGCATTGATGGTCAAGACAGTGAAGAAGGCAGAAGGCAGAGGGCAGAAGGTTTACTCTTGCAGTGTAAGCGTCTCCCCTTGGGAGAAGCTTTGCGAACAGACCTACACTGATTGCAGGACACACACCTGTGGCAGAGATTTTGGATTGTTGCTCTCAACCCTTACGGACTTCGGTCGTGGCAGAGGGCAGGAAGACGCTCGATGACTCGCTACCGCTACGCTATCAGAATTCCCTTCTGCCTTCTGCCTCCTGCCCTCTGCCTTTCTTGCTAACTATAATATCCGAGAAATCGGTATTCCGTATATATCCTGGATGCAATCGTCATCAGCCGCTCATAATCTCCACCTTATGAATACATTGTTCGCGTTAGCGTCTTGCAGAGAAGGTGGGGACTTCCGTAATCCGTTAACGACGATTAACCGTTGGCAATCACAACTAGTGCAACAGATGCTGATTGGTCATAACCTAGCAATACAAATCATTGATTTGGGTAGGAGGGGGAAAGCATCTTATTTGGAGGTTGGTATTCTCATGGCTTTGTCAGTATGTCCATATAATTAAGTCTGCTGAAAAAAGAGCAAGGACTTGTATTGGCATAAGTATTTTCGTTAAGCTGGCAACCAAAGATGAAAATTAAAGTCTGAATTGCTTAAAAGCTTACTTTGACGATGTAGCTATTAGTCATTAATAAAGACAAATGACGAAGGGCTAAGGATAATTCGATACGGCTTGGCATGTTTTCGACCTCATACCCACTTAAAATAAAATAAAAAATGGCTAACAACGAAGAATCACGCGGTTTAAAGTCTCTATTTGATTGGTTTGCAAATCGACGGAAGTCAGGATCTACCAGCCTCGAACGCCAAGAACGTGAAATTGCTGATGGGCTATGGCATAAATGTTCTAAATGCAGTGTGTTGGCATATACAAAAGACCTGAAAGCCAACCAGATGGTTTGTACTGAATGTGGTCATCACAATCGGGTAGACAGCGATGAGCGCATCCGTCAATTGATAGATCATAATACCTGGAAACCGCTAGACGAGCATTTGCGTCCAACCGATCCGCTCGAATTTCGCGATCGCAAACCCTACAGCGATCGCCTGCGGGAAATGCAGGAAAAAATTGGCTTAATAGACGCGGTTAAAACTGGTTTAGGTCAAATCAATGGTTTGCCCATTGCCCTTGGGGTTATGGACTTCCGCTTCATGGGTGGTAGCATGGGTTCAGTCGTGGGAGAAAGACTCACCCGCATGATTGAGCAAGCCACTCAACGACGCTATCCTGTGGTTATCGTCTGCACTTCTGGTGGCGCGAGAATGCAAGAAGGAATGCTCTCCCTGATGCAGATGGCGAAAATCTCCGCAGCCCTACAGCGCCATAAAGATGCGCGATTATTATATATTCCTGTTTTAACCAATCCCACAACAGGCGGCGTTACCGCTAGCTTTGCGATGTTAGGCGATATCATTTTGGCAGAACCCAAGGCAACCATTGGTTTTGCCGGTCGGCGAGTGATTGAGCAAACCCTGCGGGAAAAACTACCCGATGATTTTCAGACTGCTGAAGATTTACTCCTGCACGGTTTTGTTGATGATATCGTACCCCGTACCCAATTAAAGAACACCCTAGCCCAGCTGATTGCCCTACACCAGCCTGTACTAACAACACCTCAGATGGTGTTGTGGGAAACAATGTCCTTGACTTCTACTGCCGCCGAATAAAGCAGGGGGAGCAAGGGGAGCAGGGGGAGCAGAGGGAGAAAATGCTACCTTATCCCCCTATCCTCCTCATGCTCTCTCCGGCTCTTTGACAAAAAGCAATGGAACAAGGGCTGCTAGTCGAAATAGACTAGAGAGGGCGAACAACCCCAGTAAGCCTCCAAACTGAGCAAATTGGATGATGAAGCTGCCTATAGTTGTGCCTAAAGCACCACTCCCTCCAGCAACGGCAGCTGCGATCGCAAAATAGATAGACTGATTTTTAACTGGTGCGATCGCTAACTGTATATTGTTGTTACACAAGTCAATCGCCGCCCAAGTACCTCCAGCCAAGATGTGTAACAGGGGTAACCATAACCAAATGTCAAGGCGATCAGCACCAATCCCCAGCCAAAGCAGTGGTGTGGCTGCAACTAAAATCCCAATACAGATCAGGATGGGACGATTGCCTATCTTGTCTGCTAATTTGCCCCACACGATGAGCATCACCAGAGTCGCCGCCGCTTGAAGGCTATTGTAGATAGTCACATAGCTCACGTCTAAATCGAGCGTGTCGAGCATATAGAGGTTGAAAAAAGGACTGCTGATATTAACAGCAAGCGCCCAGAAGCTGAAATACAGCAGAAATTTCAAAAAGTTAGAGTTTTTCCAGATGCTAGAAGCTGGCGCAACAGGGGGGGCCAAATCCTCATCTGAATTATCCCCCTTGCTCTCTACTCCCTGCTCCTTTGCCTCTTGTTCAATCTCATTTGTTTGAGGTAACTTGCCATAATAAGTGTTTTGCGTAGCTTGCTGCCGTAGGCATCGCGGATTCATATCCACCTGGAAATATTGACACCCCAATCCCATAATCCCAAACACTATACCTATCAGCAGAACCACCCCATAGCCTTGAATACTTCCACCATACCAATGTGATACAACTAGACCAGCTATTGGTACGCAAACCAAATTGGTGAGACTAGCAGCACTATTGCGTATCCCAAAATACCTACCTCGCAATTGCCGGGGAACTATCATTGCTACCCAACTTAGCCATGATGCCGCTCCTAGTCCTCCCAAAAGATTGCTGAATAGAACAATCAAGAGTGTCAATATCACTAGCTGGTGAGTATTAATCACCCCCAGGCTGAGGCCGATAATACCGATTACTAGAACCAGCCATAGCAGCCGACCAATTCCGTGTGTCCGAAGAGAATATTGAAAGCGGCTGGTGCTACGTTCAGACAAGTAAGCACCCAACGGCTGAATAAGATTGACCAACATGGGGATAGAGCAAAGCATCCCAAATACCACTGGACTAGCACCCAATTCCACCAAAAAATTGCTGAGTAAAATTCCGCCAGTTCCAAGGGAGTAAATCGCTGCTAAGACAGAATCTGTAGTGGAGGCTTTTAAACTAGTGCGAATCGCATCCTTGGGAATTCGAGAGGTTGGAGAAAGTGCTGTGGGCGGTAAGGCAATCTGGGGAATTTCTAGAGTCCGTGATGCAGTTGTTTCAACCTGAACAAAATCCATAATGTATGTTTATGAGTAAAACATCCTGACATAAATCCGGTTGTTGAGATCAGTATGCTTCCATCAGCATTTTTGATAAGTTTTTGTTATTTTAGCTTGCAATTTTCAACCAAAATTTCAAATAAGTAAAATATCACTCCTTAATAACACAAGGTACAAGTAATAAGAGAGACTGTTATTTGTCTGTGGTCAAGAAAAGATTACTTAATTTTTTGGGATTGGCGATCGCGATCGTCATTAGACCTCTTGCAAAAGTCCCTAACACCCCACCCCCAACCCCTCCCCGCTCTTCGGGCTACGGTGTACACACAAGTCGAATTACCCCCCTTAATCCCCCCTTATTATGAGGGGAAACAAGAAATCTAGTTCCCTCACGCCACATGCTTCAAGTCGGGCATTGCCCGCCCAACGCAGTGGCTCCCCTTTATAAAGGGAGGGTTAGGGTGGGGTAAAACCTTGGGTTTTTCAACTATTTCAGACTTGTGTATACACCGTAGGCTCTTCGGGAGGGGAGCGTTTGCCTCAGCAAATGCGGGGTGAGGTTCTTTATTTTTGATTTATGCAAGAGGTCTATTATTGGCGGTAGTTAACTACGCTACACCGTGATAGGTACACATTTTTGTTAGCAGTAGCGACTTTTCAAAGACGAACGGATTTGGGCAAAGGATGATTGCCCATAGCATAGTTCATGCCCCTTTCATCTTCATGATGCAGCAGTTTTTCGTTAATTTTCCTAAATGTAATTAATTAAGAGTTAAAAGTTCTTCCCCTGCTCTCCCTGCTCCCTCTGCTCCCCCCACTCCCCTTCCCGATTCCCAAACAGTATTTTGGGCAACAAATTGCACTCCTAACGTGATATTGGTATTACAGCGACTCAATCTCTATCTATCAGTTAACAAGCATTATGGGTTTTGCAGACCTATCAATCGCAGAGATAGCAGCCGACTACAGCGTTCCTGTAGAAAAAGTGTTTTCTCTGTGCAACCAACTGGGAATTCCTTACAAACACCAAAAGACTCGTTTGGCGTTAGAAGATGCAAAGGCAATTATTTCCCAAATATCGTCTGAAATAGGCCCAAAAGGTACTAGCGACTCGATGGACGATGATCGCGAGGATACCTGAAGGGTTATCTCGGACTTTGGCTAATCACTGATAACTAATGATAAAAAACAAAGAGTCATTAGCAATTAGCAGCTTGGAGATTGAGAATCGCTTTCTTAGCTGTGTTGAGCGTCAAAATCTTTAAGGGGAAACATGTTTAGAAGACTAATTGGCGTTGTTGTGGCTACTGTTTTACTCTCGTTTCAGTTGCTTGTTGGTAGCGCGACAGCAGTGGAACTCGACAAAGCTACCCGGACAGTGCCATTAAATGCTCAGGGTGATACTGTCGTACTTAGCCTTAAACAAGTCAAAGAAGGCAAACGCTTATTTAATTACGCTTGCGCCCAATGTCATGCTGGGGGAGTTACCAAAACAAATCAGAACGTAGGACTCACTCCAGAAGACCTGGCACTGGCAACACCCAACCGTAATAACATTGAAGGCTTGGTGGATTATCTGAAAAATCCCACTACTTACGACGGAGAAGAAGAGATTTCCGAAATCCACCCTAGTATCAAAAGTGCAGATATTTTCACAGCAATGCGAAATCTGACAGATGATGACTTGGAGGCGGTCGCCGGTCATATTCTTTTACAACCCAAAATCGTCGGCACTAAGTGGGGAGGTGGAAAAATCTATTACTAAATCCTGGAATTAGTGCTGAGTCATTGGGGCATAGGGCATAGGGCATAGGGTATGGCATTCCTTATTCCCCATTCCCCATTCCCCAGTTTTCACCAAAGTTTAGCTGCTTTCGTTCTTGCAGCAGCACAAAATATTCTTGTTTGGGTCACAAAAAATTCTTCAAAAGTCAAAATCTTCCTAAAGAAAAATAAAAATCTTTTATTTTACCGTTTGCCTTTATTCACAGGCTTTTTGGGCTATGGCAGTCTAGTATTTATTACTGATTGCCCAACTTTTTGCAATAAATTGCTCCCTATTTTGAAAAAAAAATTGTATCTATGACAGATTGTCATACTTTGGCGTTGATTTTATTTAAAATGAGAAAGGAAAAAAAAATTGTTTCTTAGGAGAGAGCCATGAAATTGATCTCGGCAAGCTGGAGACGTCTTAGTTTAGCTGTGTTGACAATCCTTTTAGTTGTTAGCAGCTTTGCTGTTTTTACTCCCAGTGCTTCGGCTGAAACCTACAAGGTGAAATTGGGTAGCGATAAAGGAATGCTGGCATTTGAACCGAAAAAGCTGACAATTAAACCAGGTGACACAATTGAATGGGTCAACAATAAAGTTCCTCCCCATAATGTTGTGTTTGATGCTGCCAAAAACCCCGCCAAGGATGCCGCTTTAGCAAAATCTCTGTCTCATAAGAATTTGCTGATGAGTGCTGGTCAAAAAGAAACAACCACCTTCCCCGCAGACGCACCTGCTGGTGACTACACCTTCTACTGCGAACCCCACCGTGGTGCTGGCATGGTTGGTACAATCACTGTCCAAGGCTAGAAACATCCTCATTCACACGAGATGATTTTCTGAGCTTTTATTCTCTGAAATTAGCTCATAGCAACACATCACACTCCTAGAGTGACGCATACAATGGATAAATGGTGGTAACGAGTCTTATCCTCCCTTAAGATGCTAAGTAACCTGTGGCAATAGAGGGGTAAACTCGTTACCGCCAATTTTGATCAAACTTGACTTAATCAGGCATTAATCGCGTTTATACTCTTGCTGGAGGCTTGTTGCGAGGAAATTCTGTTGAGAATACTTTTATTAATTCTACTGTTGGCGATCGCTCTATTCAACTTGATATTCATTAGTCCAGCACTAGCTGCCGAAATATCTAACGGTGCTAAAATTTTCGAGGCTAACTGTGCTTCTTGCCATATAGGTGGCGGTAATATCCTTATTAGCCAGAAAACTTTGAAAAAGGAAGCATTGTTAAAGTACTTAGAAAATTATGATAGCGACTCAATCGAGGCGATTATCCACCAAGTGCAAAATGGTAAAAATGCTATGCCTGCCTTTAAAGGCAAGTTGAGTTCTGAGGAGATTCTGGAGGTAGCTGGTTACGTTTTTCAGAATGCAGAACAAGGCTGGTAAAGACTGTTCCCGAACCCGCTTCAGTTTATCAGTTTAGTTGCCAATAAAAATCAGCCTATCCCGCACTTTATCACTTGGGATGGGCTGAATAAAAGGTAACAATGCCAATGGTTAGAAAGCACCAGCTTTCAAATAGCTATCTGGCGATTATTTTTCTGGATTAGACTTTTCTCTTTTTTCCTTCAATTCACGCAACCGTTCTACTAATTTCCCATCCGATTCAGTAGAGGGTGTCAGCTGACTCTTATTGACTCTTGGCAGCAATAATGATTCGGAAGTAGTAGCCGCCGATGAAGGCGTAAGCTGGTTATTTTTAATTTGCAGTTCAGGGAATGGTTTAGAAGTAATTGCTGGTGAAGTTGTAGGTTGATTGCTATTGTCTCCCGTTGCAGATAATGGTTTAAGAGTGCCTGTTGAAAAGGATGCAGGCTGGTTATTTCTGATTCGTAGTTCAGATAATGGTTTGGGAGCAGATGTTGGTGAGAACTTAGGCTGATTGCCATTAACTTCTGGTGCAGTTAATGGTTTAAGAATACCTGTAGATGAGGAACCAGGTTGATTATTTCTGATTCGCAATTCAGGAAATGGTTTGGGGGTAAGCTGATTGTTATTGATTCCCGGTGCAGATAATTGAGTAGCCCCAGTAGTATTGCTAATATTGTTTTGGAAACTTAGGTTAAATGGATAGGAACTAATCCGTTTATCTCCCTTGGGGGATTGCTTGTTAAAGTATTCTCTTGCTTCTGATTTCAATTCCGGGGAAACTAACTTGTCTTGAAACTTGATATCTAAGACTTTACCATCAGGATCTACCACTAATACACCCAAAACAGCACCTTCAAGATTCGGCTTCTTGGTGGGTAATGTTTGGCGGATGACTGGTTTTTGTTCAGCATTGGGGTATTGTTGCTGGACTTCTTTTCTCAGGTTTGCGTAGGAGTCTAGCTGTGCTATGGCCAGTTGAGTTCCTTTGGCAGATAAATCGGGTGCTTGTGACGCGGTTCCCCTCATTAAAGTTAAGCTATCCCCAGCCCTTGGAGCTTGTTTTAAAGAAGTTATCAACGGGTTTTGAGCAATTCTAGACGCATTATTAACCGATTGCGCCAATTGTGCTGTTGTAATGGGGTTAGTATCAGATAAGTTTGGAGATTGAGCACTCCGCAGAATATCATCAGGTATTTGCTGCGACTGCAATTGTGGCAATCTATTGACACCCAACGGTTTTTGCAGACTATCATCAGGTATTTTCTGCGATTGCAATTCTGGTAATCTATTTACACCCAACGGCACAGGTGCTTCGTATTTGGTATTACTGACATTTACACTAGGAACTGATCGAGAAAATTTAGGGCTGTTATTGAATTTAGAACTATCAAATTTAGAGGCGTCAAATCCCAAATTCCCACTAGGAATCATTCGCAAAGACTGCCTTGTAGGTAAGGAGGAAACTCGATAGTTATTCGATGATGCGGGTAGCGGAGGCAGTACTAGCTGACTGGATGGCGCTGGTGCCACTGGGGGCAATAGAGTTTGGGCGCTAAAGTTGGGGGCAGAAAGTGGTGCTATTGGAGGAAGTTGCTGTAAACCAACTTGGGGTGTGCTTTGTGGCAAACGGCTTTGGTCGGCTTGGCTCAATTCCAAAAGTCCGACGGTTTTTGATGATGCTGTATCTTTGGGTTTGCTAGAATCCATAGGCATCAATGGCACAATCATCGCGATCGCACCGTGGATGCCAAGAGAAGCTATAGCTGCTATCCCAATTGGCTGGCTTAAAAGTTCTGGTATATTTCTAAACAGGGAGACGTAAGACATAGCTGTTATCGTTCACTCTACTCAGTTGCAGTTGACTAGCGTTTTATCTTTTTGATTATCTTGCAAGATATTGCGAGATATGCATCCCACTAAAGAAATAATAACTTCATATCCTGGCAATAAAAACGCCAAAATTGCCATTTATTCAAGTTTTTAATCGATCAATGACGCTGTATCATGTGTTCCAATTTGAGCTTGCTAAAGAAATATTTTAAAAACTACTACTTTTGATTTCTTTTCTTATTGTTATGACGCACACAATTAGAATTAATATCTCGGATATTTATTAAAGTTTAACTGAAAGCAAGTTTGAGCAGATAACAACATCTCTTGAAGTTGCTTTGTTTTTTCTCCTGTTTTCTACTCAACTACACTTCTGTAACAGATGCCACACTTACTTAATCCTATGACTAGCCCCTATGTGAAAATACTACCACATCAGCAGTCCCTAAATCTGTTGCAAATTGTACAATTTTACTGAAATTTTAGCCCTAACCCCACCAAAGCTATTTGGGTTTTTATAAAAAGAGTCAGTTGTGTGATCGCAATTCTAACTTTTGACTACTTCTTCGTCAAAAAAGTTCAAACCCTTATCAATACATTGCATCCAAAATTTAAAATGCCGTTACCAACAGTTATTGTACCTGGATATCTAGAAAGCGCGATCGCTTACCACCAACTAGAACAATCCCTACAACAGTTAGATTTTCCAACTGTTACAGTACCACTGCGACGGCGTGACTGGCTACCCACTATTGGAGGAAGACCTGTAACGCCAATTTTGCAACAACTTGATCTTACAATCAAGCAGACATTAGAGCAACATAATGCTACTCAAATTAACTTAATTGCTCACTCAGCAGGAGGTTGGATATCCCGCATCTACATGGGAGAAAAGCCTTATTTAGGGCGCGGTAATGTCAAACCATCTCTCTGGGAAGGTCATCCACTGATTGGTACTCTCATCACCTTGGGTACACCCCATATTAGTCAAGAACGCTGGACGCGCTCCAATCTAGATTTTGTCACCAATAACTACCCAGGAGCTTTTTACAAAAACGTTAATTACGTTTGTGTGGCTGGCAAAACTATCTTTGGACAAAGGCGACGCGGTAGTTGGTTAGCTTACAATAGTTACCAATTAACCTGTGGTAAAGGTAACACTTGGGGAGATGGAATCACACCCATTGAAGCTGCTCACCTAGAAGGGGCAGAAAATCTGGTGATTGAAGGTGTGAGGCATTCTCCCAGAAGTCCCGGGATTTGGTATGGTTCCGCAGAACCCTTAAAAACTTGGGCACAATATTTGATTTAACTGATATCTGATGCTAGTCCCAACAATCGCCTAGTAATTCATTGCTAGGCTATGTATAAAAATGACTAGTAAACAATTTCAGTCCACTTGAGTGGACTTGGGCTATTAGCTTCAGACTTAAGTCTGAGGCAAGCTAGTTAGCTCATCAAGAATCGTTTAATATATTTAATTTAAAAATTTGAGTAGTGCAACATTTATTAATATTTATTAGCTAAAATTGTAATAGTAATAAATACTTACTTAAGAACAGGAGGGGTGAACTATGGAAAGCACCCAGTTCGATAGGATTCTGCGACGAGTAGCAACGATAATATCGGTCGTGATTCTGACTCTGTGCTTAATTTATATCTCTACCGGAGTTCTGCTGTCTTTTTACTATGAACCAACAGCAGGCGGAGCTTATAACTCATTGAAGATGATTAATACACAACTGCCATACGGGTGGTTGTTTTGGAGAGCGCATGATATTGCTGGTAACGCGGTAATTGCGATCGCTCTGATTCAAATTGTAGTGATGTTTTTAGGTCGGCAATTTCGCAAGAGTTGGTTGGCTGCTTGGATTAGTGGGATTTTGTTGACCCTAAGTGCGATCGCACTGAATTGGACAGCGATGATTCTAGATTGGACTCAGGAGGGATACTGGCGTTTTAACATTGAACTAGGAACCATCGAAGCCATTCCTTTTATTGGTGGGCAACTCCGCGAAATCCTAACTGGCGGTGGAGCCATTAACACAACTACTATCCAACACCTTTACACAATTCACAGTTATCTGATTTCGGTGGCGACCCTAATTCTTGCCATAGTGCATTTATCTGCTTTACTGTGGCAAGAATGGGAAGTGTATCAAGAAACGCCCAGACCAGAAATTGATAATTCGCAACAATCACCAGGAAGCGAATTTATTCCTTCCCAAAGCTAATAAAGAGGAAAGGGGGCAGGGGGCAGAGGAAGAAGGCTCTAAATTTATTTATGGGCTTGATCTTGGACGCATTATTTCTTGTGCTATCCATCTTGAAATAAATTTATTTGCTTTAAAATCCCTATTGCGTGGAAATTACAGCATTTTCTCCCCTGCTCCCTGCTCCCCTGCCTCCCCTGCCTCCCCTGCCTCCCCTGCCTCATCCCCCAGGAGCCTCACTAGCTGACAATTGAGGTAATTGGGAAAGGGATAGGTCTTCAACCTCTGGTAGCTTTTCTAGAGCGAGGGGAGTGGATTGGGTAGCACCAGATAAGCGTTTTAAAAGGCTAGGTCTGGGGTCATGCAACAGGTAAATAATGCGATCGCCAATTTCCCACTCTTGGTTAGCTGGCATTACCTGTAAGCGTTCTTCTCGTTCTATCAATAGCGGTATTAATACTCCAGTCCGAATTTTTTCTTGGATGCGGTCGCATTGAGTAGAAAACTCCAACTCATCTAGCGTAGTTGTCCCTAGCTTGACACGCCCATCATTCAAATATTCATTCCAAGTTTTAATTGCTAAATCTGGGATAAAAGCTTGATTAACTTTATTACTAACCGAAATATTCGCTTGCGGATCGCGGGGGAAAACAGCTAAGACGCGCGGCGGCTTAAATTCCTCAGCTGCTCGTTGAGCCAAAACAAAATTCACCTCGCCATTACTAGTCATAGCCAAAAAAGTACCCATAGAGGCAAGTCCTGCCTCTTCCAAAACAGCAGCATCTAGCCCACTGCTAGCAATCACCCGCAGATTTTGCGCCTCGGCTTGTACAAGACATTCGGGGTCAGTATCAATCATGACCACGTTTTCCCCCCGTTCTTGAAAGAAGCGGGCAATCAAAAGACTTAACGGATTACAACCTACAATCACCGCCCCAGTTACGTCTTTGGAAGTGATTTGCAGCCATTTAGCAACCCAACCAGCTGTTAGTCCTTGGCAGACAACAGTCATGATAATTGTCAAGAAAACTAAAGCTTTGATGGAATCACCGCCGTTAATGCCGCGCTGTGTCAGCGAAATCGCAAAAAAAGAAGCAACAGAGGCAGCAACAATTCCTCTAGGAGCAACCCAGCTTAAAAACAGTTTTTGTCGCCAGTTTAAGTCACTGTTCCAGGTACACAAGAGGATATTAATTGGGCGAACGACAAACATTAATACCAAAACAGTGAATAAACTACCCCAACCCAAAGCCAACACACTGGCAATAGATAAATCAGCGGCTAATAAGATGAACAGTACCGAGACGCTGAGAATTGTCAGCTGACCCTTAAAGCTCCTTAACAGGCGTTCTTCTGGGACTGAGGAGTTAGCAAAAACTGCTCCTGCAACTACCGTTGTCATTACTCCCGATTCACTGCGGATTATTTGCGATAAGGTAAATAGGCTCCAAAGTATCGCCAATACCACTAAGTTTTTTAGCTCGAATGACAGAAAACTGGCGCGTTTGAAAATCAAACTCATCAGATAACCGCCAGCACCACCAATTGCCGCCCCAACACCCAAACGCATCAGCAAACCGACGATCGCATTAATGGGGTCAGCATCGCCATTTAAAATCGTGTCAAGGACGACAAAGGCGAGGATAGCCCCTACAGGGTCAATTAAAACCCCTTCTCCTTCCAAGAGTGTTGCTACTTGCCGATCTACATTGATTTGTTTGAGCAACGGCCCAACAACAGTTGGGCCTGTTACCACAACAATAGAAGCATAGAGAAAAGCTATCTTCCAGGGGAATTCACCCAGCCAGTGAGCAGCCATACTCCCACCAACCAATGTGATCAGTGTTCCTAGAGTGACGAGCAATTGCAGGCTAACTGAAACTCTACCTAACTCTCGCAGATCCAAGTTAAGTCCGCCTTCAAACAAAATGATTGCCGTTGCTAAGGCAACAATAACTTCCAGGCCAGTGCCTAGTAAATGGGGATGCAACAGCCCGATGCCATCAGAGCCAAAGAAGATGCCCAACAACAATAACAAAACGATGCTGGGTATCCGAAAGTATGCAGCCAGCACTTGAGCGCTAATGCCTGCAAGGACGGCGATCGCCATCTGTAAGGTAATTTCAAAAGATGCTTCCATGTTGGAGATTTTGAGCGATTTATTTCAAAATCTTTTATAAAAAACCGTAGATATTAACTTTACACGGTACAACATCATACCCTCTGCCATTGCTGAATTTAGCTTTTCTATTTAAGCGTCTCTTTAAATTCCCAATGCCGGACGCTGATGAACCCTGCGGCTTGCCACAAAAGTATCTACAGAATTCTTTTGGTATCTCCATGTATTTCTATCCTCTTCAAGCTCTTGCCTCCACCCAGTTTAGCCGCCACAAACTTTTTTTGGCAAAAGCTATTGACAAAGGCTAAGAAATTAGTTACCTTATAAAAGGTCTGAGTCCGATGCCCCCATCGTCTAGAGGCCTAGGACACCTCCCTTTCACGGAGGTAACGGGGATTCGAATTCCCCTGGGGGTACTTAAAAACAATCAAAAAGCAAACAAAAAGTATTTTTTTTTGCGAGAAATCTATAAATTAAATCATCATCCAGACAAAAGCCTGGATGATGGTTTAACTATACGGAAGGTTCTTTGCTAGCTAACTCTTCTACACGTTGGTGAATAGCGAGAAGATTTAACTGTAAATCTTTGCTCAGTCGGTTTTCAATGATTCCCACTGGCATAGTGAGTTTAGGCCAAACTTGAATTGTGTAGCATAGATTTGTTCCGACATACTCACCGAAAGAATAATAAGGCTCTAAGCACCAGCTACCAGAAAAGCCTTTAAAATCTCCTTCCACCATGCGGAAGTTAATTTCCTTGGGAAAGTATTCTTCCAAATCCAGAACTACCCGCGCACTAAAATTGAAACTTAGTAAGCGCTGGGAGCCTACTTGCTCTAGTCGAATACCACCATTAGGATGCTCGATTAGACGACTTTTGGCGAGGTTGGGGAGAAAGTCAGGTAAGGCTTCATAATCTGTCAGAACCTTCCAGATTTGTTCTACTGGTTGGGGAATTTGGACTTTGGCGGTGATTTGTCGCTGTCGCTCTGCTATTTTCTCAATTTGAACTTCTACCTTAGCTGCCACGACTGCATCAGCAGTCAAATCCCCTTCGAGGTTGATGTCATCACTAGGAGACTGGAAATCAAGGTTCTCTGTTGTGTTCTGTTGTTTAGTCACTTTCAGGATTATGATTTGCTTTCGTCAGAAAATTGGGGCAGAGTTAGGGTGAAGCAAATTTCGCTCTGTTCAGAATCCGAAATTGGGAGACTTTCAACTGCGATCGCTCCATTCAAATGCTGCACTAAAGACTTGACTAAAGCAAGTCCCAAGCCAGTCCCTGGAGTCCAGCGCCCTTTTCCGCGACGGAACTTGTCAAAGATATAAGTCGCTTCTTCTTGAGAGATGGCATGCCCTGTATTCGTCACCTTCATGATAACTTGATCAATTTGTCGATCAACTTGGTGAGAGGCTTTCAGGTGGACAATGGTATCATGCTCTGAATATTTACAGGCATTTGTTAACAATTCTTGCAGGATGCGGTCAAAACTCTCCAGTTCCGTTTGCAGTTTTAGTGATTCCTCTGGTAAATCTATAGAAATCTTTAATCCTTTCTCTGCGAGTTTTTTCTCGAAAGATGCTGCTATATTCTGAATTCTAGTATTTAAATCTATAGATTCTAATTGCGGGGCTTCGTGAGACGACTCTAGTTTCTGGAGTGTTAACAAGTCATTAATCAAGTTAATTTCTTTTGTACATTCCTGCTCTAAGATATCCATGTATCGAACCTGACGCTCTGGCGCAATTCCTGGCAAACGTAAGTTCCGAATTGACATCAGCATGTTTGTCAAAGGATAGCGTAAGCGATCGCTCATGTTGCTCAAGAATTCATCTTTGAGTTCATTGAGTTTCTGTAGTTGCTCTACATACTGCCGGGTTCTTTCATGCAACTTTGCTTGGAGTTCGAGACTACTCTGTAGTTTCGCTGTCCGCTCATCTACCAAAGTTTGCACTTGGCGCAATGTCTGTGACTGAATTATGGCATTACTTACTTGAGCACAAACCAGTTCCACAAGATTTAATTCTGCTGCTTGCCAACCGCGAGTTACAGCTTGCTGTAGCACCAAGAATCCTAAAATTTTACCTTGGTTCTCTAATGGTACTAATAAGACCGCAGGGAATTGCTCTACTGCAAATAATGCAGCAGCTGAGGAAGTATCATTTTGCTCTGTGTAATTATCAAAGATTACTGGTTTAGCAGAATCTATGAAGGCACGCTGGCATAAACCACACTCTGAAAGCAAGAAAGACTCATCTTCTAAGGTATCTGGTTTAGTAGTGCGAGAAATTTGTGTTTCCTTAGCCCATTCACCAACCACTCTAGCCTTCGCTTTCGGAATTTGTTTTTTAGCTTGAGTTCTAAATAGTGGGTCTGTATATTTTAGTAATATAAGCAAACCCCGATCTGCCTGTAGAGATTCGGCAGTAGAGGCGATAACTAACTGGAGCATTTGGTTAAGCTCCAAGTTGCTACGGTTCAGTAATGTTAGTTGCTTGATCAAGCTTTGATACTGATTGCTCTTTTGCAGATACTCTTGTTGATGAGCAATTAGTTGGGCTTGTGCTACGCGAGAAAAAGCGATCGCGCAAGCCGATTCCACCTGTTTTAGCAGTTGTTTTTCTGATTCACTCCAATCATAGGGTTGGAATTTTATCAGATTAATCACGCCATTATTATTGTCACCAAACCGGGTGGGAATTGCCAAAACTGCTTTTATCGGTAGTGGCAAATATTGACACCCAATTACCAGACTGTTCTGAATGATGGAAATATCTTCAATAGTCAATGGTTCAGCAGCACATTGCAGCACTGGCGAGTGCATAAGCAACTGTTCCATCGAAAACATCTGTTCTTGTTGTGGTAACGCTAGATATTCATCAGCACACCAATTACTAGTAATCGCTTCGTCGGATGTCTCACCCGTTATTGAAACTAAGCAGCAGCAATCTACTTGAAAGACAACTCCTAGCAATTTGGCAATATCTTGCAGCATCAAGGCCGTAGTGGAGCTATTGGCAATGATTTGGTTAATCTTTTCTACCAACTTGTGGGCAGGTTCTTCCTGATGCTGCATCAGCTTGACTTGGTAAGGTTGTAGTCGATCTATGTCATCTACATAATGTGGCGGCGACGATAAAGGCTTTTTCATTCTTGGCACGCCCTCAGATAATAACTCCATTGTTTTTGCACCCAACTGGTTGGCATATTCTTCACCGTTAGTTGTGTTGCTCCACCTTGATAATTGACAATTCTTGTATGAATACTTTCTCTCACCTGTTATAGCCCTTTTCTATAGAAGATGGCCAAGTTCTCGTTATATTAAGCAAATTGCTACATAGGTAGTGAGACACTTAGGATATTCTAAAATGTCCCAGCCTGATTATTTTGGCTGGTTTATCTTATTAATATTGAGATAATTAACTAACTGTGACTTAGAATATCCTGTCTGTAAGTATACATAAACCGTAATTTCTCTGGAATCTCAGGGAAAATCACTAAAATATAACCGTAAAAATACTGGAGCTATTTTAAATATTTTGTAAAATTTTATTTTTCTCTTAATTTGAACATTCTTAACAATAAGTTTTATTTCTTAGATAAAATCAAGCTAAATACTGAATGCAGCCCAATTATTTAGCAAAAATAACTGAGCTGCATTGCCTGAATATAAGACTATCCAGCCAAACTTTCGATACTCAGAGGAACCATATCGCCATTCCTGGTCAGCCCTAACAACATCGGTTCTTGGGGTTGAATTAGTTGACCTGTGAGTACACAGCGTTCTTCTTGCTGAGCTGTGGCAGCGATGCTAGCTCGAATGTCGGTTCGGGAAAATCGAGGCTTCCATTCACCTGATTTTTGCTGGACATAATTCCAAAGGATATCTCGGATCAAAGCTTGATATCCCTGATTGCCAGCTATTTCTTTGAGCTTATCTTTTAGTTCCCGTTCTAGGCGGATGCTGGTAACTTCCATATCGGTAGTTGGGGTGCGAGCGATCGTATGCATCACTATTTCTCCTTAAAGGTATAGACAAGATAGTAATACAAGTGTAGTATGTTTAAAGCGATATTCAATAGGTGAAATTTTCTGTGAAATCCATTTACCCCATCTCTACTTCAATTTTGTGTGCCACCAATTGCCGAACCGGTTGGGAATCGGCTGCTATGGAAGTGGAGTATTTATTTATGGGCGATGGTAGCCGAAATCAGGGGCAAATCACAGAGGGTAATTATGACTTTAGACATCTCAGCATTAGTGCGCTGATTGCAAAACCAGAACTAGATCAACAAAGCGGGGGGTACAGACAAAGGAATACTGTACCGATATAAGACCAGAAAATTTTCTGGTCAATTCTAACCCCCGCTTCACCGAAAACTTGAAGCGGGGGTTTTTTTATAAGGAGTTAAGCTGTGACGATATCTTCAATGCGCGGCGCGAACGCAATGCAAGTGTTAGAGCAATCTGTGGTGGTGTTTTCTCAAAATTACTTGCCACTATGTCGGATCAATATCAAGCGGGCGATTGTGCTGTTACTAACAGACAAAGCTCAACCGCTAGGTTTTACCACAGAAGGCGGATGGCGAGTTCACTCACCCAGTTTGGTAATTGATGTGCCAAAACACATTCGCTTAACAGTTACTTCTAATGAGCGGATGTGGAAAGTTCCGCCAGTGAATCGGCGGGAAGTGTTGCGACGAGATCATCACACTTGCCAATACTGCGGTAGCGGCAAACATCTAACGCTAGATCATGTGATACCGCGATCAAGAGGCGGTTCTCACACTTGGGATAACGTAGTCACAGCTTGTGAGAAATGTAACTCCCGTAAAGGCGATCGCACCCTGTTTGAAGCTGGTATGCAACTGCGTACCAAGCTAAAAGCACCAATTCACCCCGCGATTTCTTTTGCCGAACAGTTTTGGATAGATATGCAAGGAAGCCTGGAATAACAGGAGAGCATAAGGAATGCTGAAATTAACTTACACTGAAAGCAGTTTTGATTTGGAATGTCTCACTCTGTCGCTAGAAGAATGGGTAGCACAGCGAGTGATTTTAGCCCTGCGAGTTGGGCAAAGTTTATGTATTGAACCCAGTACCGCTTCCTTTTTGCTTCCTGTTGATTTGCCAGGAGTAGAAGTGCTTAAGGCTGAGGTAAAAAGGGATGACAGAGAAATCATTGCCCTCTCTGCCTGCGATGCCGAATATATGGAAGTCACCCTGCGGGGTTCTTGGCTATTAGATAGTTCTAAGGATGCTGTAGGTGTTTTTTTCACCACTATGAGCGATCGCGCTGAGTTCTTCTTGCACAAACTCTGGCAAGAATCTCAAGCTTGTGCTTCTGTCATGAGCGAATAAACAAAATAGTAAAGTGAGTTAATTTTGGATTTTAGATTGAATAATCCAAAATCCAAAATTTAAAATCTCAAATTCGGGGAGTAATTATTTCTCCCCATTTATTGCGCCATTTTTAACAATTCGGGAATTGTCACAAATCGGTAGCCTTGCTGTTTGAGTCCACTGATGATTTGTGGCAATGCTTGTACAGTTCTTTGGCGATCGCCACCACCGTCATGCATCAAAACAATAGAACCTGGTTTTGCACCTTTCAATACATTATTGACAAATGCTTGCGGTTTGGCATGAGGATCTGTATCGGCTGAAGTTAGCGACCACATAATTACAGCGTCTTTCTGGCTTTTGGCGTAAGCGGCTAGTCCGTTGTTTAAAAAGCCTCCAGGAGGACGAAACAGAGCAGTTTTGACTCCTGTAGTTTTGTATATCAGATCGGCTGTGCGATCAATTTCACTCTTAGCTGTGGCTTCATCCATTCGTCGATACCAATGATGCCAAGTATGGTTGCCAATGGCGTGTCCCTCAGCTACCTCACGCTTGGCTAGGTCGGGATTTGCTTGTAAAGCTTGTCCTACCCAAAAAAATGTTACCTTAACATCATTTTGCTTCAGGATATCCAGCATTTCTAGGGTTGTCTTCGGCCAGGGCCCATCATCAATGCCTAGAGCAATAACCTTCTCGTTATTCCTGGGATGCACCTGATAAACTGTTTTTCCCTGAAATTTAGCTGGGACTGTAAAGGTAGGGTTTTCTACTTTGGCTGGCGGTAGTTGGGCATTAATTTGGCCCTTTGCTGGATGAGCTTGAACTTGTGCAATAGGGATTTTGCTTAAAGGCTTGTTCAAACCCAATTCTGGGGTCATACTACAAGCTGTAATCGTAGAGGCGATCGCAACAAAACTAATTACTTTTTGTCGCTTAAGGAAGTTGTTTGTCACGTTAGGCTTTTCAGGCTTTTAAAGATTCACCCAATCATAAACTGTAGTTTGACTTTTCAGAGGGTTTAGCAAGCTCAAATATAAGTGCAGAAGCTTTTATAGACAATTTCAAAAAATTTTTCTGAAACCCCTTGACACCTTTTGTAGTATTTTGTAGTATAAATGTAGTGAAGCCAAAGACAAAGCTTCTCAAGGGTCAAAGTCATGTTCTACATACAATTAAAAGACAGGCGTTGGAATAAACCACAGTCCCCAGCCAACAAAGCTGTTCCTACTTACAAACCATCGGTAGTAGAGGCAAAAAACGAAAAAAGCTCTAAATTTGCACTCATCAAAACCACTGAGTACATCCGTAATACACAACAGGTTTGCTACCTAGAATTTTGGTTGTTTTCCTAACAGTTAAAAGTCAATTATCTGAACCTTGAAAACTAAATAAGAAATGGGCAAGTTCACCAAAATTCTGTGCCTAAAAACTTAAAAGTTTAGGCACAGATTCCAAAAAATCGGGGTGTAGCTCAACTGGCTAGAGCTTTCCGTTGTCTGCGGAAATGTTGCGGGTTCAAATCCTGTCACCCTGGTTGTAGTCCTGTAGGCGAATAGTTGAAGCCGTCAGTTTCTCAAACTGAAGATTGCGAGTGCGAATCTCGTCAGGACTCCCAAATGGTCAGGTAGCCAAGTGGTTGAAGGCGTTGGTCTGCAAAACCGATTAGCGCGGGTTCAAATCCCGCTCTGACCTCTGTCGCAGTGTAGCTTAACCAGCAAAGCCCCAGGTTCATACCCTGGTATATGCGGGTGCAAATCCCGCCACTGCCACCAAATGCAGGGATGGTGTAACGGCAACACCTCGTGACTCCAAATCCGATGTTCTGGGTTCAAATCCTAGTCCCTGCGTCAATCATGCCCCTGTGGACGAATGGTTAAGTCGCTGTTCTTTCAAAGCAGAAATTGCGGGTTCAAGTCCCGTCAGGGGAATCATTATGGGTCGGTGGCCGAGTCTGGTTGAAGGCGACAGTCTGTAAAACTGTTCTTTTTTGCACGCAGGTTCAAATCCTGCTCGACCCACTGTGGAGAGGTGGCTGAGTGGCTCAAAGCGTCCTCCTGCTAAGAGGAAACGGGTAGTTAATATCCGTCGCAGGTTCAAATCCTGTTCTCTCCGTTTTGAGAGTGTGGTGTAACTGGATAACATCTCAGTCTACGAAACTGAAGACGTGAGGGTTCAAATCCCTCCACTCTCGTTACATGGGAGAGATGATGGAGTGGCTGATTCGAGTTGAATTAAACCAGTCCACTGGGTAAAACCCATCTCTCCTCCTCATACCAATTCTCCTCTCATCAAACAACAGATATAAACCCTCAAACCCAGGTATTATCTGAATTTCTTAATTTTGAATTTTGAATTGATATTATCCCCCGGTAGCTCAGTTGGTAGTAGCGCCTGTCTGAAGAACAGGAGGTCGTCGGTTCAATTCCGACCTGGGGGGCTTCGTTGCCTCATAGCTCAATGGTAGAGCAAGCGGCTGTTAACCGCGCGATTGTAGGTACCCTTCGGGAACGCTAACGCGAACGAGTCCTACTGAGGCAGCCATTCATTGCCGGGTGGACGAATTGGTAAGTCGCATCGCTCTGAACGATGAGGTTGCAGGTTCAAACCCTGCCCTGGCAATAAAGCCCTGTGGTGTAATTGGCAACATAGCGCCCTTTGAAGGCGAAGATTCCAGGTTCGACCCCTGGTGGGGCTGCCAAACTCTGCTCTTGTAGCCCAATTGGAAGAGGTGGCAAACTTAAAATCTGTTTGCTTGTGGGTTCGACTCCCACCAGGAGTACTAACGGGATGTAATTCAGTGGCCAGAAGCCATGCTTTGGGAGCATGGAGTCGCAGGTTCAAATCCTGCCATCCCGATATGCCCTTGTAGCCCAACGGAAGAGGCGCTTCGCTTAGAACGAAGAGGTTGCTGGTTCAAATCCAGTCAAGGGTATTGGTGAATATGCGGGGATAGAGCAACGGTGGCTAGTCAGACTCATAACCTGAACATCAGCAGGTTCAACTCCTGCCCCCGTCACCAAAATTAGTGCTGGTGTAGCTCAATTGGCAGAGCAACTGACTTGTAATCAGTAGGTTACAGGTTTAATTCCTGTTACCAGCTTGATGCGGGTGTGATGTAATCGGTAGCATCTGAGTGCGCCATACTCAGCGCGTGGGTTCAAGTCCCTCCACTCGCTTGCGTAGTCCTGTAGCTCAACGGTAGAGCAGTTGCCCTACAAGCAAAGGGTTGCAGGTTCAATTCCTGCCAGGACTACCAAATATTGGGAGTGTAGCTCAATGGAATAGAGCTTCGAGCTTCTACCTCGAAAGTTGTGGGTTCAAGTCCTACCATTCCCGCCTAAACAAGTCAAAAGTCAAAAGAATGAATTTAATTATTTTTGTTTCTTTTTAGTTTTTACTTGTTTGATGGGGTCATAGCTCAAATGGCTAGAGCGCCTGCCCTGCAAGCAGGAGGTTATGGGTTCAAGTCCCATTGATTCCACTGATGGTGTCTGAAGCCAAAGTGGTCGAGGCGCTGGTTTGTGGAACCAGTCATAGCGGGTTCAAGCCCCGTCAGATACCTTTGAATTAATAATGGAGGTTATGATATCAAGATATTTTTGAGAGCTAGATTTATTAAATTTTTTTTGTTGAGAAGAGTTGATAAAAGTTAATTCAATTTTATTTTCTAAACAGGCTTGAAACTTGTGTTTATCATTATTTTGAATAGACGCTAGTTTTTCGGCTCCGTAAATTGGCTCGTAATGGAAAATGCCATTTAACTCAAAAGCTAAATTTAGGGAGGGTATGTATATATCAAGCTCTGCATTGATGGCATCTCTTCGATTGAAATGAATTTCCAACTCTGGATAAAGCTTTGAAAGCTGCTCGTCAAGACAATATTCAAGCTTAGATCGTCTATTCCCATGATTCTTATGGAAATTTCTATAAGTGGCTGCACAAGAATTTGAACAAAAATCAAGTTTACCTTGTTTTATGCGATGCCTTTGTTTAGAAAAAAATTTCCTACAGTTACAACAAATTACTTCTTTCGCTAGGATGGGTTTTACAAATAACGGTAAGCCAGAAACTTTCAAAGCATTATTCCAACTTCCAAACTTTCTAATAATTGTATTATGCGCTACTGGGCAAGGAATACTTTTATCTCTAACTTTATTTAATGCAGGAATCTTACCATGAGACTGATAGTATTCTTGGAACCATTCTATTAATTTTTCTTCAGTGATTTGCATGAAAATTATACGCCCTTCAATGGAAGATGCTGCTGAATGGACGGCAACCAAGCTTGAACCTTGGAGTACGGGCAACTGTAGGGGTACCCTACGGGAAGCAAGCTACAATTCCTCCATCTTCCTCTTTTCCACCTGAAGCCGAAAAGCGAGGCGCTGTGCTGATAACACAGAAATAGGAGGGGCAGTACCTCCCCGGTGGATTTATATCTAGTGTTGGTGTTAACAACGCTTGCGATCTAAATGTACGATCGCACTTGCTCATTTCTTATTTAAATTAACTAGGGTGGTTGGCATAACGGCTGTGCAGCGAGCTTTTAACTCGCAGAAATAGGTTCGACCCCTATACCACCCATTAAGCAATTCAAAATTAAGAAATGCAATCCTAGCCAGCCTTTTGGCAATTACTAATATGCAAATTGAACGCATTAGGTTATGAATAGGAACTAGCGATCGCCAACCGAGCATGTTGCAATAATATATCTTTATCCAAAGCATTTACGGGATATTGCGGTGTTACTGCCAGCAGTTTATCGATTCTTTCTTTGGCTGCTTCCACTACTGATTCGTCTAAGCTACCCTTGCTAAGGGAATCAACAAAATCTTCAGCAATCTGATAAGTTCTTTCAATAGATGATGAATTAATATTGCGCGAGACAATAAATAGGTCACAACCTGCATGAAATGACCGCGCCACAGTTCCAGATTTCATAAACATATCTGAAATTGCTTTCATATCCAAGTCGTCAGATACAACTACTCCCTCAAAGCCAAGTTCCTCCCTAAGTATGTTTTTCAAAATAGCTTGGGAAAGCGTTGCTGGCACATCGGCATCTATCTTAGGAAATAAAATATGGGCAGTCATGATTAAAGGTATCTGTACTTCAATTAGAGCTTTGAAAGGTATGAGTTCTCGAAGTCGCAGGTCTTCTAAAGTTAAATTCAGTATTGGTAGCTCAATATGAGAGTCTTTGCTGGTGTCTCCATGTCCGGGGAAGTGTTTGGCACATCCCAAAATTCCTGATTCTTGAAGTCCAAGGTAGTACTCACGCGCATCTTTTGCAGCAATTTCGGGAGTGTTACCAAATGCACGAGAGCCAATAACGGGGTTGTGTGGATGGGAAAAAACATCTGCTACAGGTGCCCAGGATAAATTTATGCCTAGTGATTTAAGTTCTACTGCTGTGGCTTTTGCTACTTCGCGGGCGTGCGATCGCAGCAATAACGCATGAGGAAATCGCGTAATCGGCAGTGGTGTACGAATGACACGACCTCCTTCATGATCCAAAGTCATAAACATCGAATCACGTTCAGTATATTCTCGTATCTGATTGTTTAAATCTTTGAAGCTTTCTAGCCAAACCTGATATGGGGTGCTATCCAAAAAGTTTTTAGCAAAAAAGATCGCCCCAATCGGCTTTAATTCATTGAGTGCGCGTTTATCATCATCGCTTAATGTCGTGCCGGAAATACCCAAAATCAGGTGATGTCCAAAGCGTTTTAGCTCTTGCGATACACTCATAATTTTTTACCTATAAGTTCTGCGGTAAACAACTAAGTTGTTCAACCTAAAGCATATAAACTTTTATCCTACATCCTTATGGGGAGTGAAAAGCTTTCAAAGGAAGGTTTTGATTCTGGTTGGGGAAAGTAGGTAAGCTCTAAATTTGCCTTGATTTTTACATTGTCAATTTATCCATAGAAGGAAATTTTATAGGAATTAACTAGTAATTTTTAAGCACTACCTTAGATATTTTTCAGAGTAGATACACTGATTAGCAAAGAAATCAACTAGTTTAGTACCACGTTTGAGATTACTTATTTTCAGTCAAAGGAATTACTTTTGTTTCCCTAAATTTCCTGCATATAAATCTAGATGAAATGTTCGCCAAAACCTATTATCAACAATGGTGTTGGCAATTTTGTTGGGTAGGTGCGCGTAGGTAAAATTCCCTTTGGCAAAAGTTTTTTGGGAGAGCGATCGCACAATAACTGCCAAATGTTACGGTTTGCAACGTATAATGAGAATCGACAAAACCATTAAGAAATATTGAAGGGCATTAGGGTTAAATGCGAGTAGCGATCGCGGGTGCTGGTCTAGCAGGACTTTCCTGCGCGAAATATCTCACGGACGCAGGTCATACTCCCATTGTCTTGGAAAGCCGGGACGTACTGGGTGGTCTGGTTGCGGCGTGGAAAGACTCTGACGGCGACTGGTACGAAACCGGGTTACACGCCTTCTTTGGGGCATATCCGAATATGCTCCAAATGCTCAAGGAGTTGGGCATTGAAGATAGACTCCAGTGGAAAGAGCATACACTGATTTTCAATCAACCAGACAAGCCTGGAACACTCTCACGTTTTGATGTTCCAGATATTCCATCTCCTTTCAACGTCATTGCATCGATTCTTCGCAACAAAGATATGTTGACTTGGGAACAGAAGATTCGATTTGCAGTTGGACTCCTTCCGGCAGTAGTTAGGGGTCAGAAGTATGTCGAAGAGATGGATAAGTACAGCTTCTTAGAGTGGTTGAAAAGGCAAGGTGTTGACGAGCGGGTAACTAGTGACGTTTTTATCGCCGCGTGTAAAGCACTTACCTTTATCAATCCTGATGAAGTTTCGTCAACGATTCTCCTAACTGCACTGAATCGCTTTTTGCAAGAACGATATGGCTCCAAGATTGCATTTTTAGATGGTTCTCCCACAGAACGTCTATGCAGCCCAATCGTCGATTACATCACAGAACGCGGTGGAGAAGTGCGGTTGAATGCTCCCTTGAAAGAGATTTTGCTCAACGCCGATGGCACGGTAAAAGGATACTTGATTCGAGGGTTGAATGGAGCAGAAGATGAAGTTATCACAGCAGATGCTTATGTATCTGCCATGTCGGTTGACCCCTTGAAGGTCATGTTGCCTAAACCTTGGAAGCTTATAGAGTTTTTCCAGAAGCTAGACGGTTTGGAAGGAGTACCAGTGATTAACCTGCATCTGTGGTTTGACCGGAAACTTACAGAAATTGATCACTTGCTTTTTTCGCGATCGCCCCTCCTAAGCGTTTATGCTGATATGAGCAATACCTGCCGTGAATACGCCAACCCCAATCGCTCAATGCTGGAATTAGTTCTAGCTCCGGCAAAAGATTGGATTGCCAAATCTGATGAGGAGATTGTGGCTGCAACGCTTGCTGAATTGGAAAAACTTTTCCCCGATCACTTTGGGGGAGACAATCCAGCAACATTGCTAAAATCTCATGTGGTGAAAACGCCGCGTTCAGTTTACAAAGCGACACCTGGCCGCCAACAGTACCGCCCCGCACAAGTTACGCCCATTGCCAACTTCTATCTCGCCGGAAGTTATACCATGCAACGCTACTTAGGCAGTATGGAAGGTGCCGTACTTTCTGGTAAGCTGACAGCGCAGGCAATTTCTGAGGCTCTCCCGGTAGCAAATTCCTCAAACCTGCAAACGCTCACCCGACCGCCCGCAACGAATGCTGCAACTGCCTGATTCCCCCCCGCGCATGAAAACGCTGGTCTCTGTAGACGAGTCATACAAACTTTGCCGACATCTCACAGCAAAGTATGCCAAGACTTTTTACCTGGGTACTTTGCTCATGAGTCCGGTAAAACGTCAATCTATTTGGTCAATTTACGCTTGGTGTCGCCGTACAGATGAGTTGGTGGATGGGCCCGCATCTGCTATTACCACGCCAGAAACCCTAGACCTATGGGAACAGCAGCTGGAATCGATTTTTGCGGGACAGCCATTAGAAAATTACGATGTCGCTTTAGTTGATACTCTCCAGCGCTTTCCGATGGACATTCAGCCCTTTCGGGATATGATTGCCGGTCAGCGCATGGATTTATATCGCAGCCGTTATGAAACCTTTGAGGACTTATACCTCTACTGTTACCGCGTTGCTGGCACTGTTGGCTTAATGTCAACAGCAGTTATGGGTGTAGATAGCACCATATACACCGCTCCGTGGCAGCAGAACAAACAACCTTATGTTCCCATAGAAGAAGCGATCGCTTTGGGAATTGCCAATCAACTCACCAACATCCTGCGGGATGTAGGCGAAGATGCCAAACGGGGGCGAATCTACATTCCCCTTGAGGACTTGGAAAAATTCAACTACACCGAGCAAGACTTCTTCAAAGGTGTGGTAGATGATCGTTGGCGGGCGCTGATGTGCTTTCAAATCGAACGGGCCCGCCAATTCTATAGCAAATCCGACCAGGGAATTACTTATTTAGCATCCGATGCTCGTTGGCCTGTGTGGGCAGCATCAATGCTATACGGTCAGATCCTGGAGGTGATTGAACGCAACGATTATGATGTGTTCAGTCAACGGGCTTACGTTCCCCAGTGGAAAAAGTTACGCACTTTGCCCCTGGCTTGGATGCGATCGCAAGTCCTTTAAAAAATTAGTCATTTGTCCCTAATCCTTAGTCCTTAGTGTTTCATAAATAACTAACGGCTAATGACAAATGACTATTGACTCCCCCAAACAAATCTGATAACATAGATATTCGTGAGTCATGGAGAGGTGGCTGAGTGGTCGAAAGCGGCAGATTGCTAATCTGTTGTACGGCAGGCAACTCCGTACCGAGGGTTCGAATCCCTCCCTCTCCGTTTTCCAGTTTTTGATAAATACTTTTGATACACAGACTATGTTCTGTGTCGAAAAATAATACTAATCTAGTGTAAATATTTCTACTCCCAAAGATGGATGATATGATTTATCTTTTGGAGTCCTGATAAGATAAAGCTAATTTAAAAATCTAGTTTGAATCTTACTTTTAGGCTCCTAAATATCTGAGGAGTCAAAGTTACTTATGAAAAAGATTAGCGCCGCCTTAACCTTCAGTATAGCTACCCTAGCAATTGGGTTCCTAGTTGGGGCTTGTGGTGATAATAGTACCCCCAATGGCACAGCTAACACAGGAAATACCGCTACTCCAGCAGCAAACTCAACTACTACAAGCACTGCTCAAGGGCTAAAAATTGGTTCTCTACTACCGACAACAGGCGATTTAGCTTCTGTTGGACAACAAATGTTAGGTTCTGTCCCTTTACTTGTTGATACCGTCAACGCCTGCGGTGGGGTGAATGGCGAACCAGTTACCTTGGTGCAAGTAGACGACCAAACCGACCCTAGAGCGGGTGCAGCCGGTATGACCAAACTAGCAACTTTAGATAAAGTAGCAGGTGTAGTTGGTTCCTTTGCTAGTAGCGTTTCTAGTGCAGCAGTCTCCATTGCCACACCGAATAAAGTCATGCTGGTTTCCCCTGGTAGTACCAGTCCTGTCTTTACTGAAAAGGCCCAAAAAGGCGACTATAAAGGCTTTTGGGCGCGTACTGCTCCCCCTGATACTTACCAAGCACTAGCTTTAGCTCAACTTGCCAATAAAAAAGGTTTTAAGCGAGTTTCTACAGTCGTAATTAATAACGACTATGGCGTTGGCTTTGAAAAGGCATTTGTGCAAACTTTTGAAAAATTGGGTGGAACCATCGTTAATAAAGATAAGCCTGTCCGCTATGACCCGAAAGCCCAAACATTTGATACAGAAGCGGCGGCTGCTTTTGCTGGTAAACCAGATGCAGTCCTAGCTGTACTGTATGCTGAAACTGGTAGTTTGTTCCTGAAAGCAGCCTATCAGCAAGGTGTGACGAAGGGAGTGCAAATTTTACTGACAGATGGAGTTAAATCACCTACTTTTCCTGAACAAGTTGGCAAAGATGGTGATAAGTATATTTTAACCGGAGCGATCGGTACAGTACCTGGTTCTGATGGTAAAGCACTAGAAGCTTTTAACAAGCTGTGGAAGGATAAAAAGGGTGGTGCGCCAGGAGAATACGCTCCTCAAGCTTGGGATGCGGCTGCTTTATTGACGTTGGCTGCACAAGCTGCTAAACAAAATACAGGTGTTGGTATAGCTAGCAAAATCCGTGAAGTGGCTGATGGGCCTGGTACGGAAGTTACCGATGTCTGCGAAGGATTAAAGTTGCTTAAAGATGGTAAAAAGATTAACTATCAAGGAGCCAGTGGCAACGTAGATGTTGATGCTAACGGCGATGTAGTCGGTGTTTATGATGTTTGGACAGTAGGAGACGATGGGAAAATCAAGGTAATTGATAAAGTTACCCCCAAATAGAAAATTAGGAGAGACGCGATTAATCGCGTCTGTACAGGAGTTATCAGTGAAACATTACTAACTCATAACTCCTAACTCTTAAAAGCCAGTGAAGTTGTAACCAACTCCTAACAATAAGCCTATATCAGTTTGATCAAAAAATCCGGCATTTACAGCAGCCGTTGCAGTGAATTGAGGAGTTAGAGGCACATCAATACCACCAGTTACCAAAAAGGCTAATTGCGAATCATTACCAGTTTTGTAAGCTCCACCCACTCCAACGTAAGGTGCGATCGCTAACGGTTCGCTAAAAGCATCTGCTGGCTTGAAGGCAAAATCATAGGTGACAGGAAGTAAAATTGTGGTGTTGTCCCCAAATACAGCTGAGGGTCGCACCGATATAGCATTTGTCAGTCCGATTTTGCTGACTACCGCGAAGTTACCGTCACCCAAAGATGTATCACCACCACTTAAACCAATGTTAGCAGCGATGCCAATATAACTGCTGCCACCACGAGTAGTTCTACCTAAATCAATATCCGATTGCGCCACTTTAGTAGCAGATGGTTGAGAACTAGTTTGAGAAGTAGTTTGAGGAGTCGGTTCTACAAACTCAGAGGTAAGTGTTGCAGATGAGGTTGCTACTGTACCTGGAATGGGTGTAGGCGTTACATTGGCGTTTTCTTGTATCGCAGGGTTTGAGAACTGCTGTACTTTAGCTAAATTTGTTGCTGTAAATGTTTCAATTGTTTCTGTAGAGAGATTTTGGCTTACAGTGTCTAGTTCTGTACTAAACTTGTTGGGAGACGCTACGGTTGCGGAAGGGTCAGTTAATGTTTGACTATTCACCTTGTCAACTGTCTGGGCACTTACGGATAAGCCGCTACTCAGGACTGTAAGAGCAGCTATACTTGGCAAGCAAAAAACACCTTTACGAAAAAAAATAGTATTCACGTTCACTCCTAAAACAACATTGCCACGAAAAATAAAAGGTTTTGTTGATTAAAGTCAACAAATTCGGGCAATACTCAAAATTTAACATCAAAAAATTGGTTTTTCCATTCTGACTTACTGGATTTATCTAGTTAATATTTACTATCAAAAAATTAAATACCATATTCTAAATATCTAGAATTTGGCAGATGACAAAAATTATTTTTGCTTTAGGCAAAGAGTCTATTTTTTAAGGAGTTCATTCGGATTGCGAAAACTTTTAACAAAAAACTGAGCTTATATCAACACCTAGCTATCTTAGTTTTTGTTCTAACTCCGTAGTACAAGAAAAAAGGAGAATTTCAAGTAACCACTATAAAAGAAGGACTTCCCGTAGCCTACGGTTGGTGTATTTCTGTCATACTGCACTAGAAATTGCGCTTTGTAACAAAAAAAATCGATTATGAAGTTATATTACGAAGCTTGCAAAAATATTTAGAAATTGTCTACAAGGCAAACATAGTTCTAACGTAGAACCTATTAGGAGAGACTTGAGGCAAATGTGATGAGCGGAAATAATACTCAAAAATATCGGTTTGTCTGTACCCTGACTTTCGGTGACATATACGGTCAAATAATTGTTTGGCTAATTACGATTACCCTAAGTTTGGCTTCAGCCTTGGCACTCATGGGTGCCAAGCGACCTGTCTATGCTTTAGCAACAGCAGGTCTTGTCGTTCTGTTATCGCTACCGTTCTTGTTGTTTGCATTTGTCACTACCTTGTTAAATCATATAGAAGTTAGTCCTGTAGGCCCGGGAACCAAAATGGAACCTATACCAGGTAATGTGTCTCAGCAACAACCTGTAGAAGCAACTAGTTAAAGAGTTATAAGTTAGGGGACGCGATTAATCGCGTCTATACAGGAGTTAGGAGTCACTCTATCTGTTTCAATAATTCTTCATTTTTAACTTTTTACTCCTAATTTCAAAATTTGCAATCGTATCCCTGTCATTTATAGGCAGGGAATTTTTTTGGAGAAGTGCTACTGTTACAAAGCACACCTGATTAATCACATCTTTACAATAGAACAGCAGTGGTTTGCAGTCGGAGACTAATTATGCTGGAACACGATGTGATTATTGTCGGGGGCGGATTGGCGGGATGTCGCGCTGCTGTAGAAATTGCCCGCACTGACCCTAATTTAAATATTGCTGTGGTTGCTAAAACCCACCCAATTCGATCGCACTCGGTGGCGGCTCAAGGTGGTATGGCTGCATCGCTAAAAAATGTTGATTCAGAAGATACTTGGCAAGCACATGCTTTTGATACTGTCAAGGGTTCTGATTACTTGGCAGACCAAGATGCTGTGGCAATTCTCACCCAAGAAGCGCCAGATGTGGTAATTGATTTGGAACACATGGGTGTTTTGTTCTCTCGCTTATCTGATGGGCGCATTGCTCAACGGGCTTTTGGCGGACATTCCCATAACCGCACTTGTTACGCGGCTGATAAGACTGGTCACGCGATTTTGCATGAATTGGTTAACAACCTGCGGCGTTATGGGGTGCAAGTTTATGAAGAATGGTATGTGATGCGTCTCATTTTGGAAGAAAATGAGGCGAAGGGTGTGGTAATGTTCCATCTTTTGGATGGACGTATAGAGGTGGTGCGAGCCAAGGCGGTGATGTTTGCCACAGGGGGCTATGGTCGCGTTTATAACACCACCTCTAATGATTACGCTTCTTCAGGTGATGGTTTGGCAATGACTGCGATCGCAGGTTTGCCCCTGGAAGATATGGAATTTGTCCAATTTCATCCCACTGGCTTATATCCGGTAGGGGTACTGATTTCAGAAGCGGTACGGGGTGAAGGGGCGTATCTAATTAACAGTGAAGGCGATCGCTTTATGGCGAACTATGCACCCAGTCGCATGGAACTGGCTCCTCGTGATATTACCTCACGAGCGATCGCTTACGAAATTCGCGCAGGTCGTGGTATTCATCTCAATGGTAGTGCTGGTGGCCCCTTTGTCTATCTCGATCTCCGCCACATGGGCAAAGAAAAAATTATGAGTCGCGTTCCCTTCTGTTGGGAAGAAGCACACCGTTTGGTAGGTGTTGACGCGGTAACTCAACCGATGCCAGTCCGTCCGACAATTCACTATTGTATGGGTGGTATCCCAGTTAATACTGATGGGCAAGTCCGCAGTAGTGGTGATGGTTTAGTTGATGCTTTCTTTGCTGCTGGCGAAACATCTTGTGTTTCCGTACATGGTGCTAATCGCTTGGGGAGTAATTCTCTGCTGGAATGTGTCGTTTATGGCAAGAGAACTGGGGCTGCGATCGCCCAATTTGTGCAAAAACGTAAGTTGCCCTCTGTGGATGAGCAACGCTACGTAACAGAAGCCCAGCAACAAATTCAAGCTTTGTTAGAACAACCAGGAAAGTATCGTATTAACCAAGTCCGTCAAGCCTTCCAGGATTGTATGACTGATTACTGCGGTGTTTTTCGCACTGAGGCATTAATGAGTGAAGGGTTACATAAATTAGAAGAAATACAACAAAAATATCCACAAATTTATTTAGATGACAAAGGTAGTTGCTGGAATACGGAACTTGTGGAAGCTTTAGAATTGCGAAGTTTGATGGTAGTGGGACAGACTATTTTAGCATCAGCGCTGAATCGTCAAGAAAGCCGTGGCGCTCATTTCCGCGAAGATTATTCCGAACGAGATGATGCTAACTTCCTCAAACACACAATGGCTTACTATTCACCAGCCGGAATTGACATTCAATATCGACCGGTGGCGATTACTATGTTTGAGCCAAAAGAGCGGAAATATTAGCCAAAAGTAAATTTATGCGAGAAATCGAGGGGACTACAAAAATTTTGTCCGCCTCGATTAAAAATATGAAATAATTAAGTTATTAATCAGAACTTAGTTGTTTCTGAATCACAGCTATTATCTTTTCTTCCCAAGCCGGATCATTTAATTGTATTGCAGCATCACGATTACGAGATTTTCGTCTATCCATGTAAGCATAAAAGGCTTCCTTATCATCCTTGTGGGCAAGAAAGTAACTCTTTAGCTCTTGGTTGCTCATTGCTGTATAGTTTACCTGATTCATGGTTCTATACTACCATCTGGCTTAATTTCTAGCTCTATTCCTTCATCTTGCCCAGTTAATATAAATATATTGAGCGATCGCTCATCTAATCGCACGATGTGAATTGGCTGAAACATCACATTTGTAAGTTGAGGCTTAGATAAATAGGCTAGGTGAAACCTTAAAGTAATCACCAAGCATTTTGGCTTGTGCTTTGCTAATAGAACGTTTACCATTAACAACCTCAGATACCACACCGCTTGATCCAATAACGCCTACCAAATCAGCTTGACGGGTTCCGCTTGCTTCCATGATGTGTTGAAGTATCTCATGAGGTACAGATAAATCCATCGGGTAGTTCTGTGTTTCATATAGTTCAATCAGCTTCACCAGCAATTTATGTAGAACTCGCTGCTCTGGAGTGCGATTTTTCGCAAAGGTTAGACGCTCTACCACTGTCAACACACGTTCATATTCTTCTTCCGTCTCAATTACCTTGGGAGCAACTTCAGCTACTAGATTGCGATAAGCAGTTTCGTCAAAAGTAAAAGTCATTTTTCCATTTGCCTTTATTGTATTCAGTATGTGTAAGAAAGTATTTGTAGTAAACTACCTGGTCTTCATAATCAATACCGACAATTAGGCGATAGTCATTACCCTTTATATTGAAAACAGTGAAGTTTCCAACTGCTTCAGCATCCTTGTAAATCTTACGAACGTCCTCTAAGTTCTGCCATTCCGTTTTCTTCACAGTTGCATACCAGTTGTTAATCTGTTTCTTGACATCGGGATACTGAGCGGTATCAGCGCGAAGGGTGCGAATTGCAATTAAATGCATCTGTTTCTAGCTTTTTTGCCATATATTTTCAATGCAAAATCAATTACTCTTATAATCTCTCAAAATGAGAGCAAAAAATCAAGAGTACTTATTTGGATTGCGGGTTAGTTCAGGCTAATCCAGCATTGAAAAAGGTGGTGACAATGATGGCTCACTGGTGTGAGATCCTAGAAACAGTCAATGGAGGCTGAACACAATGGAACAACATCACAAGCCAACGGTTATAATCACAGGTGCATCTTCGGGGGTCGGTTTGTATGCTGCCAAGGCTCTTGCTGAAAGAGGATGGTATGTAGTAATGGCCTGTAGAGATATAGCGAAGGCTCAACTTGCAGCTCAATCTTTGGGAATCCCCCACCAGGGTAGTTACACTATCATGCATATCGATCTCGGCTCTTTGGATAGCGTTCGACAATTTGTGAATAACTTTCGAGCAAGCGGTCACTCCCTAGACGCTTTGGTGTGCAATGCTGCAATTTATATGCCCTTAATAAAGCAGCCTTTACGCAGTCCAGAAGGTTACGAGTTAACTGTCACCACAAATCACCTCGGACATTTCCTTTTGTGCAACCTAATGCTTGAGGATCTCAAGAAATCATCTTCACAGCCAAGGCTCGTGATTTTGGGAACTGTGACTCACAATCCAGATGAACTGGGTGGGAAGATTCCGCCGCGTCCTGACTTGGGCGATTTGCAAGGCTTTGCACAAGGATTTAAAGAGCCAATCTCGATGATTGATGGCAAGAAGTTTGAACCCGTCAAAGCTTACAAAGACAGCAAGGTTTGCAACGTGCTGACTATGCGGGAACTGCATCGGCGCTATCACGAGTCAACTGGTATAGCCTTCAGCTCTCTCTATCCGGGATGTGTTGCAGAAACGCCGCTATTTAGAAACCACTATCCTCTATTTCAGAAAATCTTCCCTTTATTCCAAAAGTACATCACTGGAGGATATGTGTCTCAAGAGTTGGCAGGAGAACGGGTTGCTGCGGTAGTTGCCGATCCTGAGTACAATCAATCTGGTGCTTATTGGAGTTGGGGAAATCGTCAGAAGAAAGATGGCAAGTCCTTTGTTCAAAAAGTCTCTCCTCAAGCCCGCGATGATGAAAAAGGCGAGCGCATGTGGGAACTAAGCGTTAAATTGGTTGGACTAGCATGATCGAACAGGATGCAATAATTTGATTTTTACTTGATAATGACCTCTAAAGGTGAGGTGAGTGATGGCAAGAATAAAACGTAGAGTTGGAGATGGTTTTGGTTTACCGTTCCACTCAATGCTGATAAATCAATAAAACATCGCAAAATTTACATACTAGAACGCGAGACTACATCTCTGAGAAAATTAATACCTCCCAATTCTTAGAATCCGTAAGGTGCGTTACATTCTGTTAACGCACCGATGTTAATCGTAAAGATATGCGAGAAATTATCTAACCATTTCTAATGGAAACTGCCATGTCTTCCCTAAAGGCGCATTCCCAAACGCTATATGACACGGATTACTTGCAATGGATACAAACGACTGTGAAAAAATTGCAAAGTCACGACTATGCGAACGTGGACTGGGAAAATCTCATCGAAGAAATTGCCGACATGGGAAGGAGTGAGCGTCGGAGCCTCAAGAGTAATCTGATTGTAATTCTGGTGCATTTGCTCAAATGGCAATTTCAGCCTGAAAAGAGAAGCGGTAGCTGGGAAGGAAGCATCATTGAACATCGTAGACGTGTCAAAGAAGCTCTAGATGATTCGCCTAGCCTCAAATCCTATCTTGAGAGCATCTTTATAGAGTGTTATGCACAAGCAGTTAAGCAAGCAAAAGCTGAAACTGGTTTGTCAATAGAATCCTTTCCTGTGGTGTGTCCATATCAGCTACCAGAAGTCACAAATGATGAGTTCTTACCTCAGTAAGTGCTGAATCAGGCTTATGTGCGCTTCGTTCTCTGTACAGTTATACCTCTGGATTTCCTACTCTTGACTTCTACCTGTAAAAAATGTATACTTAATCTGCATAGAAGGGGAGTAGCTAGCTGGCAAAAAACATAAAAGCCAGTACATCTGAATCAACATACTGGCGATGAGCCTGGTTCAGGTGGCGAATAATAAATATTTGAAAGCGAGACCTTCACTAAGTTCACACCGAAAAGTGTAAACTTGGTGAGGTCTTTTGGTTCTCATCAAGCTTCACATCGGTCAACGATTTTTCAGGAGCTTGAGAGAGTGTTAACAGCTTTTACCGCAGGTCTATTATTAATTACAGTTTCCGAATTAGGCGATAAAACATTTTTTATTGCTGTTATTTTGGCAATGCACCACTCGCGGCGGCTTGTATTTATAGGCGTGACAGCTGCTTTAGCGGCGATGACAATCCTTTCGGTGCTATTTGGACAAGCGGTATCTTTGTTGCCAAAAAGTTATATTCATTACGCCGAAATAGCTTTGTTTATTGCTTTTGGTCTCAAGCTGTTATATGACGCTAGTAAGATGTCCTCGGCTGCTTGTGATACAGAAGTTGTAGAAGAAGCCGAAGCTGCGGTGAAAAAAGCAGATTTGGAGTTACCAAAGCAAAAGACTTCCTTGGCAATTATTATAGAAGCCTTTGTGTTGACATTTATGGCAGAGTGGGGCGATCGCACCCAAATTGCCACCATTGCCCTAGCCGCAGGTAATAATCCCATTGGAGTGACAATAGGGGCAATTTTAGGACATGCCATTTGTGCTGCGATCGCAGTTATTGGCGGCAAAATGATTGCCGGACGAATTTCTGAGCGTCAACTCACCTTAATTGGCGGATGCCTGTTTCTAGTTTTTGGTGTCGTTGCTGCCATTGAGGGAGCGTGAGGGGATTGAAGTAGGGAGGCAGAGAGTAGGGGAGAAATCAATTCAAAATTCAAAATTCAAAATGAAAGAACTTCTGCCCCATGCCCCATGCCCCTATTTCGGAGTACTTTTCAATGGAGGGGCGGGAGATGCAGCAGGATTAGGGAGGGGGGAAACCGTTGCTGCATTCTTAATTTCGTCTTTGTACTGAGCAGGTGCTAAAGCTGCGGCGTTATCAAATAAAAGTTTTGCATCTGCGTCTTTGCCCTGTTGCTTTAAGAGCATCGCTTTGGCCACAACAGGACGAAAATCCTTAGGATCTTTCTTAATTGCTTGGTCATATACAGAGCTAGCTTGAGCATAGCGTTTCTGGGAAGCGTGAACAGAACCTAACAACACCTGCACGGCTACTGTATCTACACTTCCAGGCTGAATTTTATTCGCCTGAGCTGCGTTAGAGAGGGTTTCTTGCAGCAAACCAATGGCTGCTTCCGGGCGTTGCTGACTGATTAACAAAGCCACCATTCCTTGCAAAGCTTTCAAATCGCCTGGTTTCGTCTCCAAAATCGAGCGATAAGCTTGAGCTGCTCCTTCGCGATCGCCAATTTGTTGTTTGGCTTGAGCCAGTAGCACTGAATATTCTGATTGTTCGGGATTCAGCTTGGCTAGCTTTTCTAAAGGTTCAATGACAACTTGGATATCAGCTGGTTTAACCTCACTTTTTTCTTTTTGACTCAGTAATTGTAGCCGCGCTTGTAATAAGCCTTTAAGCGCAGTCTGATTTTCTGGTTCTCTTTGCAAAACCAGTTCATAACCCCGTACTTCGTCTTCCAGTTTTGATTTTTGTTCAGCAGAGGTCAAAGTGCCTCTAGTGCTAGCAGTATTCTGGTTTGAGGGTGGCGTATTATTAAATGCTCCAATTATGGGAATCACCGAAACACCCACAAAAGCAAGAATTGCCAGCGCCAAGACGATTTGAACTATCCAACGATTGCGCGGTTGAGACACAGTTTTGTCTTTCTCCTAAATTTTAATGACATTATCATTTACACAAATCGTAAAGTTAAAAATTTCCAAAACTTTGCGGAATACCGTCAATTGCCTGTGAATTTTATAACAATTAACTATTTACACTGCTAAAGTAAGTGATGACTTTAGGAGGAGCCATCAGAATTGTAGCTATGATATGCTTCCGAAACTAGTGTAAAGGCGCTAAATTACACGTTTAGTGTTTACACACTCAATTTAGCGTCTTTAGTATTGTTATAGAGTACCCTAGTGTGACTTTGTTAAAAGCAAATATACTTTCATCAGTCGCACAAATGCTCTTTCCAGCTGCCTTTGTAAAATCCCACAATGGGATGTGTCTCCGCCGCAAGGAGTTTTTATGAATTCCGACCTGATGCCGTTGCCTGAATCCTCCAATTCTTCTGCCTCTAACCAGGGCCCAACTAACATAGATGCAGCCGCTAATGTTCATATAGCAGCCAAGTCCTCTAAGCCTGAAAATTCGCCTGTTAACCCCATTGAGACTGATTCAAATGGGAACTTAATCAATCGACAGCAACCAATTCCGCCTCCTAGTGAGCCGATGCAATATCGAGCGATCGGGTTGGTCAGGGGTCGCTATCATGCTAGCAGCGAACAATTTACTCAAGGTACGCTGCTAACCACAGATGGTGTAGAACTCAATGCCGTCCTCCTAGGCCGGATTATGAGCTTAGTCAAGAATCATCTAGACTTAGAAAAAGAACACTTGTGGGTAGTATATCCACGTACAAGACAAGAGAATGATACCTTGCACATCCAAATCGTCGGAGTTTGGGAGCCAGAAAATCTGGCAAAAAACTCAACAGATGAAGACGAGTCAGACTTGGAGTTGCAAGAGTTACAGACACCCGATGATGGCTTATCCGAAAACTCTGAACTAAGTACAATTCCCTCATCAGAAGTTGCAGATGGTGGTTTTTCTGTTCGTGGTGAGGTAGTATACCAATCTTTTGATGCTAAGAGCTTGGTAGTCAAAATTAGACAGGCTGCACGCAAACCAACTGAGAAACCCAAGTATTTTAAATTGAAATTAAGGGGTGTGCTGACCACCAAAGCAGTAGGAAAGTTCTGGGACTTCCAAGCCAAGCGAGAAGCTGACGTTTTGATAGTAGAAAAAGCTGAGGCGATCGCTGACTTGCCCAAAAAACGCAAACCACCATTCAAAGGTGGCCCTCGTGCTGGCGGTGGCGGTGGTGCTGGTGGTAGAAAACCATTCCCCCCCAGACGCAGTGGCGAAACCCCACGTCCTATCAAGAAAACAGGTGTAGGCGGCGACACCTCTGTGGTGTCAAAACCTATACCAAAAATGCCCGTTCCTAAGCCCATCAAGCGACCGAAACCGACTCAAGAGTAAGGGAATAGGGCATGGGAAAGAGGACTTGGGGACAAGGAGAATTGGGGACAAGGGGAAAGACTTGTTGGAAGCTCTAAACTTTTGTCCCCTTGTCCCCTTGTCCCCTGTGCTCCCCTGCCTCCCCTGCTCACCCTACTCCCCAGTCCCCAATATCAAAAATCCGTCCGTCGGTCTTGGGGTAGAAAAGATCGCTCCATCGGAATTGGAGAAACTGGTTCTGTCAGGGTAAACGTACCTGCTTCGATCCACTTTTTCAACTCTAGGGCGACTTGCCTAGAAAAAAACAAACTCGCTAAGGGGGCAGAGCGTACAGCTTTGCCCTCAATAGTGATCCGTCCAGATTTGAGTTGGGCGTAACTCACTAAACCAAAGGTGGGACGGACACGCCGGGGAATGGAAAAATCCACTATTGGGGCTACTAAGTCTTGATCTTGGACGGCGCAGTGTTCAACTACTTGTTCATTTAATACAGGTAGTGGTACACCAACGCCTAACATCAATGAGGGGCCATAACTTTTGAAGTAACATCCCCGCACCCAGTGAGCATCCATTTGCTTGGCATCACCAATTAAAGCTAAAGTGGCGGAAGGCCCAATCGGTGTACGATTAGCTAAACGCTTTTGTAAAGGGAAATGCTGAGTGCCTTCCCAAGCAACATAGCCAATACCACCACCTAAAAAAATTCGAGTACCTATACCAACGAGTTGTAAATCGGGATCGTTGAGTAAGGGGGAAATAGCACCGGGGTTAGAGTAAACGGCATTTCCCAGACGTGGTTGTAAAGGGCCGAGATAGGTGAAGAGGGAGCGATCGCCACCATTTACCCCAACAATAAAATTTTGATAAAGATTGCGCGGATTGAATAAATAAAACTGATTAATCGTTTCATTAGTAATTGTAGTTTCAAAATTTGCTCTGGGATAACAATCTGTTACTTGTCCTTGTGCTTTTACATGTATAGGTTTACCAGCGATCAAATCCTCGATTACATGACCGCCGCCCCGTTCTCTAACTTCTTCCCCGTCCGTCGTCTCCACAGCAGAACTCGCACCCAAATATAAATCAACTGCACCAAAACCAGAGTATGCTGGCACACCATCTAACCAGCACCGGCGAATTTTTATCGGGGGGTCAGTGTGTCCGAGATTGATAATTGCACCACTTGATTCCATCGGCTCAAATGTGCCAGTGGTAATTACATCAACTTCTTTAGCTGCTTTAATAACACCGATTTCTACAACTCGTGCTTTTAATTCTTCAGTTGTCAACACTACCGCACGTTGGCGGCTGATTTTCTCATTAATTTCTGCAATTGTTCGCATTTTATCAGTGCTAGCGCTTCATGCTGTCTTCCTTTTTGAAGGATATCTTGATAAATCACAAACTCTTGCATAATTTATTCTCAAAATATTTGTCACCAATCTCTGCGCGACAGCTTACCCCGGATAGGGTTAAAATTCCCAAAAAAGTAATTCAAGTACTGCAAAGTCCAAATCATATATTTTTTGGAGACTGCACGCTACCTGTGTCCGAAATATTTTTTATGCCTGAACTGATACCGTTGATGAAATATTGCTTAACTCAGTTTCTGTAAATGCACTCGTAAGGGTTTTCTCGCCAGATGCTCATTGATTTGGCACGATTTTTGCACAAGAGTATTGTGACCTCTCCATAGCTCACAAAATATCACTAGAGACTTATGCAAAAACAGCGAAAACCGAGTAATAAGAGTTTGCGATCGCTTGATTACTTGAATGTATTTCTCGCAGATGTGCGCGATGGTGTTGGGCCATATCTGAGTATTTATCTGAAAGCCTCAGCAAATTGGAACCCGGCTCAAATTGGATTGGCGATGTCAGCTTCGGCAATTGCCACAGTTATTGCTCAAACACCAGCTGGTGCATTGGTTGACAGGCTACGTCAAAAACGGATGTTGATTGTACTGGCGGCTGTGTTTGTTTCTATCGGCTCTATTGCTATGGGCTTGTTCCCCAACTTGCCTGTTGTCATTGGCTCTCAGATTATGATTGGGATTGCTGCTGCAATTTTCCCACCTGCGATTGCTGCTATTACTCTGGGACTCGTAGGACATGAGAGATTAGATAGGCGAGTAGGTCGTAATGAAACATTTAACCATACAGGAAATCTGCTAGCTGCTACTCTCGCTGGTTTAGTAGGTTACTTTATTGCCCGCAAGGCAATATTTTTCTTGGTTGCAGCTATGGCTGTGGGCAGTATTATTTCAGTGAGGATGATTCGTGAAAGAGAGATTGACCACGAATTAGCGCGTGGAGATAGAGAAGAGGGTGAGGAGGAAGCTAAAGAAGAACATCAACAGCATCATGAAGGCATATTGCAATTATTGAGCGATCGCCGAATCTTATTCTTTAGTATTGCAGTAGTTTTGTTTCACTTTGCCAATGCTGCTATGTTACCGCTAGTTGGTCAAGAATTGGCACAGGGTAAAGGGACAAGTGACACAGTTTATATGTCTGCTTGTATCATTGTGGCTCAATTAGTGATGATTCCAGTATCTAACTTGGCTGGGCGTTTCGCACATACAGCCCGAAAACCTATATTTTTGCTGGGCTTTGCCGTCTTACCGATTCGAGGAGTGCTGTATACGTTTTCGGGCAATCCCTATTTTCTCGTTTCTGTGCAAATTCTGGATGGTATTGCAGGGGGGATTTTTGGTGTGCTTTCCGTGTTAATGGTAGCTGATTTGACTAAAGGCACGGGACGCTTTAATGTTACCCAAGGAATGCTCAACACTGCTATTGGCATTGGTGCGGGTTTGAGCAACGTGCTAGCTGGATTTGTGGTTAAAAGTGCTGGTTACAATGTTGGTTTTTTGATTTTAGCAGCGATCGCAGTTGTGGCTTTAGCAGTTTTTTGGTTCTGTGTACCTGAGACAAAAACAGGAGTTAATAGAAAAGCATCACCTCAAACCGCTTAGGGCAGTCATTAATTATTAGTCATTAGTCATTAGTCACTTGTACTGAGCGTAGTCGAAGTATTAGTCCTTAGTCATTAGTCCAAAATAAACCCGTTCACTCCTTAACATGGTTTGAATTAGTCTCATAAAAGACAAAGTTTTTCCACCCACAAGAGGCGAGGTATGCACTAAAATCCAATGACAAATGACCAATGACAAATGACAAATGACCAATGACTACTTAATCAAAAGCATCTAGCAAAATCATGATTGTTTTCAGATACATCATCATTGGACTGACTTATATCGGTTTGGGTTTAGGATATCTCCCTGGTTTGCGGATGAACCGAGCTAGTATTGCTTTAGTTGGTGCATCTTTGCTGATGGCATTCGGGGTATTAGACCTCAAAGAAGCATGGCAAGCGATAGACTATAAAACGCTGATTTTCCTGTTTGGCATGATGGTAATCAGCACAAACTTAGCTTACGCTGGTTTTTTTCAACTAACCCTTGATACAGTTACACACTTCACCCGCAGCCCTCTAGGTTTGCTAATTGTTTTAACTTTTGGCAGTGGAATTCTCTCCGCTTTTTTTCTGAATGATACCATCGCTCTAATTTTGACTCCTTTGGTTCTCGGTTTAACCCAAACTTTGAACCTCAATCCGATTCCTTACTTACTTGCCTTAGCGGGAGCAACTAATTTGGGTTCAGTAGCTACCTTAAGTGGTAATCCGCAAAATATTTTGATTGGTTCCTTCTCTGGTATCAGCTATCTCGATTTTGCGAAAGCATTGACTCCCATCGCATTAGTAAGTTTGTTAATCCAAATTGGGTTATTGTGGTGGCTTTATCCTGATGTTCGTTCTACTAAGTCTTGTTTGAGTGTAACCCCCGTGCGTTACCGCATATTTAAACCGTTGCTTACTAAAAGCCTATTGATAACAGGAGGACTATTAATTGCATTTTTAATTGGGATACCTCCAGCCCAAGCAACACTTGTAGCTGCTGGTTTACTGTTCATTACTAGGCGAATTAAACCGCAACGAGTTTTAAATAAAGTTGATTGGGATTTACTGGTGATGTTCTCTGGGCTATTTATTGTGACTGCTGGAGTAGAAAAATTAGGCATATTAAATTTATTTAGCGGTTTAGTTTATAATCCCTTGAGCATATTAGGAATTACTGCTCTGCTTTCAAATTTAGTTTCTAATGTTCCAGCAGTATTATTACTACAACATTTAATTCCCCATCCAGACACGAAAACTTGGTTACTATTAGCCGCAGGATCTACTTTAGCTGGTAATCTAACTTTGTTAGGTTCAGTTGCTAATTTAATTGTTGCTGAGGCTGTTGCAAAACTTGGTTATCAATTGTCATTCTGGGAACATCTGCGTTTTGGTCTACCGCTAACTGTCGTGACTCTCATTCTGGCTTATTTTTGGATTTAGTTATTTGTCATTGGTCATTGGTCATTTGTCATTTGTCAACAATCAAACTTAAAATTTCAGGCTCAAAGGTGCAACGTTCAGAGGATGTCTGAAAACTTTTTGGTGTTGTATTTGAGACTTGTAGATCCCCCTAAATCCCCCTTAAAAAGGGGGACTTTGATTCCGGTTCCCCCCTTAAAAAGGCAGGGCTGTTTCATTCCATTTCAAACAGGATTTGTCAAGATGGTTAGCGAGAAAATTGTAAGTAAGGGCGACGATGAGATGAACTTTTAAGCACTTAAATATCAGTAAAATAGTTCATTTTCTCGGCACGCTGGTAACAAAATAACTAATTTTTCTTTGCTAGAACCCTTGATTTTTAAAGCTCTTTGGGGAATGAAACAGCCCTGCCTTAGGGGGGCTAGGGGGGATCAAGCGAAATATTTAATACTTCTCAGACATCCTCTCAGGTTCAAAGGTGCAACGTTCACCTTCAAAGGCGCAACTTCCAGGCTCAAAGGCTCAATGTTCAGGTTCAAAGGTGCAACGTTCACCTTCAAAGACGCAACTTCGAGGCTCAAAGGTGCAACTTTCACCTTCAAAGGCGCAACGTTCAGGCTCAAAGGCTCAATGTTCACCTTCAAAGGCGCAACTTTCAGGTTCAAAGGCGCAACGTTCAGGTTCAAAGGTGCAACTTCGAGGCTCAAAGCCGCAACGTTCACCTTCAAAGGCTCAACGTTCAGGTTCAAAGGCGCAACGTTCACCTTCAAAGGCTCAACTTTGATAATTCAAGAGACTTCCTTGCTTTTTGGATCTTGCTTCCCATCTTTTTATCAGTCAACTTACGCTGATGTGATGACTTTATTCCGGCAATTTTACGGTATTTTGTGACTGTTCTGCGAGTGATTGGCAGAGAAAATTGGATTTTCAAAAGCTGGGCTAATTCCTCATCAGTATGAGGATTGGCGGGTGATTCTTCTGCAATTAACTGTAATAGCATCTGTTGGATTTGTTGAGGAGTACGTCCACCTACTCCTACAGGAACACATAGTGAATGCAACGGAATTATCCGACTGGGTTGATTGCAAACTAATATATACCGTCCCCGCACAATCCGACTGACTGTAGAGTTACTAAGTCCTACTGATTGAGCTACTAATTGCTGAGGGGTAGATACTAAGTCTAATTTATCCCGACTCTGCAAAAAAGCTTGCTGTCGCTCAACTAAAAATTTCCCAACTTTGAGCAGATTTTCTTGCCATTGTTGCAAAGCTGTGAGTAAATTTCTTGCTTTTTGCAATAATGCTTCTAGTTGTTGGGTATCTCGCCTTGTTTTTGGTGATTCCTGTAAAAGTTTAATGGCTTCGGAATTCAGACAAAAACGTTGTTTGACTTCATAAGCTAAAGAAATTTGCCAACTTTCAGCGATTAGCTCAACTTTTAAATCGGGGGTGACGATGGGAGCATCGCTACCACCGAAGTTTCTGGCGGGACGGGGTTCTAATTCTTGAATCTTTTGAATAGCATCGTTGATTTTATTGATGTCAACATCAAGATTTTGGTGATTTCGACACAATTTTTGTAATAGCGCTTGAAAATTTTGCTTTGACTCTGAAGAATTACCAACACAATTTGCTATGTCTTCTAAATAATTTTGAACTAGTAGAAAAGTTAGACTTTCAGGGTGGTCTTTAAGTTGTATTAACAGACATTCTTGCAGGGTTCGTGTACCAATTCCTGGTGGATCTAAACTTTGCAGTAGAGGCACAACAGCTTGTAATTCTTTTGCACTCCAGATACTATCATCTGCCCACACTTCTGGAGTTTCTTCTAAGTAACCTGAATTTGATAACCACTGAGTTAGATAGATTAAGGCTTCACGTTGTTTGTATGGTATTGGCAAAGCTGATATTTGTCCAATAAGATGCTCGCTTAAACTTAATTCCTGGGCGATGGGACTATACCAATTAGGTAGAATATCATCTAAAAGTGCTTCGTTGGTATGGAAATCAGAATTTTCTATTATAAATGGATTGTGTTTACATTCTTCTCGAAGATGGTCGAATATTCGTTTACCATCCCACGGTAAGAAGCGAACTAAATACTGTAGAGTTGGGTAAATAACAGTTTGAGTTTCTAGATGGGTTTCTAATGTAGATGCTGAGTTTAAAGAATTCATTAGTTAGGAATTAAGAGTTAAGAGTTAGGAGTTTTATCTCGTTCCCATGCTCTGCATGGGAATGCTCATCTATAGGCTCTGCCTATAGTCCAAGGAGGCGCTTGGCAGAGTCAAGGAACGAGAAAACGAGAAGTTGAAAGTTTTGCTATAAATTCCATTGTTTCTTTTTTTGCTCAAAGCTTTCAACAGAAATTCCTAATACTTTGTGGGGTTCTTGGGGATAAAGTGCTAAAGCATGGCGGATAAAGTTTATTTCTAACTGAGCGATCGCTTGTTCTAAGTTCAAATTCATCTGATATTTTTGATTAAAAATGAGATGTTCTGAAAGAATGGTTCTTCCTCCAGAAAAAACTGCTGCTCTCTCTAAAGTATTTTGCAGTTCTCGCACATTCCCCGGCCAAGCGTAATCTCTGAGTTTTTCTAGGGCGGTTGAGGTAATTGCTAAATTTTTAATTCCATTTCTGAGAGCAATAGAACTTAAAAAATGTTGGGTAAGTTGTTCTAAATCTTCGGGGCGATCGCGCAAAGGTGGTAGTTCAATTCGTACTACATTAAAGCGATAGTAAAGGTCTTCTCGAAACTGATTCAGGCGTACCAATTGTTCTAAATTCCGATTGGTGGCAGCTAAAATGCGGACATCTACAGTTTTGGTTTGGTTACTACCCAAGCGCTCGAAGGATTTATCTTGTAATACTCGCAACAATTTCCCTTGAATTATCTGGCTCAATTCTCCGACTTCATCCAGAAAAATTGTGCCGCCATTGGCTTGTTCAAAGCGACCAATTCGCAAGTGATTCGCTCCAGTAAAGGCTCCTTTTTCGTGACCAAATAATTCTGCTTCTAATAAATGTTCTGGGAGGGCTGCACAGTTAACTTTTACTAAAGGGCCACGACTGCGAGGGCTAGCATTATGCAGTGTGGAAGCGACCAATTCTTTGCCTGTACCTGATTCGCCGACAATCAAAACTGTGGTGTTTCCTTGGGCAAGTCTGCCAATAAGTTTAAAAACTTCTGCCATTTTAAGCGATCGCCCCAACAATTCTTCTGGCTGTCCGAGATTTTGGATATTTGCTTCACCAATTTGCTCGGCGGATGCTTGGGAATGAGCTAAAGCTTTTTGCGCCAAGTTGACTAAATCTTCTAAATCGAAGGGTTTAGTTAAATAATCATAAGCTCCCAATTGCATCGCTTCAATGGCTGTACGACTTGTTCCATAAGCTGTCATCACAATTACTGGCAATTCAAACAACGTTTTGCTACCTAAAGCCTTCAGAACAGCATTACCCTGAGTTTTGGGCATTTTTAAATCTAGAAACACCAAGTCAGGACGAGATGTAGCATCTTGTTGAATCATCTTCAGTCCTTGCTCTCCGTCTCCCGCCTCTATTACGTCGTGGCCTTCATCTTTTAAAATCTGCGCCATCGCCTGACGCAAAGCTTTTTCATCATCAATAATCAAAATCTTAGCCATCGTTGTGATTCTTCGGTAAGTAAACGCTAAAAACGGTGCAACCCGGTTGAGATTTCAAATCAATATGCCCTCCGTGTCGGGTGACAATCTCGTGGCTAATTGCTAAACCTAAACCTGTTCCTTGGGGTTTTGTGGAATAAAAAGGATCGAAAATGCGATCGCGTTCTTCTGGTGCTAAACCTGCGCCAGTGTCTTTTACCCAAGTCACTAAGTAATCTTGCTCTTGGCTGATACCAACTTCAACTTCGCTTTCTGGTGGACTTGCTTGGATGGCATTTAAGATTAAGTTAATCATCACCTGTCCTAACTCTCGGTGGCGTAGTGGTACTTGGGGCAAAGGTTCAGCAGCAGAGCGATAAAAAAGGGTTACTCCCTGTTCTTCGGCTTTGAGACGTAATAGAGAAACTGATTCAAAAGCGATCGCTTCTAGGGAAGTTGTTACCATTTCTTCTTGCTGATTTTGGTCAAAATACAATAGCCGTCGCACCAACATCTCTAAACGGTCTACTTGTTCTAGTAAACTAGCGATCGGTAAAGTCGTAATTCCCTGCTTTTTTAATTGCCGTTCTGTATATTGCAAATTGAGGCGCATACTAGCTAAGGGATTACGGACTTCATGAGCTACCCCCGCCACCAATTGTCCCAGAGAAGCCAAGCGCTCAACTCGGTGCAAGCGTTGCTCTAACTCTTGGCGATGGTATTGCATACTATTAATTGCAGTTCCCAACAGTCCCATTTCTGCGGGTAGCGGCGGAATTAGCGAAGCTTTATCCTCTTCCATTGCTTTAATACTTTGCTGGAGTCGCTGCACTCCCCACTGTAGTTGTAAGGCAATATAAAAAGTCCAAACTCCTACGACTAAAATTCCTAATACTACAAAAACACTTAAAACTTTTTGATTGCTATCTTCTAGATGAGGCATACGTTTCATCGTCCACACTGCTCCCCACAGAGGTAGAGGATCAGCACGCAGTACCAAGAGATCAAGACCGGGGTGCAATACTAATTCCTGGGGTAAACCTTGGCTTGTGGCTCTGCGAGTCAATTGCAAAATTGTGTCTCGTTCAGCAGGAGGAATATCTTTTTTGGGGACAGGGCCCCCGTGGGTAGGATAGGCATAGCCTAAAAGCTGGTCTTGTTGAAGCAGATAAAATCCCCCTTCTACCCTTGGAAAAGAAGTTAGGGCATCGTTTGAAAGTTCCGCCAACAGTTTGCTTGACTGCTCACTTGGCTTTGGTGCTTGCCCAAGGTTTGATTCCCAAAACAGCTTAATTAGTCTGGTGTTAGCAAAAGCTAATTCTCTCTGATTTCTGGTAACAACAGCACCTTCCAGACTTTCAAATAGTTGTACCACTAACCACAAAGCAGCTCCACTTAAACCTAAAAAAAGGATGCTGAGGATTGTTAGCTGTCGCCGGAGTGTCCAACGTTGAGATAACACAATAGGTTTCATGGAATAAGGGTTAGAACTTCTAAAAGTGCAAAAACTATGCCAAATTCCAGTTGCTCATCCAAGAAGGGAATAGGGAATAGGGAACAGAGAATAGGGAACAGGGAACAGTTTTTTCTATTTCCTGTACCTGGAGGGAGTAAAAGATCCCTACAACTATCAAGAAACAAGGTTATGCGTTGGTTTTAAATCCCCATACATTACATTCTGTTCCCTGTTCCCTCTTTAATTTTCATCCTGCCTTACTAGCTAACGAGTGTCTTGTATCTATGGCACGAGTTTTGCACTTCTAAAAGTTCTAGTTAGCAATTAAATTGAATTAAAGCAGATGAATAACTCTAAAGTTCGCATTCCAAAAGAAATTGCTGCCGATGTTTTCGCTCAAGCAGCTCAGTTGTATGCTCAAGAAAATCAGGATTATTCTTTAGAAGAAATTATGCAGGCTGGAGCAGAAGTACAAATTCCTCCAGAAATGATTCAACAAGCAATACAGCAGATTCAAGCCAAGCAAATCCGAGAGCGCGATCGCCAACGCAAGTTAAAGTTAATTTTAACTAGTGGCGGCATCGGAGCCGCGATCGCACTTTTCGGTTTTTGGACGTACAATACTGTTGCTAGTAATGCTACACCAAGCGGGCGATCGCTAGAAGCTAATCTCCCAAGTGCCAATTTAGCCAATGCTAATCCTCTAGATATTCCCCCAGCACCCCCACCAGAATTACCCCCCACAGCCGGAACCACTTTCAATGGAGAGGTAAAACAGTATCTTCTCAACCCTGAAGGTAAGGTGGATGGGCTATTACTCAATAATGGGCTACAGGTGAAATTTCCTCCCCAGATGGCGGACAGTTTAGTGGGGATAATTACCCCAAACACGAAAGTGAGCATTTTTGGCGATCCTGGCTTTTCCACTCGCTTCGGACAGGAAGTGAGAGCCAAAAGCATCACCAATTCTCAAACTGGACAGACTTTAGTCGAACAACCTCCCACAATAGCCCCCCAAACCCCCAACTTAAACAACTACAGTACTTTATCTGCGGAGGGAACTGCTCAGAATTGGTTGGTGGGACATCGAGGAGAAATTAACGGCGTTATTATTTCTAATGGCACTATTGTCAAGTTCCCGCCCCATGTAGGCGAACAGCTAACCAGTATGGCGAACATAGGAAACACAATTCACGCCAAAGGATTCGGCACTCGCAATCGTTACGGCCAGATTTTAGAAGCTACAGCATTGTCAGTTAATGGGCAATCTGTATCTTTGCAACCAAAAGCTATCATCGATCCGTAATACCATTAACAAAAATCTTTGCAACAGATGAATCTACTGTCGGGGCGTTTAGCTTGACAAAGTAGTAGTTTTACTTTTGGATATTCAGATGGCTAGCAAAAAATGAGGGTATCGCTAACTTGTTAAGTTGCTAATACCCTCACGTAGATAAACTAAGTTTTTGCAGTAGCGTACAAGTCTAAGTTAATGCCTGAGCAACTACTGCCGAAAGTGACTCGTTTGCTGCTTGCTTCAACAATTCAGCTTTATCGGTCTGTTCCCAAGGCAATTCTAAATCAGCCCGCCCAAAATGACCGTAAGCCGCGACGTCCTGATAAAAACGTCCGCCTCTTTCACTTGGTAGGTTACGTAAGTTGAAGGCATGAATTATCCCCGCCGGACGGAGTTCAAAGTGCTGGTTGATTAATTCCAGTAAGGTTTCTTCATCCACTTTACCGGTGCCAAAGGTATCCACCAGAATGCTTGTTGGTCGCGCTACGCCAATAGCATAAGACAACTGAATTTCAACTTTTTCTGCTAACCCAGCAGCGACAATATTTTTCGCCACATAACGAGCAGCATAAGCAGCAGAGCGGTCTACCTTGGTGGGGTCTTTGCCAGAAAAAGCGCCGCCACCATGCCGTGAATAACCACCGTAGGTGTCAATAATTATTTTCCGTCCTGTCAGACCAGAGTCTCCCTGAGGGCCACCAACGACAAATTTGCCAGTGGGGTTAACTAAAAAACGTGTTTCCTGGTTAGGCTTAATTTCAATGTCACCAAAAACAGGTTCGACCACTGCTGACCAGAGGTCTTGTTTTATTTTGGCTTGTACCGCCGCCTCATCCGTGATTTCCCCAATACTGGCTGTATGTTGGGTAGAAATTAGAATAGTATCAATACCTACTGGGCGTCCATCTTCGTAGACCACAGTTACTTGGGTTTTACCGTCAGGACACAGGTATGACAATTCACCTGTTTTACGGACTGCTGCCAATCGGCGAGCAATGCGGTGAGCAAGACTGATGGGTAAGGGCATCAGTTCTGGTGTTTCGTTACTGGCGAAACCGAACATTATACCTTGATCGCCCGCACCAATTTTGTCAAATTGTTCATCACTATCTTGTTCGCGGGTTTCTTGAGCGGTGTTAACGCCTTGGGCAATATCTAGTGATTGTTCGTCTAAAGCCAGCAGAACGCTGGTGCTGTTAGCAGAAAACCCATTATTGGCATTGGTATAGCCAATTTCGGCAATTTTCTGACGGGCGAGATTGACGAAATTCACATTGGCTTTGGTGGTTATTTCACCAGTGATTAGCACTAAACCAGTATTAACTACTACTTCAGCAGCAACACGGCTGCTGGGGTCTTGTGTCAGTAGAGCATCCAGAATGGTATCAGAAATCTGATCGCAGATTTTATCTGGATGACCTTCGGTGACTGACTCCGAGGTAAATAGATATCGACGGGACAAAGGAAATTCCTCCTGACTTGAGTTTTTGGCTGAACTAAATGTAGTATTTAGTTCAACTACCTAATTTAACGTGAGTTAGATGAACCCTAACTTTAACTAAAGTTCAAGCCTGCCCCTCTCTGAGTCAGAGAGACATGGTTTTGGGTAGTAAACCTTTTAAAGGTTGTTTGATTCGGCTCGTTAGGTGAAAACCATATAAGCAGTCGAACTCACATTAATTTATGAAATCATAACAATATTTATACTTCAGTAGTTAGTATCTTATTAATATCGATAAAAACCACTAGCTATCAGGTAAGTATCTGTAAAGAAGATCAATTTATACTAATTATTTTGTAGTTAAAAGTATTTAATAACACAAAAAAAGGGGACACTCAGAAGCGCCCCCACAAACTTTGACACAAACACTGCTACTTTTAAACTTGAACTGCTAACTTTGCTTCGGTAGTTGTCAATCGCTCATAGGCAGCACGCATTTTCAAACCTGTAAGCACTTGGAAGAAACCAGTACCATTATTAGAACCTGGATACTCGCGGTGCTGGAGTAACAAGTGAGTCAATTCACCCTGATATTTAGTGGATGTATTGCTGAGATGGGTTTCGATATAAATTACTTCTTCTAAGTTGTCAAATTGACCATCGACCTCTAGCACTGAGACATAGCGGCCGTAGTAAACATCTGAACCGTAGTACAGTTGCATACCAGGATAGGAACAGGTCAGCTTGCGTCCACAAGGAGTCCAATTAATTGTTGACCCTTCATCAAATAGGTAGGTTGGATCAAAGCCTTCCTTACCTTCGCGCTGGAGCATACGTACTCGCAAGACTCTGCGCTCCGTGTCGTTTTTGATCAAGTTCGTGGGTAATACTTGCAGAACCACATCAGCAAATTCTCTTTGTGGTTCAATAAACTTATCAAAGTCAGGTTTGCGGGAATTGATTTGCGCTAAGACATCTTCGTAGCGATGGCCACGTTCAGCCATATCTCGCTGGATTTTCCAGGCAATTTTGACTTCATCGCTAATGTCAAAATAAACACTGAAGTCGATTAGCGATCGCACCCGCTCATCATATAAAGGATGCAGCCCTTCAACAACTATAATGTGATTCGGCTCTATCCGCTCTGGCGGATCAATCAAGCCAGTTTCGTGGTTATAAATCGGCTTATCAATCGCTTGACCACTTTTGAGCGCTTTAATTTGCTCATACATCAGGTCAAAATTGTTTGCTCTGGGGTCTAGTGCCGTTATCCCAGTTTCTTTACGTTGTTTGCGATCAAGAGAATGATAGTCATCCAAGCAAATGACTGTCATTAAATCTTCACCAAACAAATCTATCAAACGACGCAAAAACGTAGATTTTCCGCACCCAGAGTCTCCGGCTACTCCAATCAGTACCACGCGTTCCGGCTTATTTGTCATAAATCTCCTCTAAAATACTAAAATTGTCTCAATATTTTTTCACACAGCAGATTCTGAAGCCAGGAGTTTACCCCTTTGGTTTATCCTGCGTTCTTGCTACCTAGCACATCTATAAGAAGCAAGCAACAAAAGTAATTAAGTTGCTACTCGTCGGACTAGCCTGAATTTTGGTGCCGGTAAGTATTTAATCCTAGTGGTATATTTGATTTTAACAGAAGGGGGTATCCCATACAAGATTGCTCTCAATAAGAATTAGGGTAGTTCATCAATCATTTTTTTGTTGATTTAGTTGTTAATTTAAAAATGGGGATCAGCATTGCCCATCAGCGTTGCGCCTTTACCAGTCCGCTACTTATGACTATAAACAAGACTTAATGGTATAATTGATTATTGCTGCTAATTTTTTGATATTCCTAAATTGTAATTCCTGCTCGACAATACTTAATATATTCAAAGCAAAAATCTATCCAACGAATGAGCAAAGAACTCAGATTAGTCAAATTTGTGACTGTAAATTTATAAATATGCTCAGATAGAAGCGTTGACGTTATGGCCAAGTACTGATAGGGTTGAAAGATTTTTCACATCAAGTGAAACTGATTACAGTTGCTAAAATCACGATTCTCTATATCGTTATATTTGTAGCTTAAGTTGTCATAGTGATGTCATTGTCCATAGACAGGTCATGAATATAGCTAACAACATTCCCAGATAGTAGATTTAAAGAAGTAAAACCAATTGCAAGAAAACCTTCTGGAATTGGCATTTCTGATTTAAACTCTTGGAGTAGGCAAGCGCAACCACAATTTTTGGAAGTCAACTGAGCAGTATGCTCGTTGGATAATCAGGTAAAAAACTATCTCCCTAATGGGGGTGGTAGTTAACGAAAAAAAGATTAAATTGACTCATTATTAACATTCTCCACAAGACTTATCCTTTACCTTAGAAGGTGAACAGGTGTGTTTTTTGCTATGCCTGCATGTCTTTGGTGAGTGTACTTAGCTAGGCATCAATTTAATGATGCCGTTTTTCCATCATGGCTAGTTTTGTGAAACGAAAATCCGGTAAACTAAAGCTGGCAAGGTAGGGGAATAGTTTTTTTTTGAAAAACGGTTAAGTAAATTATCGGAGTGGTAGAACGAATGTACAATCAAGGTGCTGTTGAGGGTGCTGCCAACACAGAATTAGGTAGCCGTATCTTCCTTTATGAAGTGGTGGGTTTGCGTCAGAGCGAAGAAACTGATCAAACTAACTACCCAATTCGGAAAAGTGGCAGTGTGTTCATCAGAGTGCCTTACAACCGCATGAATCAAGAAATGCGACGTATCACTCGTCTAGGCGGCACAATTGTTAGCATCCAGCCTGTAACTGTTTTAGAACCAGTTAATGGTAAAGCCTCATTTGGGAATGATACAAGCGTTGTCAGTGAGTTAGCTACATCTGGGCAAACTGCTAACAGTGAAGGGAATGGTAAAGCCACACCTGTGAATGCTCATAGTGCTGAAGAGAACAAGGACAAGAAAGGCAACACCATGACTCAAGCGAAAGCCAAAAAAGACCACGGTGACGTTCCTGTTAACACTTACCGTCCCAATGCTCCGTTTATTGGTAAGGTAATATCTAATGAACCGCTAGTCAAAGAAGGCGGTATTGGTATTGTTCAACACCTTAAATTTGACCTATCTGGCAGTGATTTAAAGTATATAGAAGGTCAAAGTATTGGGATTATTCCGCCCGGATTAGACAAGAACGGCAAGCCGGAAAAACTCAGACTATATTCCATCGCCTCGACTCGTCATGGCGATGATGTGGATGACAAGACAGTATCACTATGTGTCCGCCAATTGGAGTACAAGCATCCAGAAACTAGCGAAACAGTCTACGGTGTTTGCTCTACACACCTGTGTTTCCTCAAGCCAGGGGAAGAGGTAAAAATTACCGGGCCTGTGGGTAAGGAAATGTTGTTACCCAATGACCCTGATGCTAATGTCATCATGATGGCAACCGGAACAGGTATTGCGCCAATGCGTGCTTATCTGTGGCGTCAGTTTAAAGATGCAGAAAAAGCAGCTAACCCAGAATACCAATTTAAAGGATTTTCTTGGTTAATATTTGGCGTACCAACAACTCCAAACCTCTTATATAAGGAAGAACTGGAAGAAATCCAACAAAAATATCCTGATAACTTCCGTCTCACTGCTGCTATCAGCCGCGAACAGAAAAATCCCCAAGGCGGTAGAATGTATATTCAAGATCGCGTAGCAGAACATGCTGATGAATTGTGGCAGTTGATTAAAAATGAAAAAACTCACACCTACATCTGCGGTTTGCGCGGTATGGAAGAAGGTATTGATGCAGCCTTAACTGCTGCTGCTGCTAAGGAAGGCGTAACCTGGAGTGATTACCAGAAGCAACTCAAAAAAGCTGGTCGCTGGCACGTAGAAACTTACTAAATTTAGTCATTAGTCGTTAGCGAAGGACAAAGGACAAATGACATAGACGCGCTAGCGGTGAAGCAGCGCGGTCTTGGGGGTTTCCCCCATGAGCGACTGCTGAACCCGAAGGGCTTCCCGCAGGGTAGGACAAATGACTAAGGAAGCAGGATAATCAGTAGGTAGGGCAAACGCTCTACCTACAATTGTTATTAGTGAAATTGGGTGCAAAATGGGTGTGAAACTAGGAATACTGGGATTAGGCACCGTGGGAACGGGAACAGTGCAGTTGTTGCAAGATAGCGCTGGGCGTCACCCATTGTTGCAAGAGATAGAAATCTATCGGGTGGGAGTACGATCGCTAGATAAACCCCGTGCAGTAGAATTGTCTACGGAAGTTTTAACTACAGATTTAGAATCAATTGTCAACGATCCGGCGGTAGATATAATTGTCGAGGTGATGGGTGGGCTGGAGCCGGCGCGATCGCTCATCCTCAAAGCTTTAAGTAATGGGAAGCATGTAGTCACTGCCAATAAAGCAGCGATCGCCCGCTTTGGGGCGGAAATTTTCACAACTGCTAATAAAGCTGGCGTATACGTCATGCTAGAAGCTGCTGTGGGTGGTGGTATTCCCGTGATTCAACCCCTAAAGCAGTCTTTAAGTGTTAACCGTATTCATACTGTAACTGGTATCGTTAACGGTACAACTAACTACATCCTGACACGGATGCAAACAGAAGGCAGCAACTTTGATGATGTCTTAGCTGATGCCCAGCGATTGGGTTATGCTGAGGCTGACCCCACGGCCGATGTCGATGGCTTAGACGCAGCAGATAAAATTGCCATTTTGGCATCATTAGGCTTTGGTGGACGCATCAACCTACAAGATGTTTATACCGAGGGGATTCGGCAAGTGAGCAAAACAGATATTGCTTATGCTGAAAAATTGGGATTTGTGATTAAATTGTTAGCGATCGCTAAACGTGATACTCCCTCATCTCCCCTTTCCGTGAGAGTTCACCCTACTTTAGTGCCTCAAGCCCACCCTTTGGCTAGCATCAACGGCGTTTACAATGCCATTCTTGTCGAAGGAGAACCCATCGGACAAGTAATGTTTTTTGGCCCCGGTGCTGGTGCTGGTGCAACCGCCAGTGCTGTGACATCAGATATTTTGAATTTAGTTGCTGTCCTCAAAACTAATACAGCAGTTGCAAATCCCTTATTAGCTTGTAGACATCAGGAATACTGTCAAATTGCGCCGATGGCAGAATTGATAACTCGGTTTTACGCCCGTTTCCTCACCAATGACCAACCCGGAGTTATCGGTAAATTGGGGACTTGCTTTGGTAACTATGGCGTTAGCTTAGAGTCAATTGTCCAAACTGGCTTTCAAGGGGAACTGGCAGAGATTGTGGTTGTTACGCATGATGTGCCAGAAGGTAATTTTAGGCAAGCTTTGGCAGAAATTCGGGATTTGTCAGCGATCGAAAGTATTCCCAGCTTACTGCGTGTACTTTAAGATTAATGTTTTAGCGATCGCTTGGCTGCTCAATTGCGTAGACGCGGAGCGGCTTGTCGTTAGACATCGCTCGGCATAGAACCAGAAGCCTAGTATCTTATTAAAATTTGCTTAAATCAATTATTAAGTATATTTTCGTAAGTAGCGATCGCTTATACTCCTATAAACAGGTTTGGTAAGCGATCAATGGCAGAAGACCAAAAAGACCAGAACGCAGCCATAACGCCGGAAAGTGTTAAGCAACTCGTTAAGTCCAAGCTGATTAGTTTTGGTATTTCTGGGGGTTTACTTTGGCTTGCAATTCATTTTGCCCGCAACTTGCAATGGAAAAAAGCCGGGTTGTGTATAGTAGCGGCTGGTGTTGTCTGGTTTGGTAAAAAGCTCAGTCCACGTATCGAGCAACGCATAGAGAAACTACTAGACTGGATATTCAGTAATGTTGATAGAATAGCTTTGGATTTATGGGCAAAGTTTGTTGATAGGTGGGAAAAACAAACTTCGCCTTTTAAACACAAATATAAGAAGCAATTGAAGGATGACTGCACCGAGTATGAAAATCGGGGCATAAATAAGGGAGGATTCAAGTTAGAAGATGTTTTTGTTCCACTCAAAATGGAACCAAAAGCTGTGGAAAAGATGTCTCAGAATATTCTGACAGCACAGCCAGACGATAAAGAAATTTCTCAAAATCTATTTAACCCATTAGAGCAGCAGAAAATTGGTGATTTGTTATTTAAAATGGCAAGTAATAACGCATGTAAACGACTTGCTATTTTAGGTGCGCCTGGTTCTGGAAAATCAACTCTTCTCAGATACATTACTTTGAGGTATGCTACAAGCCAACAAAGTAAGTTACATAGCAAAGCTCCTAAACTGATTCCAGTTTTACTAATCCTGCGGGAAGTGTACTCACATATCATTCAACAACCACAGCCAACATTAGCAGAGGTAATTGAGAAGACAAAGACAGTCGAAAAGCTCTCACCCATCAAAGGTTGGTTTACCGAACAACTCCAGCAAAACAAGTGTTTGATGATGCTGGATGGACTCGATGAAATTTCTGATGATACCGAACGACAGACAGTAAGTGGATGGGTTGATAGCCAAATTCAGCAATACCGCAATACTCTATTTATTCTCACTTCACGCCCTGAAGGTTATAGAAAAGCACGACTGCAAGAAAACATCTTAGAGTTAGAAGTCCAGCCATTTAATAAAGATGAACGCTATAGTTTTATTGAAAATTGGTATCAAAGTTGCATAGAAGAGAATGATAGAAAATCAAACTCAAAAGATGTTAAGAAAAAGGCGACTGAAGCAGCGAAGATGCTGATAGAAGAAATTAATAAATCTCCATCTTTAAAAGTGATGGCACGAAATCCTCTGCTGCTAAATATGATTGCTATTAGCTATCAGGCAAGCGGGATTTTGTCTACAAGTAAAGTAGATTTATATGCAGAAATATTTAAAGTTTTATTGGAGAAACGTCAACAAGCAAAACAAATACCTATAATTCTCTATGCTAAAGATAAACAAATAGTTCTGCGTTGTTTGGCACTCAAATTGATGCAAGAAAATACCCAAGCTTTTACATTAGACGTATCTTTAAATAATGGCGAAACCTTCAAAAAAGCTCAATCGCTTATTCAAGAAAAGTTAGCTACATTGACACGGACGGCACAACCAATTTCTCCAGAAGAATTTATCACTAAAGACAATCTGGGGGTGCGAGAGATATTAAGTCAGAGACAACAAGAGGGTATTTATGAATTTGCTCACAAAACTTTTCAAGAATATTTAGCAGCACTTGAAATCAAAGAAACTCAACAAGAAAATATATTAATACAGGCATTATCTGATGAGAAAAAGCTGGCTTGGTGGCGGGAAACAATTCGTTTTTATGTTGCCCAAACAGATGCAACTAAATTAATTGAATATGCTCTAAATCATACAACAGTCGCAGTGCTTACCCTGATATACCAGTGCTGGAGAGAGGAAAGACCACAACTACATCCAAGGGTACAAACAAAGCTTAAAGAAAGGTTTGAGCAGGGTCTAGAATCTGATAAACTAGACGAATTTACTCTAGCAGCAGAGGTTAAGCTTGCCGACCGTCTGAATCGATTAAATTATGACTTACTAATAAATGAAAGTAATTCTAGCAGTTCTGAAAAAATTGATGAAAGCTATATAACTTGTGCAGAATATCAGCTATTTTTAAATGAAACAAGTACGCCAAGTACCTTAGATAATAAAAAACAAGCTCAACAGCCTGTAACTAATATTAGTTTTTGGGATGGTAATCGTTTTTGTGCTTGGTTAAGTTTAAGAAGTCGCCAAGAATTAGCTGAACCAGGAATCTGTTATAGACAAGCAGATGAAAAAAATGCTGATGGTACAATTAAACTTCTGCGGTTTCAAGTACTTACTCGTTATGCACAACTCGCCTACTACCTAGCAGCAGGTATGTGGAAAGAAGCTGACGAGGAAACATTTAAAGTGATGCTGGAAGTAGCAGGACAAGAAAAACAAGGCTACTTAGATATAAATGGCATTCAGCGATTTCCTTGTGAAGACTTAAGTATTATCGATCAACTGTGGATAAATTACAGCAATGGACACTTTGGATTTAGTGTTCAGAAAAAAAAATATCTCGATGTGGGTGGAATCTTAGAAGGAAGTCGAACAAGTTCACCTTTCAAGAAGATTTTCGCCCCCTTCATAAGCATATATGCACGTTTTGGTCGTAGAGTTAGGGATGATAATAACAGATACGGGAGCTATATCCGGCGCGTGGAGTGGGATGGTAGAACGAGATATGAATCTGATGCCCCTTCGGGACACTTACCCTTAAAAGTTTTTTTAATGAGAGTAAGTGAGAAGGAAGATGGAATAATGGGAATATTCCTTCTTACAGTGAATAAATACCCGATAAATTTGTTTCTTGTTTATATCTTCTCTCGCGTCGAGACTTGTAAAATGTAACATATAAAAAAAGAAGTTTGTAAACATTTGTGACAGCCTCTTTTCCCACGCAATAATCAATATTTCATAAATCCGATACCTGGCACGAGCGGCTGATAGTAATTTGCCAAAATAAATTTTTCCGCTACCTCATACACCTCAGTGACATTGCCTGCTAAACCACCCTAGAGGATGTTTGAAAAAGATCGGCTTGAGCCTCAAGTGCGACTCAGAGGTGCGATCTCAAATCCCAGAACTCCGATTCTCTCGTAGCAATTTCTCGGTAGCGACGGTAGCGAAGCACACGCTGGAGGACTTTTCAAACATCCTCTTAGAATTGCAAATATAAGCAACTAAAAAAGGACTCTGAAATATGGCTCAAATCTTAGTTGAAAATTTAGATCCCATTATTTTAAAAAAGCTAGAAACTATTGCCAAACAACACGGTAGGTCTTTACAAGAAGAACTAAAGCAGATCCTACAACAAGCGGCTGAAAAAGCGACATACTACCACACTGGCAGCGATATGGACAAAGCCAGAGAAGCTGTAGCACGCGCTCAAGTTAGATATACAGGAAAAATTTTCAGTGATAGTACTGAACTCATTTGCGAGGACAGAGAACGGTGAGTCAGTATGTTTTAGATGCTAGCATTGCTATAAAGTGGTTCATTCCTGAAGTCTACTCTGATGCCGCTAGGTGTTTAGTAGCAAGTAATCATACCTTCTTAGTTCCAGATTTTTTCTTCTCAGAAGTGGGAAATGTCTTGTGGAAACGAGTCCGTCGTGGTGAAAACACGGCTGAAAATGCAAGACAAACATTAGCAGATTTAAATGCAGTTCCTGTAGAGGTGTACTTATCTCAACCTTTAATGCCACTTGCTTTAGATATTGCCTTTCAGAGCGATCGTGCAGTGTATGACAGTTTATACTTACCCCTTGCTATTACTCAACAATGCCAGATGGTAACAGTAGACGAAAAATTTTACAACGCACTGAAAACCAGTAGCTACGCAAGTCATCTTTTATGGGTGGAGAATATTTAAAGAGCTTTGATGTAGACTACCGCAGGCATCTCCCCTTCCACTGCTAAACTAAAAAACAACCCTTACTCCTGCAAAGGTAGCCTTATGACCTCTGCAACCGATCCATCCACCGCCCTCACACCGTTCCCAGACCATACACAGCTTCCTGAGTCTGATGGTACATTCGTGAAAAATTTTCAGGAACATCCCCAAAGTATTCTCCTAACAGACTCGATTAAACCGATATTACAAAAACGTCATCCTGATGGGCAATACTGTATTGGTCAAGATAGCGGTATCTACTGGCGTATGACTGACCCTCCAGAAAAAGGCGCAGAAGCTCCAGACTGGTTCTATGTAGGGAATGTACCACCTAACCTTGATGGACAAACGCGCAGGTCTTATGTACTCTGGCGAGAGTTTATTGCCCCATTAATTGCCTTGGAATTTGTTTCTGGCGATGGTAGTCAGGAGCGAGATAAAACTCCGTGGAAGGGGAAATTTTGGATTTATGAGCAAGTGATTCGTCCTCCCTTCTACGGCATTTATGAAGTGAATAAAGCTAACGTAGAAGTTTATGAATTAATTGGTGGACAATATCGGTTATTAACCGCAAATGAACGTGGACATTATCCCATACATCCTTTAGGAGTTGAGTTAGGGATTTGGCAGGGACAATATTATAATATGGAATTACCTTGGCTACGCTGGTGGGATTTGCAAGGTAATTTGTTGTTGACTGGTGAAGAAAGAGCCGATCGCTTGACTGCTCAATTGCGCTCTTTAGGCATCGAACCAGAAATCTAATCTTTACCTATTTATTCACATCCAGCAACCGGGAAGTTTCTAAGCGATTCATCCACTTTGCGAAATAAACTCGATTCGCTTTTTCCTCGGATGGATCTTTAGTATCTATTGGATAAGGCGCTAGTCCTAAAATCGCTGCTGTGGTCACGCAAAACATCGATTTTTGGAAAGTCATACAAATTTGCACTCGCAAATCATCTTCACCCCGAAGACTGCGACGATAAACTTCATGCAAGTACTCTGGAAGATAATGACGCATATCTTGCATCAACAAGGTAGGAGGAATACCTGCACCGCCGATGGGTAAAGGATCGGCGTATAATGCGCCATACTGGAATCGACTTTGATCTGGGGAGATTTGATAAGCTTGAGCGTTGTATGAAACTGTGCCCTGGAAAGGTGTTCCCCTAAAGAAAACTGCTTCTACATAAGGTATTGCTGTGTCTGCTAAGAAAGTCAAACCAACGTCTTGGGGAATGATTTCATAGAGTTTTTCCCGAACTTTGACAGTGTAGGTAATTGGCTTGGATGCATTTTCCACTAACCCTGCTTTAATATGGTCTACAATTTGGGGAATTGATTTGATTTCGCCTTTATCGTAGCGGTCTGATAAGCTGAGGAAAATATCAGCCATGACTCGCCAAAATTGACCTAAACCAGTGTAGTAAGCAGAAACGCGTAACTGTTCGGTCAAAAAGTCTGGAAACAGTTGGTTAATGCCTAAAATTAAAGGATTATTTTTAAATTTAGCTGTGATGACAGCTTGTGCTCTTTCTTGAAATTCTTTTGTATCTAAATATGTATCTAAACCGCCGCCACCGTGCCACATCATGCCTTTCATGCAATACTCGGCATATTCAAAATTAATCCGATCATGCCACCAGTGACGAAGTAATTTCTGAAAAGATACTTCTCCATTAAAGTATTTAAAAAATGGGAAAAATACTAAAAACTGATGTTCGGCAATATAATTCAGATTTATTGAATAGGCATCTATAACTACGCCATAGCTTTTGAGAATACCAACTACTTCCACCACATTTTCTGGACTATCGGAAAGTAATGCCTGTCCTGTTTGCAGGCGTTCAATAAACTCGGGCAAAGGTTCGTTTGTGAATTTCTTTCTAATAGTTACCATTGCGATTTCTCCATAAAGTATAGGGTATTGGGCATGGGGCATTGGGCACGGGAAGAGGCAGGACAGGGGACAAGGGGGAGAATGAAAAATTACTTTTTTCTCCTTTGCTCCTTTGCTCCCTGCTCCCCTGCTTTAAGAGCCTTCCCATCTCCCTATTCTCTACTTTCTACTTCCCATTCCCCATTTTCTTATCCAAGGACACTGTTGCTACAACGCTTTGAGTATTCACCATTGCTGTAATTGTTGGTTCAGTCCAGCGTGCTAACCAACCAGGTTGAATGCCGAAAATAACAATTAGCACAGCTAAAATAACAGCTGGGCCGCGATCGCTCCAATACACCCGTGGTAGGTTGGTAACTTGTGCAGACAAGCGTCCAAAAAAGGCACGGTTGAGAAGTATTAAAAAGTAAACCGCAGTTAAGCCTGTGCCAATCATTGATAGCAGCGTTTGCACTGGAAAAACTGGAAAACTGCCCCGAAAAATGATGAATTCGGAAATAAAGCCAAGCATTCCTGGTATACCTGCACTGGCCATTACCCCCACAACAATCAAGCTACCAATTACGGGCATACCTCGTTCTGGGTTCAGCAGTCCTTGAAGGATTTCTAAATCCCGGCTTCCGGCTTTTTTATACACAACCCCTACCAGCAAAAACAGCATGGCGGAAATCAAGCCGTGGCTAATCATCTGCATTACAGCACCTAAGACGCTTAATGGTGTGGAAGCCGCCGCCGCTAAAAGTACGTAGCCCATGTGTCCAATAGAACTGTAAGCCACCATTTTTTTCATATCGGTCTGGGCGATCGCGCAGGATGCACCATACAGTACACTTACTACTGCCCAAGTCGCTAACCAAGGAGCCACATAAGCCCAAGCTTCTGGTAACAAGTTCATGCCAAACCGCAGTAAGCCATAGGTTCCCAACTTCAACAACACTCCAGCCAACAGCACAGAAATTGGTGTGGAAGCTTCAACGTGAGCATCTGGCAACCAAGTATGGAAGGGAACTAAAGGAATTTTAATCCCGAAACCTATCAAAATTCCCCCTAGCAGTAAAAGCTGTGTCGCTAGAGGTAAAGTCGTTGGGTTCAAGGTTGCTAGTGCAAAGCTAGAGGAACCACTCAGCCAAACCATGCCGAGGAAACTTGCCAAAATCAAAATTCCTGAAACGGCAGTATAAATGAGAAATTTTGTTGCAGCATAACCCCGCTTTTCCCCACCCCAAATGGCTATCAAAAGATATAAGGGGATTAGTTCCAATTCGTAAAATAAGAAAAATAATAGTAAATCCTGTGCCAGAAAAGCTCCAGTCACCCCAGCGCTTAATAATAGTATTAAAGAATAATAAAATTTAGGACGCTGAAGAGATTCATCGCTGCTGTAGATGGCAATGCAAGTTAACAATCCATTCAAAACCAGCAGTGGCAAAGATAAACCATCTATTCCCAGATTATAGTTCAAGCCTAAAACATCTATCCAAGGTACAGACTCGGCAAACTGTTGAGTGATTTCCCCTGGATGGAACTGAATTGCTAGTATAATTGTCCACAAAAAAGCGATGCTGGCAAAGACTAAAGCCACCCCACGGGCGAATTTCCCATTGATGCCAGAGGGCGAGAAACCAATTAAAGCTGCGCCGATTAACAGCACCAGAATTAAAACACTAAGCATAGACGGAATTCAGGTAAGGGGAAGCATGAGGAACAGGGGGAGCAGGGGAAGCAGGGGGAGAGTAAAAACTTTTAACTCCTAAAAGACGCGATTAATCGCGTCTCTACTCCTAACTCCTGTACAGACGTGATTAATCGCGTCTCCTAACTCGCTTAAAAAGGTAATTTATCTAGTAAACCCGATGACCAGCTGATGAATAAACCCAAGACACTGACGACCGCTAAGATAGTCAACATATAGCCCTGAGATTGTCCAGAAATGCTGTACTTTAAAGTTTGTCCGCCGAGAATTGTCGCAAAGCCAACTAAGTTTACTAGACCATCGACTAAATAGCGATCGCTCCAAGCAGAGATTTTAGATAACAGTGCGACTACACCCACTACTGTTAACCGATAAACTCGGTCAATATAAAAATCATAACCTAACAAGTCCTGCACAAATCTCCACGCCAAGATTCTGGATCTTGACCAAGCTTTATGTAGATGAACTGTAGACCCTATACCTACCCCCACGACGGTAGAACTAAACAACGCTAATGCCACATACCAATTAATACTTTCCCAATTCGGTAGCAAGTACCATTGCTGTAGCATTAAAGGCACAAGCAGAGTCAAGACTGTGAGAATCACCATTGGTAAGGCCATCTGCCAACCAACTTCTGGGGTGCGACGGGTCTTTTGTTGTGGTTTACCCCAAAATACTAATCTAAATACTCTGGTTAAGTTCAATGCTGTCAAGCCATTGACTAATAATAAAACCCCAATTACCCAAGGGCTAATATTCACAAAACCGTCAGCCCATGCTAACATTGCCCAAAAACTTCCTAATGGTAGCAGTGTTACCATCCCGGCTGAACCGACAACAAAGGCAGTAGTTGTGGCTGGCATCCTTGACCACAGACCGCCCATTTCTGTTAGGTCTTGGCTTTGGGTGGTCAAAATTACTGAACCAGAACTCATAAATAATAATGCTTTAGCGATCGCATGAGTTAACAGCAACATCAAGGCTACTCCCCCTTGCTGTAACCCCACTGCCAAAAACACTAAGCCCATGTATGCACTAGTTGAATGAGATAGCGATCGCTTAATATCTATTTGAGCTATGGATACTAATGTTGCTCCAATCGCTGTCACCGTTCCCATAATTACTAATACATCCAAGGCAACTGGCGACAGTGCTAACAATGGTTGTAGTTTATACAGTAAATAAGCACCACCAGCTACGACTAATGAGTTTCTCATTACCGAGGCGGGGTTGGGCCCTTCCATTGCCTCATCCAACCAAAGATGCAAGGGAAATTGGGCGCATTTTCCAGCAGGCCCAGCAATTAACGCCAACCCCAGCAATGTTGATGTCACTGGGCTTAAATTAGCCGTTTGCGCCCACTCATATAAATCTGAAAAGTTCAAGCTCCCGGCTAAGGTAGAAAGCGTCACCACAGCCATCAGCAACAACAAGTCTCCCACCCGTTTGGTTAAAAACGCATCCCGCGCCGCCGTCACTACTAGCGGTTGAGCATACCAGAATCCTACCAGCAAGTAAGTTGAAAGCGTCAGCACTTCCAAAAGGCAATAGCTGAAAAATAAAGAATCACTGATTGCTAAAGCACTCAGCGCTGCTTCAAAAAATCCCAGCAGTGCAAAAAAACGCGCCAACGACCAGTCTTTTTCCATGTAACCCAGAGCATAAACTTGTGCAAGTAAGCTTAACCCTGTAATTAAAACTGTTGCCCCAATACTGACTGCCGAAAGTTCCAAGGCAAAAGATAAGTCTAAATCAGCAGCTTTAAACCACGTCACTAGTAACTTTTCTGGCTCTCTATCCCAGATAATCTTAAATACAAACAGACTATGGGTAAAAGCCAAAACTGTCATCAACAAGTTTATGTATGCCGCAGGTCTTGGCCCGGTTCGCCGAATTATTCCTATTCCCCACGGCAACGTCAAAATTGCACCTAATAAGCTATATAAAGGCACAAACCAACTTGTTGAAAATAGATATTGATCCATTTAAATTCACCTTGACGACTCAGCCTTGATTTTAAAAAAGCTTTTATATTATTATTTTATTTATTTCTTAATTTAAACTAAAATATCATTAAGTATTTTTACTTTACTTTCCGCTATTAAACTTTAATAAAATATAACTTCACATAGGTTAAAGCATTTACTTCCTTTAACCTCACCTTTGTTTTTACATTTTTATTTCTACTTTGAACAAAGTAATTTATACGATATATTTGAAAAAATTATATATTTTTTACTTAGTCCTTGTACATATACCAAAAATTGGCATAACCTAGACACAGCATAAGATATAGCAGCTTGTCTTCCCTCCCCAGATAAAATTACCCTTGGTTATGAATATCGTTTTGTAAATGTGATAAAGAAATTATAAAGCATAAGTGGCTCCTCTAGGAATCAGTGAACTTTTAATTGCTCAGGAGGACAGATAAATTTTTGTTAAGTTTTTTAAAACTTTCTTATCATAAACTATTATAGTAATTTATATTGCCAGGAAGGCCAACCTTTCCTATGCTTAATTTGGAAGTGTTTTCTTAGCTATTAAGATCAAGCTCTCCCCGTCAAAAATTTCAAGCGACAGTACAGATTGGATTAATATTGTAGGAGTTCTGCGATGCCAATTGCAGTTGGGATGATTGAAACGAAGGGCTTTCCAGCAGTAGTGGAAGCTGCTGATGCGATGGTGAAAGCCGCCCGTGTGACTTTAGTAGGGTATGAAAAAATTGGTAGCGCTCGCGTCACCGTGATAGTTAGGGGAGATGTATCGGAAGTACAAGCTTCCGTAGCTGCTGGAGTTGAAGCGGCGAAAAGAGTATTTGGTGGTGAAGTGTTATCCACTCATATCATTGCTCGTCCTCACGAAAACCTAGAATACGTCTTGCCGATACGTTACACAGAAGCTGTGGAACAGTTCCGTACCTAAAAGCTGTTTAAATAAAGAAATTAACACTCTTTACCTTTTTGAGCATCGCTTTCTCTTGTCCAGGGCTAAAAACTTTAAATAGGGATTAAAATCTAATGTCAATTGCAGTGGGAATGGTTGAAACGCTAGGCTTTCCAGCAGTAGTGGAAGCTGCTGATGCAATGGTGAAAGCTGCCCGTGTAACTCTAGTAGGCTATGAAAAAATTGGCAGTGGTCGAGTTACCGTAATTGTTCGGGGTGATGTGTCGGAAGTGCAAGCTTCCGTAGGCGCTGGTGTTGAGTCAGTGAAGCGAGTCAATGGTGGACAAGTGCTATCTACTCATATCATTGCTCGTCCTCACGAAAACTTGGAATACGTCCTACCAATTCGTTATACCGAAGATGTAGAACAATTCCGGGAAAATGTGAATGCAATTCGTCCTTTCGGTAGAAGACCGTAATTTGTAATGCAAGTCGCCAAAGTTCGCGGCACAGTAGTTAGCACCCAAAAAGATCCAAGTCTTAGAGGTGTAAAACTACTGTTGTTACAATTAGTGGATGAAGACGGAAACATCCTGCCAAAATACGAGGTAGCAGCAGATACTGTAGGAGCAGGAGTGGATGAGTGGGTACTTGTCAGTCGTGGCAGTGCCGCTCGTCAAGTTATTGGCAATGAACAGCGACCATTAGATGCAGTGGTAGTAGCAATCATAGATACTATTCACGTTGAAGATCGCCTCATTTACAGCAAAAAAGATCAATATCGATAGTCATTAGTCATTAGTCATTAGTCATTAGCTCTCGACAAAAGGCAAATGACAAAGGACAAAGGAAAAATGACAGACAATACAGGAGGAATCTCGAAATGGCAGTCCGCAGCACGGCGGCACCTCCAACCCCGTGGTCGAGGAATTTAGCTGAAGCCAAAATCCATGAAACAGCCTTTGTACATTCATTTTCCAATCTAATTGGAGATGTACGGATAGGTGCAAATGTGATCGTTGCTCCGGGGACTACGATTAGAGCGGATGAAGGCACACCTTTTTATATTGGTGAAAACACTAATATTCAAGATGGTGTTGTGATTCATGGGTTGGAGCAAGGTCGAATAATTGGCGATGATCAAAATAAATACTCGGTGTGGGTAGGTAAAAACAGTTGCATTACCCACATGGCTCTAATTCATGGGCCAGCTTATGTAGGGGATAATTCCTTCATTGGCTTCCGGTCTACGGTGTTTAATGCCAGGGTTGGTGCAGGTTGCATCGTAATGATGCACACTTTGATTCAAGACGTAGAAATTCCCGCAGGTAAGTATGTACCTTCGGGAGCGATCATTACCAATCAGCAGCAAGCTGACCGCTTGCCAGATGTGCAAGATCAAGATAAAGACTTTGCTCATCATGTGGTTGGAATTAATCAGGCGTTGCGTGCTGGTTATCTTTGTGCTGCGGATAGCAAATGTATTGCACCAATTCGGGATGAGAACACTAAATCTTATAAGGGTAATGGTGTTACTGTTTTAGAGCTAGAAAGGAGTAGTGAAGTGGCGAGCAATAGCTTGGGTGGAGAAACAATAGAGCAGTTGCGTTATCTATTGGAACAAGGGTATAAGATTGGTACAGAACACGTAGACCAGAGACGGTTCCGCACGGGTTCTTGGACTAGTTGCCAACCAATTGAACCGAGATCCATCGGTGAAGCGATCGCAGCATTAGAAAGCTGTGTCAGCGAGCATAGTGGCGAGTATGTCCGATTGTTTGGTATTGACAAAGATAGACGACGTGTGTTAGAAAGCATCATCCAACGCCCGGATGGTGATGTGAAACCAGCCAGCAATTTTAAGGCTCCGGCTAGTAGTTATAACAGTAGTCATAGCAATGGCAGCTATAGTAGTAATGGAAATGGTAACGGCTCTAGCAGTGGCAAAGTCAATGGCGAAACTGTAGAGCAAATCCGCCAACTTTTGGCAGGTGGTTACAAAATTGGCATGGAACATGTAGACGAGCGCCGTTTCCGTACTGGTTCCTGGACTAGCTGTAAGCCAATTGAAGCAACTTCTATAAATCAAGTAATTTCCGGCTTAGAAGAATGTATAGAAAGCCATCAAGGCGAGTATGTGCGTTTAATCGGTATTGATACCAAAGCCAAACGACGGGTATTAGAGAGCATAATTCAACGTCCGAATGGCCAAGTAGCTCCTTCTGGTAGTCAGAAATCATTTACTAGCAGTGGAACTTCTGGTCATGCTACGGCAACAGCTACCAGTAACCGTTTGAATTCAGAAGTGATAGACCAACTGCGGCAATTATTGGCTGGTGGGTATAAAATTAGCCTTGAACACGTAGACGAACGACGATTCCGTATAGGTTCCTGGACTAGTACTGGTCAAATTCAAGCCTCCTCAGAAAGAGAAGCGATCGCAGCTATAGAAGGACACCTTGGCGAATACCAAGGAGAATATGTACGCTTAATTGGTATTGACCCCAAAGCCAAACGGCGGGTGTTAGAGACCATAATCCAACGTCCAAATGGTCAAGTAGCATCCTCTGGCAGTCAGAAATCATTTACTAGTAGTGCGCCTTCTGCAACAGCAACAGCAACAGCTACCAATACCCGCTTGAGTAGTGAAGTTGTAGACCAACTCCGACAATTATTGGCTAGCGGCTCTAAAATTAGCCTTGAACACGTAGATCAACGACGCTTCCGTACAGGTTCTTGGACTAGTACTGGTCAGATTCAAGCCTCCTCAGAAAGAGAAGCGATCGCAGCCGTAGAAGGACACCTTGGTGAATACCAAGGGGAATATGTGCGCCTAATTGGTATTGACCCCAAAGCCAAGCGTCGGGTATTAGAAACGATTATTCAAAGACCATAGTAGGGAGTGGGGACTGGGGAGTAGGGAGTAGGGAATGGGGCATTGGTCATTGGTAGATTAATCAATAAATAATTCTTCCTCCCCTGCTCCCCCTGCCTCCCCTGCCTCCCCTGCTCCCTTTGCCCCCTCATCTCCATTCCCCACTCCGGCTTCCGAGGTTAAAATTTCCATGTCTGTGCCGCTACTGCGCCTCAGCAATAACTTTGATTCTTACATTAGTGGTGAGGTGACTATTCATCCAAGCGCAGTACTTGCACCTGGGGTGATCCTCCAAGCGGCTGTAAACAGCAAGATCATCATTGGGCCAGGAGTCTGTATTGGCATGGGAGCAATTCTCCAAGTCCATGAAGGAACCTTAGAGGTAGAAGCAGGCGCAAACTTGGGAGCTGGTTTTTTGATGGTTGGCAAAGGCAAAATTGGAGCAAATGCTTGTATTGGGGCAGCGACAACAGTTTTTAACTGTTCAGTTGAACCTGGACAAGTAATTCCACCTGGTTCGATTTTAGGAGACACCAGTCGGCAAGTTGCCCAAACAGGCCAAACAAAAGAACCAGAATCAGCCATAAATAACCCAACTTCTACAAGTGCTGCACCGGAGAAAGAAAAGGAAAATGGCTTAGGTGGAGGTAAGGAAAAAGAAGTTTCCTCAACTCAATTCTCAGCTTCGGCTTTTGTGGATTTCAAACAAAACAAGTCGATTTCTTACTTTAAATCTCCCGCCACTCCAGAAAGCCAGCCTCCTCCCGTAGAAAAATCCGCTAATGATGCTGACTCCACCTTGCAACAATCTGTCCAAGAGTCTACAGAACATGACTCAGACCCCAATCAGCTAGCTACAGAACCCTCTAACGGTTTCGGGACTCAGATTTATGGGCAAGGGAGCATAAACAGACTGCTGACTACATTGTTTCCCCATAGACAATCCCTGAACAACCCAAACTCTGACGATTAGTCCAAGTAAGTGTTAATTGTAAGTTGTCAGCTTTGTGATTATCTGGGAAAGTTCATAATGGAAACATCTAATCAACGGTCTTTGAAAGCCATCGAGGGAGTGAGTAATCGAGACACCTTCCAAGATACTGCTTTGGGTTTAGTTTCTACCCGCAGCTTTCCAGCAATAGTTGGGACGGCGGATATGATGCTAAAGTCAGCAGGAGTTCATCTAGTTGGGTATGAAAAAATTGGTGGCGGGCATTGTACTGCGATCATCCGGGGTGGAATTGCTGACGTGCGTCTTGCGGTAGAATCTGGTGTCCAAACAGCTGAACAGTTTGGTCAGTTGGTTTCTAGCTTGGTGATTCCCCGACCTTATCCCAACCTAGATATAGTACTTCCCATCACAACTCGTTTTACTAAATTGATGGAAGAGGGGAATTATAGCCGTCTCAGTAATCAAGCAATTGGTTTGGTAGAAACGCGAGGATTTCCGGCAATGGTAGGAGCATGTGATGCCATGCTCAAAGCTGCTGATGTTCATTTGGCAGCTTATGAAAAAATTGGTGGGGGTTTGTGTACAGCGATTATTCGGGGTTCCGTAGCAAATGTAGCAGTAGCAGTGGAAGCAGGGATGTTTGAGGCAGAACGCATTGGGGAATTAAATGCAGTAATGGTAATTCCCCGACCGCTAGATGAAATGGAGCAAACCTTGCCCTTAGCAAGCTGCTGGATAGAAGAACGCGAACCGTTAAACTTACCAGTGAATATTAAAGAACAAGTTGCCGAAATTGAAGTATTAAGATTACCAGATTTAACCAAGCTCCCGACAAAAATTGCCGAAGAATTATGGAATGATGAATGATGATAGATGAATTTGGGAAAATCATCATTCATCGGGAAGTGGAAGGAATCTTACGCTTTTCTTGTTGTTCTGATAATAGCTTCTTAAATCCATAAATAAAATACCTTTGTTTTAATAGAAGTGATAGAGTTTTATCTATAATATATAAAACTCATAATTTTCTATGAGCATTGCTATAGCATTTGCAAGTGTTTAGTAATCTAGTTTTATATCGATGAATAGCTATTTACAGGAGAACCAGCTTTGAAGCAAGCGACGCTGCACCAGTTAAAGGTATTCGAGGCGGCAGCACGGCACAGTAGCTTTACTCGCGCTGCTGAGGAATTGTTTCTCACACAACCTACCGTCTCGATGCAAATTAAGCAACTTACAAAATCAGTAGGGTTGCCATTATTTGAGCAAGTAGGGAAGCGGTTGTATCTCACCGAGGCAGGACGAGAATTATTTGCTACTTGTCGGCAGATTTTTGAAAATATAGCCCAGTATGAGATGAAGGTAGCAGATTTAAAAGGGCTAAAACAAGGACAATTACGTTTGGCAGTGATTACAACAGCAAAATATTTTATCCCACGTTTGTTAGGGCCGTTTTGTAAACTTTATCCAGGGATTGATATCTCGCTGCAAGTAACGAATCACGAACAAATCTTGGAACGGATGAGTAGTAATCTGGACGACTTATATATTATGAGCCAAGTTCCAGACAATATGGATGTGACTTGTGAACCATTTTTAGAAAACCCTTTGATAGTTTTTGCACCAGTTAATCATCCGTTATCTAAAGAAAAAAATATTCCAATTCAACGCCTGTCTAACGAACCTTTTATTATGCGAGAACCAGGTTCAGGAACTCGTCGCGCCGTTCAAAGTCTATTTGAAGAACAAGGGGTGACAGTAAAAGTCAAGCTAGAATTGGGAAGTAACGAAGCAATTAAACAAGCGATCGCAGGTGGTTTAGGAATTTCTGTTTTATCTCGTCATACCTTACTATTAGACGCTTCAGAGTTTAGCATTTTAGATGTACAACACTTTCCCATTGAGCGATATTGGTACATGGTTTACCCATCTGGCAAGCAGCTATCGATCGTTGCTCGTGCCTATTATGAATATCTACTAGGTGCGGCAAAAAATTTTGCAGAGCAAAACGCTGATAGTGCTTCTAGTACGCTTGAACCAACTCACGGATAATTCGTAATTTGTAATTACGAATTACCTCAAGGGGTTGACGGCTAGACCGGGAAGCATTGACAATTAACCAGCAGAATCATTAAAAATGGGGGAAAACTGGCAGTGGTTAACCCGGAAATACCGTCTTGGCGCAAAACAGTACAAAGCGAGATTGTAGCTGTTACCGTGTATGCTGACAGAGCATTGGTTACACGGCGGGGTGTAGTTGATTTAACAGGAATTGAACAGGAACTAGTAATTACTCCAGTGCCAGAGATGGAAACTGAGTCTGTCAGAGTTAGTGGTAATGGTACGGTAGGGGTGCGAATGCTTGGAGTAAGTAGCGATCGCATCTACACCACTGAACCTGTAGCGGAAATTGCACATTTAACAAGGCAAATTCAGCAGTTAGAAGCAGAAAAACGCCACCTGCAAGCCCAAGTGGATGCTTTAGCATTGCAGTCTAGTTTTATCGACGGATTGCGTGAAAAAACAGAAGAACCCTTTGCACAGAGTTTGTCTCGAAAAAATCTCAGCCTTAGTGAAACTTTAGATTTTTTGAACTTTCTCGGAAGCCAGTATAGTGAGTATGCGATCGCATCTGGAGAGTGCAAAACTCAACAGCAGGAATTAGACAAACAACTGCAAGCACTCCACACCTCATTGCAAAAAATCCAAACACCCCATCCTAAAGAGAGTTTTAGCTTAGTTGTAGGAGTTGAAGTTGCAGGTGAAGGCGAATTTGAGCTAGAAATATCATATTTGGTGAATCGCGCCAGTTGGACTCCGCTATATGACTTGCGCTTTAGCACCACCAACGATATTGTCCATTTGAGCTACCTTGCAGAAATCACTCAAAGCACCGGCGAAGATTGGATTGGTGCAAATCTCACCCTTTCTACCGCGAAACCGGGATTAGGTACACTCCCACCCAAACTTGAACCCTGGTATATTGATGCACCACGTCCACAACTGTTACGACAACGACGATTTTCTGCCCAGCCACCATTGCTACCTCCTATAGCAGAACCGCCTGCTCCTGCTGCCACAGATTGGCAAGAAGAAGACGAAGTTGGACAGGATAATTTCATTCCAGCAGAAACCGTTACAGCAGAAGTATCCAAAGAAGGGAGTGTAGTTACCTTTAAATTAAATGGTGGCGGGAACATTCCCAGTGATGGCGCACCTCATAAAACTACAATTTTCAATGATGATTATCCTTGTAGCTTCGATTATGTGGCAATGCCACGCTTAGTAAGTTTTGCTTATCTGCAATCTAATGTAAAAAATAATCCCAACGGTGCGACTCTGTTACCAGGCAAAGCGAATATTTTCCGCGACAATGTTTTTATTGGGACAACTCAGCTAGAAAATATTGCACCAGGGCAAGAATTCAAACTGAACTTAGGGATTGATGAAGGTTTTAAAATTGAGCGCGATTTGGTTGAACGTCTGGTAGACAAAAGATTGATTGGCAACCAGCGCCGGATTACTTATAGTTATCGGTTATTCATTACTAACTTATTAGAGAAAGAAGTAAATCTAAAACTAACTGAACAATTACCAGTTAGTCGTAACGAGCAAATCAAAGTGCGTCTAAGCCGCAGTAATCCGCAAATTCAACTTGGTGAAATGGGGCTTTTAGAATGGCAATTAACTCTTTCACCCCAAGAGCGACGAGAAGTATATTACCAATTTATTATTGAACATCCGCCTGAGTTAATGGTTGTTGGGTTAGATATTTAGAGTCAAGGTTAGCGTTATTGTTCAAGTGTGTTCCTGAAATTAAGCAAACAAATATTATTAAATATAACTGCCAGCAAAAGGACTCACCTCTAGGAGACACCGAAAATGAATGTGCTGGTTCGAGAAGCAGAGCTGAATGATGCTGCCGCGATTGTTGGCATTCTGAACCCAATTATAGAAGCTGGTGTATACACCGCGTTTGATACGCCGCTCACAGTCGATGCCGAACGTGAGTATATTTTAAATTTTCCTCAACGTGGGGTGTTTCATGTCGCTGTGCGCTTACCAGATCGAGCGGTTGTTGGGTTTCAAAGTATGGAACCATTTGCAACTTTCACACATGCCTTTGACCATGTGGGAATTATCGGAACATACGTAGATATCTTATACCGACGACAAGGTATTGGTAAAAGTCTATTCGAGGCTACTTTTGAGACTGCTCGTACCAAAGGATACGAAAAGATATTAACCTACGTTCGCGCCGATAACGCAGGAGCGTTAGCTAGCTATCTCCAACGTGGTTTTCACATAATTGGGACGGCGCAAAGACAGGCTAAAATCAAAGGAACGTATGTGGACGAGATTATCATCGAACGGTTTTTATAGATAGCGTCTACGCTCCTCGCTGCTACGCTAAACTTATAGCACTGAGACACTTTATCATGTCTGTCACCAAAGATTTTGAAGTCCCAAAAGATGTTATATATCCGCCAGGGGATTTATATAGTGACGAACCGCCTTTGGAAACTGACTTGCATCGGCTACAAATGACACTGCTCATCCAATGCTTAGAGTGGTTGTGGCAAAATCGCAATGACTTTTATGCATCGGGTAATCTCACTATTTACTACAGTCCACGCCAGCGCAAATCAGAAAACTTCCGGGGGCCAGATTTTTTTGTCGTACTGGGGACTGAACGCAAACCCCGTAAAAGTTGGGTTGTCTGGGAGGAAGATGGCAAATATCCTAATCTAATTATAGAAATCATCTCGGATAGCACAGGCGACACTGATAAAGGCTTAAAAAAACAAATTTACCAAGATATCTTTCGCACACCAGATTACTTCTGGTTTGACCCGGAAACCTTAGAATTTTCAGGGTATCATTTGCTTGATGGTAAATATCAATCGTTGGAACCCAATCCCCAAAGCTGCTTGTGGAGTCAACAGCTAGGTTTATATTTAGGGGTTTATCAAGAAAAGCTACGCTTTTTCACGCCTGAAGGAAAACTGGTTCCCACACCCGAAGAAGTCGCACAACAGGCTGAACAAGAAAAGCAACGCAGCGATCGCTTGGCGGCAAAACTGCGAGAATTAAATATAGATCCAGATACTATTTAATCTTTACGCTATCTTGCTTGTGCCTGTTGCCGCTAATATTATATATCTTCAGGAAGAACCCATTTTGGCGGTTCCGTCATTTTTTTACGCAGCCGTTCTTGTGCCAACTCCAACATTTGATCTAGCGGAGTATCTTCAATAAATTTTGTAGCGGCCTCTCTAAACTCGATATTGGGGCATTTATCCCCTAAAACACATCCGTTAACACAGGCTACAGCGCAGTTAATTTTTTGCTCCACAGTAAATTCCTCTTTCTATAAGTTATGAGCAGAGACGCGATTGATCACGTCTGTACAGGAGTTATAATATTTACCCCTAACTCTTTACTATCAGGCATGACTCTCCAGGTAAATTTTACCTTGGCACTTGCCATCTCATTAGTCTAAATACTTACCATTTAGAAAGTTATCAGTTATGAGTTATGATTTTGACTCTTAAGTACAGACGCGACGCCAGTCGCTACAACGGGGGGAACCCCCCTTCGGGTTCACCAGTCGCCTACGGCGGGAAACCCGCCTACAGCGCTGGATTCACCGCAACGCGCTGGCTCATTAATCGCGTCTCTCCTCACTCTTATGAAAGGCGCTCATGTCAGAAGTTTTTGCTACTACTGGAACTATCGCTGCGATCGCCACTGCTGTTGTCCCTCAGCAGGGTAGTGTTGGTATTGTGCGGGTGTCCGGTTCTCAAGCAATGGCTCTAGCCCAAACTCTCTTTCACGCACCAGGGCGACAAATTTGGGAAAGTCATCGGATTCTTTACGGTTACATTCGCCATCCCCAGACGCAACAACTGGTAGATGAAGCCCTGTTGTTGATTATGAAAGCACCCCGTTCTTACACCCGTGAAGATGTGGTGGAATTCCATTGCCACGGGGGAATTATGGCAGTGCAGCAGGTATTACAACTGTGTTTGGAAAACGGTGCTAGACTAGCCCAACCTGGAGAATTTACTCTCCGCGCCTTTTTGAATGGGCGATTGGATCTAACTCAAGCCGAAGGTATTGCTGATTTAGTAGGAGCTAAATCACCTCAAGCTGCCCAAACTGCCTTAGCTGGTTTGCAGGGAAAATTAGCTGATCCGATTCGGCAGTTACGCGCCAACTGCTTAGATATTTTGGCAGAAATCGAAGCTCGAATTGATTTTGAGGAAGATTTGCCACCGTTGGATGATAAAGTCATAATATCAGAAATTGAGAAAATTGCCGCAGAAATCACTAGATTATTGGCAACCAAAGACAAAGGTGAGTTGCTACGCACAGGTTTAAAAGTGGCAATTGTGGGGCGTCCGAATGTGGGTAAGTCAAGCTTATTGAACGCTTGGAGCCAGAGCGATCGCGCCATTGTAACTGACTTACCTGGTACAACCCGCGATGTGGTGGAATCTCAGTTAGTTGTCGGGGGAATTCCCGTACAAGTGCTTGATACAGCAGGGATTCGGGAAACAACAGACCAAGTGGAAAAAATTGGTGTCGAGCGATCGCGTCGGGCTGCCAATGCAGCTGATTTAGTCTTGCTTACCATTGACGCTTCAGCCGGTTGGACGGAAGGCGATCAAGAAATTTATGAGCAGGTGCAACACCGTCCATTAATTCTAGTTATTAACAAAATCGATTTATTAGAAGAAGACGAAAGCAAAAATATTCAATCCAAAATCCAAGTTGCGCTGGAAGCGCACCAAAAGTACAGCCTAAAATCTAAAATTGCCACAGCCGCATCCAAAAATCAAGGTATTGATGCTTTAGAAACAGCAATTTTAGAGATAATTCAATCGGGAAAAGTTCAAGCTGCTGATATGGATTTAGCTATCAATCAAAGGCAAGCAGCAGCCTTAACTCAAGCGAAAATTTCTTTAGAACAAGTACAAGCAACAATTGCCCAGCAGTTACCTCTTGATTTCTGGACAATTGACTTACGGGGTGCGATTCAAGCACTAGGAGAAATCACCGGAGAAGAGGTTACAGAATCAGTTTTAGATAAAATTTTTAGCAAATTTTGTATTGGAAAGTAATTTATCTATTAAAGACTAGCTCACAACAAAATTTTGAGTAGAATTTAAGTAAAATTACAACTAGGAATTGACCTTGAAATGTTAGATTAAGGTACTAATATTACATCTTCATATATTTCTGCGATCGCACACCGAAAATCAACACTAGCTAAATGCACTTCTTGTTCTTTTTCATAAGGGTAAAGTACCCAATGTCCTTCTTCATTGCGACGGAAGGATTCGATACTCATTCGGTCTGGTGAAATTAGCACATATTCTTGTAGTGATTCTAAGTGCCGATAACTTGCAAATTTCTTACCTCTGTCATACGCTTCTGTTGACTCAGAAAGCACTTCGACAATTAAGCAAGGATGGGACTTAAAATATTCAGATTCTCTATCTCGTGGATCGCATGTCACCATCACATCGGGATAGAAATAGCGATTTATGACATCAATTTGTGCTTTCATATCTAACATGTAGACACGGCAACCACTACCCCGGAGATGGTTTCGTAGAAGGATAAACAAGTTTCCTACTACTGTGACATGGGCATCACTTGCCCCTGCCATTGCGTAGATTTGCCCATCAATATACTCGTGTTTGATTTCACTAAATTTCTCGCCTTCTAGATATTCTTCTGGGGAGATATAGTACTCACTTTGGCTAACGACCATTTTAGTACCTTAGTAGTTTTATCAGACATTGTAACCTAGTAAACAAATTTAATGAGCAACAGCGCCACCAGTGGGTTTAACCTTTTTAAGGAATAAAATAGCAAGTCCACTGAATAATAAGGCAATACCAATAAAATAGAAACAATCGTTAAAAGCCAGCACAAATGCTTCCCGGCGGACTATATTAGATATGGCTGCGATCGCCTGATTTTGTGCTGTACTTAAATCTGCTCCTTTACTGACAAAATACTGCGTCATTTGGTCAATTCGCTGTTGAGTTTCTGGGTTATATAAAGATATTCCATCACCCAATCTATTCGAGTGAAATTGCTCTCTATTAGTTAACAATGTGGCTAAAGATGCAATTCCGATAGAACCGCCCATATTCCGCATCATATTAAATAAACCACTTGCCGAACCTGCTTCTTTCGGACTTAATCCAGCAGTGGCAATAGAACTAAGCGGTACCATAATTAAAGGTTGTCCCATTGCACGCACAATTTGCGACCACCGTAACTGATCTAATCCTGTTTCATTAGTCATCCCAGAGTTCATAAATGCACTGATGGAAAACAAAGTCACACCAACAGCTACCATTAAACGCACATCAATGCGTTGCATCAATTTGGGGATGAGGGGAATAATAAACAGTTGAGGAATACCAGCCCAAATTAACACTTCACCAATTTGCAACGCATTGTATTGTTGAATTTGGGCAAGATACAACGGTAAAACATAAATTGAACCATATAACCCTACTCCTAACGAGACATTGACAACACTGGCTAAACCAAAGTTACGTCTAGACAAAAGCCGTAAATCAATAAATGGTTGCTTTCGAGTTAATTCTATAAAGAAAAATATCGCCAAAAAAATTACCGCAATCACACTTAAGCGGACAATCAACGCTGAACCAAACCAATCCTTACGGCTACCTTCTTCTAAAACAACTTGCAGGGAACCTAACCCAATAGCCATCGCAATAATTCCCCACCAATCACCTTGTTTCAGTAAATTAATTTGGGGTTTTTCTTGCTTAATTCCATACCAAACACCAGCTAGCATTAATGCCCCAGGAATTACATTTATATAAAAGTTGTATTCCCAACCAAAGTTTTCTGTTAACCAACCTCCTAATGTTGGGCCAATTGAAGGTGCAAAAACTGCACTAAACCCAAATGCAGCTAGTCCAACTGATTGCTTAGATTGAGGTAAAGTCGTTAATACAACTGTCATAGCGGTGGGGATTAATACTCCTCCGCTCAAACCTTGTAAGGCGCGAAAGAAAATCATGGAATTGAGATTCCACGACCAAGCACAGCATATAGAAAAGAAAATAAATAGTGCAGTATTTACTACCAAATAACGACGTAAAGAAAATACTCGTGATAACCATCCTGTTAAAGGAATTACCACAATTTCTGCTACAAGATACGCTGTAGAAATCCAAGAACCTTCTTCTAGGGTTGCTCCTAAACTTGCTTGAATATCTTGCAACGAAGCATTAGTTATTTGAATATCCAATACCGCCATAAATGCACCAAGCATACTGGCTAATACACCAATCCAGGTTCTTAGCGGTACACTCTCTGGTGGTGCTTGCTGACGAATTACACCTGTATTAGCCATAGGGTTGTTCCTGTTTCAAACTTAAGTTGTAAAAAATCTCTTAATTACATTTTATCCTTATCTCTGCACAGCGAGAATAAAATATGATTTCTATTTAAACTTTCTGAGCTTTGATAATACCCTTTTCCTCATAAATTGGACGCATCATTTTCCTTAAAGCAGGTAACTCTCTGCTAAAAATGATCGACCCTAAAATACAAACTATACCATCAATTATTAAAGTGTTGGGAGCGCCGATATGACTGGCTAAAAAGCCTCCCAATAAATTACCCACGGGAATCATCCCCAAAAATGACATTGTGTATAAGCTCATCAATCGCCCACGTTTGTCATCTTCAACAATTGTTTGTAAAAAGGTGTTGCTAGCAGCAATTTGGAGAATTGTACCTAAGCCAACAAACAACATTGTAAATAAAGAGAGTGGCAAAAATCGAGACAATGAAAAGGCAATTAGACCAATTCCTAAAATTGCTGGTGCTAAAGCAATCAATTTACCAATCCCTAAGATTGTTTGGCGCGTAGTCAAATAAATACCACCAGTTAAGGCTCCAACTCCAGAAGCCGCCATCAAAAAACCCAAACTTTCTGCACCACCTTTGAGAACTTGTTCTGCAATAACTGGTACTAAAATAGTGTTTTGCAACCCCATGAGGCTGACTAAAGCTGATAGCAATAAGATTGCTCGAATCGGTGGAAAGCTAAAAGCATATACAAATCCCTCTTTGACTTTTTGTAAGGGATTACCGTCAGTTACTACATTTTTCCAAGGTTTAACTTTCATTGTCAATAAAGCGGCGATTACAGCAATGTAGCTCAAACCATCAAATAAAAAACAATAAGCAGTTCCAACCCTGGCAATTAGCAAACCCCCGATCGCAGGGCCAATTAATCTAGCACCGTTGATCATCGTGGAGTTAATAGCGATCGCATTGCCTAAATCTTCTCTACGTTCAACCAATTCTGGCACAAATGCTTGGCGGGCTGGTGCATCTAAAGCGTTAATAAGTCCTTGAAATAAACTCAAGGCAATGATGTGCCATACCTGAATCACACCAGTCAGCGCCAGTGCTGCTAATGTTAACGATTGAATCATCGCCAAGACTTGTGTACTAATTAAAGTACGATACCGAGAAAAGCGATCTACAAATACTCCGCCAAAGGGAGCTAAAAAAAAGCTAGGAATTTGACTCGAAAATCCTACAACTCCTAACATTAATGGGGAGTTTGTCAAATCATAAACTAGCCAAATTGTGGCAAGTTGCGTCATCCACGTCCCAATTAGGGAAATACCTTGTCCGGCAAAAAATAGTTGATAGTTTCTTGACCTTAAAGCAGGTAGTAGCGATTTTTTCATGTAAGGCTTACTTTATACCAATCTGCTTTTATAAATATCATCTCACCTCATCTCTATACGCCTGTCTTTAGATGTATGAAAATTTCATAGGTAGAAAGAGGTTTTTATCTGTTTACAGGCAATTTTAGTATTAATGATATCCGGTTGATTATTTACTAAACCCCAAGAACCCCACCCTAACCCTCCCCTTATAAAGGGGAGGGAACTAGATTTATTTTCTTGTTTCCCCCCTTTATAAGGGGGGATTAAGGGGGGTAATTCGACTATTATGGGTAATTTAGTGGACATGATATTACTTGACTTCCACAGCAACTTCCGCAGACATCCCCGGAGTAATCCGTGATTCGTACCCTTGAATGCTCTTTTGATCGAAAACTACTTTTACTGGAATGCGCTGCACAACTTTGGTAAAGTTACCTGTAGCGTTATCCGGTGGTAATAAGGCAAACTGAGCGCCGGAAGCTGGGGAAATACTGTCAACATGACCAGTAAAGGTATGATGAGGAAAAGTATCCAGCTTGATTTCTACTGGTTCTCCTGGGCGCATCTTTTCTAATTGAGTTTCTTTGAAGTTCGCAACTACCCAATAGTTGTTATCCACGATCGCCATTAATGGTGTTCCTGCTTGGACTCGGTTGCCAACTTCCGCAGTTTTTCTACCAACTCGTCCGGCACTAGGAGCGGTAATATTAACATAAGATAGTTGCAATTGTGCGTTTTTGAGCGATGCTTCCGATTGTGCGATCGCCGCTTTTGCCGCTTCATATTGGCTACGTTTCACTGTGGTATCTTGTCCACCTGCGGTAGCTTGTTGCAATCCTCCCTTAGATGCTGCCAATTTAGCTTGGGCGTTGGTAACATTCTCTTGCGCCTGTGCTAATTGAGACTGGGCTTGAGCTACACCAACTTTGGCAGAGGCTAACTTGGCTTGGGCTTGTTGTACTCCCTGAATCGCGGCGTTTTTCTGTGCGGTAGCCACATTATAAGCTGCCTTGGCTGTATCTAGCTGTTGGCGAGGAATCGCACCTGTTTTATACAATTCGTTGTAACGATTGTAATCTGCTTGGGCTTTTTCCAAATTCGCATTTGTTTGCGCTACTTGGGCTTGGGCGGCAGGAATACCAGCTTGGGCTTCTTGTACTGCTGCTTGGGCGGCAGGAATACCAGCTTGGGCTTCTTGTACTGCTGCTTGTGCTGTAGAAATTGCTGCTACCGCACTGCTAACATCACCCTGTGCTTGAGTTGTCTTACCCGTAGTGGTTTGTGAACTTAAAGCAATATTTGCTTGGGCAGCTTGCGCCTGTCCACGAGCATTTTCTAGGGCGGCTTGTGCTTGTTGTACCTGACTTTGATAGTCTCGTGGATCTAACTTCACCAATAATTGTCCTGGTTGCACCAGTTGGTTATCATCCACCAGCACTTCACTTACAGTTCCCGGAATGCGGCTGCTAACTTGGTGGATGTTTCCAGCAACGGTAGCGTTGTCTGTTTCCTGATGGGTGGAGGCATATTGCCAATAGTGATAACCAAAACCACCTGCGGCGATCGCACCCACACCTAATGCTGCCAAAATTAAATTATTCGGTCTTTTCCGCTTCGATGGAGGTGCTTTTTCTTTCTCTATCTCAGGTGTTACAACAGGTGCTTCTGCTGTTGTGGATGTTTTTATGGTGACAGTTTCTAAAGTCTCGGAATCAGGAATCAATTGTTTTTCGATAACTGGGGTTTTGTGTCCGTTGCGTCCGTTAAAAGTATTAGTTTTCATGATTGTTAACTTGTTTCTTCTTGCAGTAATTTGATTGATAGGCTTTTATTTAGAATGCGTAGTATTTCCAGAAAAAAATTCTTATTTCCTTAGTATGCGTATTATTATCTCAAAACAAATCTTTACAGCACCTCCCCCGGTCGGGTGATTATGGGATCATCTTTAGGAGAGGTTAGCGATCGCCCGGTTCAATATTTGGGAAAATAGTTCTCGGTCAGCAAAAGAAATACCATCCATCGCTTCATCACGCACTGCTGCGGCGATTGGGGGTAAAACAGTTTCTAGTTCCTTACCTGCATCCGTTAGCCAGATTCGCCAGATGCGGCGATCATAAGTGTCGCGTTCTCGACGCACCAAGCCGCGTTCTTCCATGCGATCGAGTACGCCTGTTAAAGTCCCTCCTACTTGTTTGAGTTTGTCCCCAATACTAGAAGTCGGTAAACCATCTTCTTGCCATAAACAGCACAACACTAGCCAGTGAAATGGCGTAAGTCCAAAAGGTTCTAGTTTATCTGTAAACTTGCGACTGAGGAGTTGCGAGACTAATTTGATTCTGTAGCCCAAATTGTATGGTGCCAGATTTTGCTGCCACGAATCTAAAGGTGGGGAGTGATTAGATGTAGAAACCATTTAGCAAAATACTTAGTATGCGTACTATTATTATAACTAAACTTGTTCTTTTAGCAATAGTGCTTGACATCTGTCTTAGGGAATAAATCCATTCAACTGATACTCTTTGACAGTGCCAATAATGCAGTAAGGTCGAGATAATTTAGGAGACTGCTTACCCTATATCCAAATCATAGCTCAAAAGAGGCATTTGGGAGCAACGCGAAAAAGTGAAATCATCGTGAAATGAGCAGGGGAGCAAAGAGAAATTTTTAGTAATTTTTATTACCTGAATAGTCCTGAATACATTTGTTGTGCTTAGAAAACAGAGTGCTACTAGAATTATTAACTAGAAATGACTCCTCAATACTTGAATATTGTACAATCATAAAAATTGAAAAAAGCTTTTGATTTTATTAATTAACACAATTCATTGAGACATGGGCGTGCATAATGCTAATTCCACAATTACAAAAATTTTTCACAACGCCTATAACTCAAAAAAGCAGACCAAATAAATTTAAATTGACTATCATCTTTTGGTACAGTCTAAGTCTAACTTTTGCTGTTGGCTATATTCTTATGGGGCTGCAAAAAGCTTTCAGCAGTAAATATATAGTCAGCGACGATGCACGGGAATATATTTCTTGGATGTATCGTTACTTTAATCCAGATTTATTTCCTGGGGATTTAATCGCGGATTATTTTCAGTCAGTGACACCAATTGGATATGGGATTCTTTATAAGATAATTGCAGCTTTAGGCATCAATCTAACTTTTTTTAGCAAAATTTTTCCAATACTACTAGGGCTAATTACTACTAGCTATTGCTTTGCAGTCTCTATGCAGATACTACCAGTTCCAATGGTGGGGTTTATCGCATCCTTACTTTTAAATCAAAGTCTTTGTATGCATGATGACCTATTTTCTGCTACTCCTAGAGATTTTATTTATCCTCTATTTTTAGCTTTTCTATATTATTCAATACGAGCTTCTGGGTTAGGTATCTTAATTGTACTTGCACTCCAATGTTTAATGTACCCTTTAATAGGTTTTGTGGATTTATTAATTTTAGCCCTAAGATTATTTCGCTGGCAAAATGGGCAGATAACTATCTCTCAAAACCGAAAAGATTTTATTTTATTTGCAGCAGCCATTATAGTTACTGGAATTGTAATTTTACCTTATGCCATTCAATCATCACAATTTGGCCCGCCAATTACTGCTGCTGCTGCCAGAACTATGCCGGATTACTGGCCTGGAGGAAGAGTTAGCTATTTTAGTCATAATATTATTAATTATTGGTTTTTTGGTAGAGATAGCGGATTTATTGCTTTAATTGCACCTCCTCAATTATTATTGGGTTTATTATTACCAATAATCTTAAAATTTAAGCTTCACTTTCCCCTAACTAAAGAAGTAAACGATGAAGTAAAACTATTACTCCAGGCAGTAATAGCTAGTTCAATAATGTTTTTTACTGCCCATGCCTTAGCTTTTAAACTGCACTGGCCTAGCCGCTACACCCATCATACTTTTAGGATGGTACTTGCTATTGCAACAGCAATTTCTATTATCTTGATTCTAGATGCTACATTTCGATGGGCACGAGAAAATGAGAAACAAATCCTCATCTTGGGAACTATTATAATCCTTGGTGCAGGACTCATTTTGTACCCTAGCAGCTTCAGCTTAAAAGTTTTTCCTAAAACCCTTTATGTACAAGGTCAAGTTCCAACATTATATAATTTTTTGCAAAAGCAACCGCAAAATATTGTCATAGCCTCTACTTCTGAAGAAGCAGATAACATACCTCTATTTGCCCAAAGAACAATTTTAGTGGGTAAAGAATATGCTTTACCTTTCCATACCAAATATTACGCTCAATTTCGTAAGCGGATGATTGACCTTATTAATGCTCAATATACTGAAGATATTAATCAGGTTAAAGACTTTATCCAAAAATATCATGTAACTTTTTGGTTATTAGAACGTTCTGCATTCCTTCCAGAATATATAACTAAAAACACTTGGCTACAACAATATCAGCCAGCAGCACAACAAGCGAACGCAAATTTACAGAAGTCTTTACCTGTTTTAGCGACATTAATGAACTCTTGCGCTGTTTTTGAGACTGATAATTTAGTCCTTCTCAAAACAGAATGTATCAAAGTAGTAACGAAGACTTGAACAAAATACCCAATTACAATCAAAGATTTTTCCATCTGTCTTAGGGAAGAACTTGAATTAACTGGTACTCTTTGACTGTACCCAGAATGCGGTGAGGTCGAGATAATTTAGGGGACTGGTCAGCATATATCCAAGCATAGCTCAAAGCTGGTATTTGGGAAATAGAGGCTACTTGTTGAGGGTGAATAGAAAGATAGAAATTAAGCAATACTTGGGTTTTTGGGTCTATTTCCACATAGTAGGTAGGATGAGATTGAAGAATTGGAGCGATCGCACCTTGTTGTAAAAAACTTCTTAAAACAGGGTTATAATCACTTAAAAGCCCTATGCTACCAGTCATCGCCAAAGCTAACCAACAAGGAATTAACCAGCCTGCAATCCAATAACGCGCTGTGAGAAACTTCTTGCCAAAGTGGTAACGACTAATCCACACCACAGGTAAAATTAACCAACCCAAACCCATAGCCAAGCCAATAGATGCATACTTGCGGATGTCAAAACTACCCCAATTAAGAATACCAATACTGACTATTACAAGTAGAACACCGAACCCCCCAAAGCCATAGCTGAGATTTCGAGGAAGATTCTTTTTTGCAAAAAGGCTTAATATATTTATTTTACCTTTTTCAAGAGGTAATTGCGGCGTAATTCCTGTTTCGTAAATACTACCTAACCAATTTAAACCCACAGATGCAAGCAAAGCTACAAACGGATAAAGGCAAAGACTATAGTGAGGAAGACGAGTACTAAAAAGGCTAAGTTCACAAAATAGGACAAGTGGAAAGCCAACTAATATTAACTGATAACGATTAATAGGACGACGTACAGTCAAAAATAAACCTAAAAGTCCGAATAAAGGCCAAGGAAATGCTTTTAAAAGAATATTCCATAAATAAAATAGCCGATCATTTCTATAATTATTTTCAGAACCTAGCTGTACAACAAACTTGAGCAACTCGTCAAAACTTTGATTTCCGTAGTGCAGCCAACTTAACCACAGCCAAACACAGGTAGGGATTAAACCTACAAAAAAGCCTAAATAAAAAAATGGATTAGTAAGATGATGATGACGGCGATGTTCCCAAATTAAATAAGGGAATAAAGCTATAATTGGCAAAAAAATCATAAAGCTTCTGACTAAGAAGCCTAAACCTAAACTTAAACCAGCTATAAAACTCCAAAAATAGCGATATTGAAGATATAATTCCGCTTTTATTAAAGACAAAATGGCTAAAAGTACTAATAAAACCATCGGTATATCAGGTGTACTTAAGCGAGAGTATTGCAGCCAGAAAAACTCCACACTTAAAATCGCCGCAGCTAGCCAACCTAATTTTTTGCCTAGCATAATTTTGCCGATTTCATACACCAGCCATAAACTAAAAATGCTAGCAATCATACTAGGAAGACGCGCACTAGTATCACTCATTCCAAACAGCTTGTAGAAACTGGCAATTATCCAATAAGGGCCAGGAGTTTTATGATGTGCTTTTTCCCAAGGAGTTATCCAATTACCAGAATCAAACATCAAACGCGCACGCGAAGCGTAAAGCGCTTCATCATGTGCCATCAGGCTATTGTGCCCAGAAGTAAATAATAATAAGGGAAGCATCCAAAGTAACAAGCTCAAATATGGTAATAATCCCAATAGGCGCGTTTGTCGCCAAATATACCGCAAAATATGTAATTTATAAAACATTGAATTGATAAATTTGAATGCTGCTATTTAGACTCGTTTATGTGTCTTGCTGTTATTAAAATATGTTACATAGTGTTTTTTGAACAATACCTGAAATTGCTGCATTTTTTGAGAAAAGTACTCCAAAACAGAGATTTATGCAATTAAGACCAAATCAACGCCAGAAATTAGACGACAAAGACGATAAGCTGTTCTATGCCTATCCCCGCTTTGTTACCCATGTCGATGAAGGATTTATTCAACAGCTAACGGATTTATATCGCGATCGCCTCAAACCCAACACCCGCATCTTTGATATGATGAGCAGTTGGGTGTCTCATCTACCAGAAGAGACGCAGTTTGCTCATGTGGAAGGACACGGACTCAACGCTGAGGAATTAGCACGAAATGCCCGTTTAAATCATTACTTTGTGCAAAATCTTAACGAAAATCCGCAGCTACCTTTACCAGATGAAGATTTTAATGCTGTTCTCAATTGCGTATCTGTGCAATATGTGCAATATCCAGAAGCAGTATTTTCTGAAATTTACCGTATCTTGAAACCCGGTGGTGTCGCAATTATCAGCTTTTCTAACCGGATGTTTTTTGAAAAAGCGATTCAGGCTTGGCGAGAGGCTTCAGAAGCACAGCGAGTAGAATTAGTCAAAGCTTACTTTGCATCAGTTCCAGGATTTACAACCGCAGAAGTTATAGCTCATAAGTCAACATTACCCAATTTATTGCAGTGGTTGGGTGCATCTGGAGGAGATCCGTTTTATGCTGTTATAGCTTACCGCAGTTAAGCCAAATATTCACTAGTACAATGTCTAAGCTAGTACAAGAAGGTTTGTAGTAAGCACTTTAATGCTAAAAAATAAGGACTAAAGTCCTTACTACGAACTTATTGACTTGCTCAAAATTAAAATGCTTTTGTATATACATAATTTCTCTAGATGAATTATTGGCTAATGAAATCAGAACCAGAAGCCTATAGTATTGCTGATCTTCAACAGCAGAACGAGACTATCTGGGACGGTGTTCGCAATTATCAAGCTCGCAACTTTTTGCGCCAAATGGATGAAGGAGACTTAGCTTTTTTCTATCACTCCAATGCTAATCCTCCTAATATTGCTGGGTTAATGCGTGTAGTGAAAAAAAATATTGCTGACCCGACACAGTTTGAGCCAGAAAGTAAATACTACGATCCGAAATCAAGTTCCGAATCCCCTCGGTGGCAAACAGTTGTAGTGGAATTTGTTGAGGCTTTTTCTAACCCCATCTTGCTATCAATACTCAAAGAAGAGTTTAGCGCCGAAGAGTTGATGTTGGTGAGACAAGGAAATCGGTTATCAGTGATGCCCATCCCTGAAGCAGTAGCTTTGAAGATTCTAGCGAAGAAAAGCTCTTAGTTAAGATAATTCGTAATTCGTAATGCGTAATTCGTAATTCATAAAATATTTTGAAGGAAGGTTGATTAACTGGACATAATGTGATTTATTGTTGCCTAATTACTTATTTTACACCCATTGCACAGGATCTAATTGATAGTAACGTTGCAATTGTTCATAAAGTGCCGGATGCTTAGACAGCAATTGGTGTGGTTTCTCAAAAAATGTCTCAGTTGCTACGGCAAAAAATTCTGCGGGATTCGTTGCACCATAGCTATCCATTACTGTCTTTGCGCCTTGTAGAACATCATTACAAAGTTGCTGATATGCTTCTGTCATCACCTTCGCCCATATAGTATAGTCTGAGTTGCTTTGGAGTATAGGAACTCCTTCAGCTTTACCATCTTCTTGATCTAACTGATGGGCGAATTCATGAAGCACAACGTTACGTCCGTCTTCCCAGTTATTAATGTCTTGTTTCACCTGTTCCCAAGACACTACTACTTGGTCATTTGCCCACGATTCACCCAGTCTTGCCACACGTCTTTCTTCAACAACATAATTTCCGATAGAATTCGTTTCTTGAACAAAATAAGCATTAGGATAGACTAAAATTGAACGAAGTCTAGGGAAGTATTGCCCACGTTCATTTAATAGGAGTAAACAGGCAACACCAGCAATGGTCAGTTTCATTTCCTCCGTCACCTGTAATCCTCTACAGCCAATAAATTGCTTTTCTGCTAAGAATACTTGAATATGTCCCTGAAGTCGTCTGATTTCATTGGGAGAGAGACACAGATAAATAGGAAGATTATTCTCAATAATTGCATTCCACAGTGGGGGAAAAGGACGGTATTTGAGACGGTTTCTTCGCCTTTTTACTAGAACAGGATTGATTAAAATCCCGGTGAGAATCAGCCCAATAATTATAAAAACAACTATTGTTTGAATCATTAACTTCTAAACAGGTTACATATTTAAGTCACTGTAAAACAGAAAATTTAGATAACATAATTGTTATTGTTGTGTCTCAATAACTAAATTTAAATGGGGCTTTTCTCTCTTTTCTAAAGTTTACTAATGTTACATATCACCACTATTGGATCAGAATTATACAAGATTGAACTTTGGTAGAAAGGGTTTTTTGCAGACCTTGCTCAACTTTGCTAATCAGTTTATCAAAAGCCTCTTTATCTGCTGTCAATTGTTCTTGAAGAACTTTCTCTAACTCAGGCTTTATTTGCTCACACATCTCCTCAATTTTTTTGTCACTCAAAAAACTAGAACGAACCCAACTAGGTACATCCACATTCGTCTTGATTACTTCTTGAACACTCTTGCGATTTAGCTCCATTCCTGCCGCCATAACCGAAGCCCCATATACTAGGGCGATAGGCCAGGTTAAATGTCCAGTTAATATAAGAGTGATGATGCTAGCTACAGTTCCTCCGCCAATTACTACATTGACAATAAAGCCCACTGTTTCAGCCAGAATAGCATCTCCAATTCGTAACTCTGGGTTAACAAAATTTGGGTCAATACTATCCTGAAACCTTAAGCTGCTTCTAGGTATGTGAAACTTTCGACAGATTGGATCGGTTTGTGCGGCTAAATCGGGTTGGATTTTATTGCTAAACCAAGAAGCGCATTGATGATTAATTATCTGCACAGCGCGTTCGCTTTTGAGCCACTGTTCTGCCCGACTGATTAAAGCTGTTTCCAAATCGGCTAAAGTCCGTATTTTGTTTTTTTGCCAATCTTTTAAAGCTGGTTTAACTGCGTTGACAATCAAGCCATCTGTCAAAGGCTTAGTTAATGATTCGATTAACTCCGGGATATGCCTTTCAATCAAACCTTTAAGCGTATTCGAGGTAAATAATTTGTTGACTTCTTCCTTAAAAGCAGCAGCACGCAGATCCCATCGTCCTACTCGTGCTAATCCCAGTGCAATGCACCGTTCTGGTTCTGGATCGGGGCGAAGTAGCGTTCCTGGTTCGGGAAACATTTCCTGACAAAGCAAGTGGGTAAACTTCATGCGAGATGCACCACCAGTCATTAGCAAAAGTTTCGGCACAATTCCAAGTTTTTCTAGCTTTTCTTTCGCCTCAGTTAAAGAGTCGCTAAACGATCGCACCCAACTATGATGCCCCAGTTCAGGTAAAGGCTGGTTTAAAATTTCCTCCATCATCAATTTATTAACTTGAGGAATAAAATAAATCTGTTCGTTAATCGACTCGAAGCCACGCGCAAAGGATTCAGGATCGCTGTATAGCTGTTCATTAGAAAAGTAATCTTCTTTAGCTTTGCGACAAGCAAGTTCACAACGAGCTTGGTGATGCGGATATTCCTTAAATACTTTTTCGAGTAATGCTTTTTGCTCGTGGTTGGCGAGAGTCCGGGCAAAAATAGCTTTGTCAATTAGCGATGCACCTAAAGTATTACTCCCGAAATCTATCGGGATCTCTTCTAAGCTCTTAACCAGAGTAAAATCTGTGGTTGAAGAACCAATATCGACAATTAGCACCGATGCAACAAGTTTGTCATACTCCAGTTTTCCGGCTTCTTTGGCTTGCATGAAAGCAGCCCGCGATTCGGGTACAACATTTAGTTGGGGAATACCAGCTTCTTGAAGTAGCTTTTGGTATTCGGTGCGATCGCTAAGTGACCATCCTGAAGGGCAACCTATGTAAAAATAGCTACTTTCCCCGCTTTCGAGTTGTTTGCTTTCTTTCAAAAGTCGGTAGTAGGTTGCTACAAAAGTGCTAATTGTTTCTCGATATTTAGGATCGTTGTTGGGTTTTTGCTTGAAAGAAATTGTCAGTTGGGTAACGCCAGCTTGAATTAATGCTTGTTCACCGACAAGATAACCAAGTTTAGGATGCCAACCAAGGGCTGTAATTTGGTTCTTCCTGTTATTAATCTCCAGCATCTGGGGGGGGTCGATGCTTTCCACTACAGCTTTAGCTACAGCCGTTTCACCGTGCCCCAAATCAAAACCGATTGTTTCTAAAATTTCCATACCCTTATTGTCTATTATTCTTTAGAAGCGGAATATGCTGGCTCAATTACCCTACCGCGACGAATTAAGCGATCGCCTTTCAATAAAGCCGGAGTTAGAGTTACGTGATCTTTGGTATCGGGGTCGATACTTGGCTCAAAGTCAAAATAATTGCGATCGCTATGCGGGTCATTTGGTCGGTAAATTTGAGCGTTAATTCCTTGAGACATTAAAATCTGTGGCAGAAGTTTTGCTAGTTCATAAGCCATTTGGGGTTTATCAAGTTTTGATGCGCCCATTAGCCTTTGCAGAAAATTCAATAGCTCTGGCAGTTCTTCTATTGCTAAGTCGCCTTCATGTTTATTCCATTCTTCTACTCTAGCTACTGCTAGGTCGATAGTGTTGAGAGCATCGCCAAGATGATCTAAAAATACTTTGCTATCAACCTGGAGCATAGGTTTAGGTAATTCCAATAGCTCTGAAGATATAGAATTTTGCTGGCTCTTTGACTCAAGTTGAAGCACAACTTCTATCCCTAGAAGTATAGAGGTTAGTAAGATAGCCATCCATGCACCTGGGGTAGTTTTAGTTAAAGAGAACAACGAACCTAAGATGCCTATATAAATTAGCCCTTTTAGCAGTTTTAGGATTAATCTGCTGGAAAAAAGGTTTGTACCTGAGTTAGGAAATTGCTTTTGCTCTGCTGGAGTAATTTGAGAATAGTTAGCCGCAGCAAGAGTAGCAATGGACTGCCGCAGGGTATCTAGGAAAAAGGAAGCAAGACGAACTTGAGCTAAATTAAGTTTTTCAATGTAAATTCTTTCGAGATTATCAAGTCGATTCTGAACCAACTTAACTATCTCCTCGATGTTAGTCGTGTTATCAATATCTGTCTGAAGTTGGTTGCGTTCTTCGCTAAAAAGTGAAGTAATTGTTTTCATTGCGTTGACTAGGACTTTAAGGTTATTAATAGGAGTGAAATGAGCAGACAACTGCTTATTTAAACCTGTAATCACATGATGACTGATGTAATTAATCTAAGTTGTGTAGTTCCAGTATTTTTTGGCTGGAAAATTGCGCTCAATGTTATCTAGAAATCTTGCATATAGTTGAAATCACACGTAGACTGCTGATGAGGCAAGTTCACCAAAGAAGCAGAGGGGAAGGGGGCAGGGAGCAGGGGGAACAAGCCCTTCCGTTTTCTTTCGTGAAGCGGAGCGAAGCATGGGTAAGAAGCCCCGTTATGAAGGGCGCAAGACTTAGGTGGAGTACAAGCTCCTTCCCAGTCTCTCCCCCTTGCTCCCTGCTCCCCTACCTCTTTTGACTGGAGCTTTTGAAGACCAACCATTGTCTAACCATTGATTGCAAATTACACCCATTAGAAGGAGTAGCAGAATGTTTATCTGCGTCATTGCAGACTACGGTACAGGAGATCCGGCATTTACAGAAGTCACACAACGTCTGCTGATGGCTTTTCCTGATGCCCAAATTCATTTGCTTTCGGTTCCAGCATTCAGTACCTTGGCAACGGGATTCTGGATTGCTCAACTAGGACTCAACCCTGGCCCTAGCGATCGCCTAATTTATCATAACTGTGCGCCTCGTCAGGATGATCCTGAAGCCCGTCGAGACAATGAAGGTGAAGGACTAACTTATGCTCTTTTATCCAATGGTGTAAAAGTAGTGGGTGTGAATGCAGGCTACACCCTCTCCTTTATCAAAAACTATACAAAGGAGTTACGAGTGGTCAACGTTGCTCGTGGCGGTTCGCAGTTTCGCTCACGGGATGTCTTTCCTCCGGCTGCGGCTGCCATTATGAATGAAGATTTTAGCCTTTTGGGAGATAGCCTCAAGAGTGAGCAAATCCCAGATGTTCCACCAGATCGAATCGCCTGGATTGATGGCTACGGCAACATTAAAACAACTATTGGGGCGCATACACTGAATTTGGAGCCTCAAAGCAAGATCGTGATCCGAATTGGAGATGTGGTGAGTGATGCAGTTTATTCTGATGGCAGCTTCAAGGTGTCTGAAGGAACTTTAGCCTTTGCTCCTGGTAGTTCCGGTTGGTCAAAAGGCGATTCAGGAGAACCATTGCGCTTTTTAGAGTTATTTCTGCGAGGAGGGAGTGCTTGGGAACGCTTTGGCCGTCCCCGTGTGAATCAGCAAGTAACTCGAATTGCATGAAATCGGGTATTAGTCCTATAGGATTCCTATATCACTAGAATGATGGCTACTTTTCCACTCGCAGACATAATGTGACGTTAGTAGATATAAAACATCAGATAGGAGATAAATATGGCTGAACAATTCAAAAAGGGCGATCGCGTTGAATGGAACACTTCCCAAGGCAAGACAACTGGCAAAATATTAAAGAAACTCACTTCACCTACAGATATTAAAGAACACCATATTGCTGCAAGTGAAGATAACCCTGAGTACTTAGTTGAAAGCGATCATACAGGAAAACAAGCTGCTCACAAGCCTGATGCTCTGAAAAAAATAGAAGAGTAGCTTTTTATGATGTCTGCTAATAAGCTGTTACGCAAATAAACATTGCACATCCACTAGTGAGGTTGTCATTTGTCATTTGTCCAAAGTCCAATTGGTAAACACAAATGACTAATGACGGTCTACAAAGCTTGGATGGAATACAATTCTTTTGACTTTCGCCTTGCGTTATTAGGCGATTACTTAGAGATTTTAAGGATCGTTAAGACCGTTTATTTTAGCAATTCAAGATTATTGAGAATCAGTCTGGGGAAAAAGCCACGTAGTTTGGTTGTTTAATAACTTACTGTTAAAAGTCAGATCAGATCCTGCTCCACTAGTTAAGATATCATTACCATCAAAGTTTTCATTTCCCCAACCACCGTTCAGGGTATTGACTCCAGCATTTCCTGTTAAGCAGTCATTTCCATTACTTGCGATAACGTTGTCAAAGTTCACAACTTGGAAATTTAAAGAATCGAAAACGGAAATATTGCTGATGTTGACTTGTTCTACACATAAATCGCTAATTAGGTGTACATTGCTTGCAGAAGCGTTTATTGTATCTATCGCAGTTGCTGAACTAATAATTACACTACTAAGAAGTTGGTCTGTACCATTACTTTCTTGAACTGTATCTGTTGATACTGTGACACCACTACTAAGGCTGTAATCTACGGTGTCTTGTCCCTCCCCGGCATAAATAGTGTCATTACCAGCACTAGCATCAATTATGTCAACATTGATTACATCGTTGTTGAGGGTATCGTTAAGAACATCGTTTAGAGAGGTTCCAGTGATAATAGACATGCTTATTTACGAGGTAATTGGTGTTTTAGGTTACATAGTCTGAAAATTAGAGATATACTTACGCATCGCAAGCATTCAGTATTTTCTTCTATCTATGTGTGTATGGTAAAACACTATTTTCCCGAAAAAAATAAATATATAATGTTTTTTATACTAAGGAACAATAATAAAATAATGAAGGCTAATTATTTTTTTTGTAATGATACTAATTTGCTGGTCTTGGTTTGGAAATTATGATTGTTTAAGCGTATAGGTGGCTGCAAACAAACAGCAGCCTGCTAGTTTTGACCTCAATCGCCAATGTTAACTCCAGGATTGTGTAATCGATAGCAGATAGCTTTGTCAAATAAAACCCGCTTGAATGATTTATCTAAGCTGATAGTCGTTTCACCACTACCCAGAAACAAGTAGCCATCTGGCCTTAATTGCTGCTTGATCTTTTTTAGCAAGGCTTTCTTGGTAACAATATCGAAATAGATTAAAACATTCCGTAAAAAGATAACGTCAAACTGTGGCAGAGATGACCAAGGTTGTAAAAGATTCAACTGACGAAAATCAACCATCTGACGGATTTGTTCTTTTATTTGCCAGTCAGTATCTAGCTTTTGAAAGTAGCGATCGCGAATATTTTTAGATAGTCCACGATTCATTTCAAGCTGGTTATAATGTCCCTCGCGGGCCCGCGCTAAAACCTTAGTAGAAAAATCAGTTGCAATTAATTTTACAGACCAATTGGGAAGCATGGGGAAATGTTCATTAATTAGTATGGCGATGCTATAAGGTTCTTGTCCATTAGAGCAGGCAGCACACCAAATGTTGAGCGATCGCTCACTTTTTCGTTGTTTAATTAACTCTGGTAGTACGTATTTTTTCAGTGCTTCAAAAGGGTGGCTATCACGGAAGAATGAGGTTTCGTTAGTGACTAGCGCCTCGATTGTCTGGATGTGAAGACTATTAAACGGGTGAGTTCGTAAGTAAGTAACCAAATCAGGGATAGAAGCGAATCCTGCCGATTCGATAATTGGCTGCAAATGTAACTCTGCTAGATAGCTTTTATCACCAAACAACACAACGGCTGAATGATGCTGAACTAACTCCCGAAGATACTCAAAATCAGTGCTATTTACACCCATAATCTTTGTCATTACAGGTCTGTAGGAGGAACTTGATTTAAACGAATTCTGTGCATAATTTCATCTGCGATTTGGTTAAGTGGAAGAATTTTATTGGCAAGTCCGGCATTAACGACAAAACTAGGCATTCCCCAGACGACGCTAGTAGCTTTATCTTGTGCAAGTACCTGTCCACCCGCCTCGCGTATGCACTGACAGCCATGCAACCCATCTTGCCCCATACCCGTGAGGATAACTGCGATCGCCCCAGCACCATAAACCTGTGCAACCGATCGCAACAGCACATCGACTGAAGGACGACAAGAATTTTCGGGGGATGCTTGATGGGTAACAAGTCGAACTCCAGTTTTGTCGCGTTGCACAATTAAATGAAAATCTCCTGGTGCAATCCAAGCATGTCCCGGTTTTAATATCTGTCCAGAAACCGCTTCATCTACTGGAATTTGACACTTGGAAGCTAATTGTTTAGCTAGTAGTTTCGTAAACATTGGCGGCATGTGTTGCACAATCAAAATCGGCACTGATAAATCTGCTGGAAACTCCTTAAGCACTACAGCTAGAGCATTTGGGCCTCCCGTAGAAACCCCAATTGCCACAACCTCCACCTGCTGTATATCGCTATGAAGGGGAAAAATAACTGGATGAGTAATGATGCTTGGTGTGAAAAATGCACCAAATACCTTAATTTTAGGAATTAAATTATCCCGAATATGTTGGGTTGCTGCCTCTACACTTCCTAAATTACTAGGTTTTGTGGCATAATCTGAAGCACCTAAAGAAAGAGCTTCCAGCGTTGCGATCGCTCCACTGTGGGTGAAGGTACTATACATAATGACTGGTAAGCGTGGATATATTTTTCGGATAGCGGCTAAGGTTTGCAAACCGTCCATCTCCGGCATCTCGATATCCAAAATGATCACATCGGGATTAACATGGGAAATCTTGGCAAGGGCAATACGACCGTTAGCCGCGACTCCTACCACCTCCAGTTCTGGATCGCTAGACAAAATTTTACTTAATCGACTCCGTACTACTACGGCGTCATCGACAATTAGTACCCGAAGTTTGGGCATTGGGGAATGGGGACAAGGGGACAAGGGGACTAGGGGCAGGGGGGGGCAGGGGGAGCAGGGGGAGCAGGGGGAGATTAACGATTCATTAACCAAGGTAATGGATGATTAATCATATTTACTAGACCAGATAAAACTTGGTTGTAACTTGCGTAAAGCTCTCGTCCTGTTTGCACATCCATATAGTTGCATTTGACGGCAAATTCAATCCAAGTTTGAGTTTCAGCTGCCTCAGCTTGTCTACGACACGCTCCGCGAACACAGTCATTCAACTTAGCTACAAATGCTGCCTCATAACGGCGTTTCCGCCAAGCTTCTGTTATGTTCGCACATACAGAGCGAGAAGAACGACGAATTTGGTCAGTTAAAGAATATCGTTCTTCCACAGGAAACTTTTTTGATAGCTCAAAAATTTTCATTGCTGTTTCAAAGGCAATTTTATGAATTCCTAAGTCTTTACGGTCTTTAATAACTTCTTTATCTTTAGTCATTGTCTTGCCTCCCCTGCCTCCTCTGCTCCCCCTGCCTCCTCTGCCACTTCTTCAAGATTACCTTCTCTTAATACTTAAACTGATTGACAACTTTCTGCAAATCTACTGCCATTCGAGATAGTTCTGTAGCTGCCTCTAAGGTATTACTGGTTCCAGTAGTCGTACTCTGAGTATTAAGTGCCACAATTCCAATACTTTTAGCAATATCTGATGTTCCTTTGGCTGCCTCAGCCATATTTCGACCAATTTCATTTGTTGTTGCTGTTTGTTGCTCAATAGCACTGGCGATCGTGCTTTGAAAGTCGTTGATTTGATTAATAATGCTAGTAATCTGAGTGATGGCTTGAACGGCGCTTTTTGTATCTGTCTGAATTGCTTCAATTCGCAAGCTTATGTCTTCAGTAGCACTTGCCGTTTGCTTGGCTAATTCTTTCACCTCGTTTGCGACTACGCCAAATCCTCTACCTGCATCTCCGGCTCTGGCTGCCTCAATGGTAGCATTGAGGGCTAGCAGGTTTGTTTGCCCTGCGATCGAGGTAATGACTTTAATAACTTTACCAATTTCGATGCTGCTTTGACCGAGTTTGTTAATTGTCTCGTTCGTGCGATCGGCTGTTTTAACTGCCTCAGTCGTGACTTTTGCTCCTTGGGTAACGGTCTTAGAAATTTCTCGAATACTAGCATTCATCTCTTCCACGGCAGTCACAACTGTATTGGTATTCCGACTTACCTCTTCAGCAGAGGCAGAGGCAGAAGTGGCTTGTTCGGCTGTTTGTTCGGCGTTCTCAGTCATTTCTTTGCTGACTGCGGTTAGTTCTTCTGCGGAAGACGCAACTGCTGTTGCCACCTCTGTCATCTGTCTAATTGAAGACTTGAGGCTGCTAATCATCTGATTTGCATTATCCGTAAGCTGCTTAAACTCTCCTGCATTGCTTACCTCGATTTGCTTGGACAAATTTCCTTGAGCAACGGCAAGGCTGACCTCATTAATACCTTTTATCTGCTCTTTTAAATTTGTAGACATCTGATTCAAGTTGTCGAGCGATTCTTTCCAACTCCCACCTGCTCCTTTGACAACGGTTTGAGAACCAAGCTTCCCTTCAATACCAATCTCGGATGCCAAGCGATTAACTTCGTTAGCAAAGTTTTGATTTAAACTCACCAATTCATTAAAAACTGAGGTAATTTCACCCAATTCATTATTCTCATCCGCTAAACGGACGGTAAAATCACCGTTTTTTGCCGCCTTAAGTGCTATTAGTAACGCTTGCAATTGCACTTTTATTACACTGTCATCGGTCGGTTGCGAATCTGCACTATCCACCGAGGGAGATTTTGAGTTGACTGTTTTTCCAGCCCGATTAGTAGTCATTGCAAAGCGCTCCTTAATTACTCAATAATCTGATTTGTTAAATTAACATCTAGAATTTTCTCGGTGTCTAAAACTAACAGAAATCCCTCTGGAAGCGGGTAAGCTCCTGCTAGCATCTGACGCATTCTACCTTTTAACGTTGCGGGTGGGGGTTGAAAGGTGTTTTGTTTAAACTCTAAAACATCTCCCACATCATCCACTAGCAGACTGACTACTTCATGATCAGAATACACAATGAAATTAAATCCCTGCCGCTCATCTCCAAGTTTTGTAGTTGATTGTGTCTGCGGTTCGCTCATTTCTAATCGACGCTGCAAATCGATGACAGTAATAATTTGTCCACGTAAATTAATCAACCCACAAATATCTGGTGGTGCTAAAGGTACACGAGTCGTTGGTTGTGGACGAATCACTTCTTGAACGTGTTGCACGTCAATACCAAAGTAAGCTCCTTTGAGGAAAAATGTGCAAATTTTTTGTTCAGCCATGAGTCGCTAGTTGCAGCAAATGAGGGTTAGCAATCCGAATTACAGTCTCTATATCAATAATTTCTGTGATTTGCCCTTGAATTACAGCACAGAAAAGCACAGCAGGTCTACTAGGAATACCTTTAATGGTTAATGGTTCTTCCACAATATCAAGAATGCGCTCAACTACTAGCCCAACACTAAGTTCTGTATATGGAGAAACAATAATTATCTGGAGCGTTTCTGCAACTGTTGCCAAAGCCTCATCATTAAAGCGATCGCGATTGCCAAATATTTTATAAAGATCAATTAGCGGTAGAATTTGACCATAAGACTGATACACATCCTGATTAGCTACTTTTTCGACAGCAGAAGCAAGAATCTCTTCGAGCCGATATGCGATCGCTAGTGGAATGCCCATGCGTGCGCCTTGGGGGCCTTCAAAGAGTAAAATTGTTTGGCGATCGCCTGCTTGCTCTTGGCTATTTGCAGTATTCTCGCTCAATAACTGCTTTTGTTTGGCGATTATACCAGTTTGGTTTGCCAAACCGACAACATCAATAATTAATGCCACTGTGCCATCTCCTAAAACGGTAGCTCCTGTGAATAGGGATAGCGTCTTTAACTGTCTTCCCAAAGGTTTAACTACAATATCTTGGATGTCTTCAATTGTGTCTACAACCAGTCCAAAGCGATAATTATCAACTTGCACAATTACCAGACTGAGTGTTTCTAAGTTGTTGACACTATTGTGTTGCAATACTTGATTGAGGTAAACCAAAGGCACAAGATTACCCCGCAAGCGATACACAGGCACATCATATAATATCTCAATACTATTGAGTGCTTCTAGGCGTACTAGCTCTAGTAGACTCCCTTGGGAAATAGCATAGCTATTGCTACCACTAGTGACAATCAATGCTGGAATAATTGCCAATGTCAGGGGAATCTTGATTTTGAAGGTTGTTCCTTGTCCCTGTTGGCTGTAAATTTCAACTGTTCCGTTAATTTTCTCAATATTACTCTTGACAATATCCATGCCAACCCCGCGCCCGGAAAGGTGAGTTACCTGTTCAGCTGTCGAGAAGCCGGATAAAAAAATTAAGTTCATCACTTCTGATTCGCTCATGGTTGCAGCTTGCAGTGCGTTGACTAAACCAAGTTGCTGCGCTCGCCCTTTGAGCCGTTCTAAATTTAGACCGCGACCATCATCGCCAATTTCAATATTGACTTTGCCGCTTTCGTGAAAGGCTCTGAGAAATAGCCGTCCTAAGCTTGGCTTTCCACAAGCAACCCGTTCGGCTGGTAATTCTATCCCATGATCGATGCAGTTGCGTACTAAGTGCGTTAAGGGGTCTTTAATTGTTTCAATAATACTTTTGTCTAGTTCGGTATCTGCTCCCTCCATCTCTACTTCAACTTCTTTACCGGAAGCGATCGCTAAATCACGGGTGACGCGAGGGAACTTTTGCCAAATGGAACTAATTGGTTGCAATCGAGTTTTCATCACCCCCTCTTGCAACTGGGCTGTAAGTAGGCTCAAATGCTGGCAGGTAGTGGTAAAACTATTATCCTTAAATTTTGTACTAAATCCGATTACCTGGTTACGGGCTAAAACGAGTTCACCCACTAGGTTCATCATTTGATCTAGCAGATTGACATTGACTCGGATATAAGCAGATTCTGATGTTGTCGTTGATATTTCTGTGATTTCGTTATTGACATCACTACCTGCTGTATCTTTTGGAGCTTCTGCATGTATTTGTGGCGTTTGTGTATTAATTGGCGATTGAGAGGGTTTTGGAGTCTGTTTTGCTTGTGACAATCGAGTTAAAGTTGCGATCAGTGCGGAATAATCGCGTAGGCGCAGCCCGTCGTAGACATCGCCATCATGCCTTGTAGCTTGAATTTGAGACAGGATTTGCCGAATGCTATCAACTGTTTGTAGTAAAATACTAATAATTTCAGGGGTAATTTCTAGCTGGCGATCGCGCAGACACGAGAGCAAATTCTCTCCAGCATGAGCAAGTGATTCTAAATTAGGAAACGGTAAAAAGCCGCAATTTCCTTTAAGCGTATGGAGTGAGCGATAAATGCGAACTAATGCTTCTCCATTCGCAGATGTTTTTTCTAGCTCAATAATATCGCCTTCAATTTGATTCAAATTCTCATAGCTTTCAACGAGAAATGCTTCTATATCATCGTCAATTTCATTTAACTCCATCGGTTAATAAAATATAAATTTATATATGTTATTTTAATATTAATTTAATATTAACCCTCAGCAATCTCTATCTAAAGAGAGATGTTTGCCTTTTTTTAGGCTGAAGACATAATATTTGCCTTAATGATATAGTTAAAAGATACGCAATGTTATAGTTGCGATTCAACTCAAACTTTCAAAAATGGTCATTGTTAATACAGACAATCTTAACAAGTGCAAACAATGCAATGTGCGTTCCGCCCCACAACTCTTGGAAACGGTGCGCGTAGCTTGCTTCCCCGTAAGGGTACGCTAACGTCAGTTTCTCAAATCATAACAACCTTGGTACTACTTAAACTATGTCAAGCAGGTATGCCTCAAAATGTATCTTAAGGGACTTCCAGAGAATAAGTTAGCCAATTTATTCAAATGATATTTTTCTTTTCCCCCTGCCCCCTGCTCCCCTGCCTACACAGCAATTGATTATTTTTTTTATTGGAAGTCCCTAGTGGCATGAGCCTGCCAGAAATCAACCGTCTAACCGATATCCAGCAAACAAGAATTTTGCATTGGCTTCACAAAGTAAAGCTGGAATTAGATCGGATTTCAAATACTTAACAAATTTTAAAAACTTCTATTATTAAAAATTTTAGCTTCATAGCATTATAGTTTCAGCGAGTTTGATAATTTTTCCGAAACTATTATTGATAATTGTAAAATTATATTTATTTCTTCTTTAATTCATTCCTTTTAATTAATAATATAGGCTAACTAGTCTATATTATTAATTGTTAAGCTAAAGCATAAAAGGACAAAGCTGATGGCAATGGTTTTGATTATCGATGATGCAGCTTTTTCTCGCAGAATGATCCGTAAGTTTCTACAAGTAGATGGTTATGAAATTATCGAAGCCACTAATGGGCGTGAGGGATTAGAAATGGTTGACAACTATAAGCCAAATTGTGTGTTAGCGGATCTTCTAATGCCAGATATTAATGGGTTTGAATTTTTGAAAGCTATGCAAGATAAACAATTAAAAATTCCGACCATTATCATTTCCGCCGATATCCAAGAAGGGGCACGTAATCAAAGCTATAACCTGGGGGCAGTCAACTTTATTAATAAACCACCAAAAGAAAGTGAATTGCGAAAGGCAGTCCAGGAAGTTCTTAATACCAAGGAATAAGTTTTCATGAATGTGACAGCAGAAGAACTAGATGCCCTACAAGAGTTAATTAATATTGGAGTTGGTCGAGCAGCAAGTCTACTTAATGAAATGGTAGACTCTCACATTCGTCTAAAAATTCCGGTTGTTAAAGTCTTAACTGCTAACGATGCATATCAAGAATTAACAAAACGATTTCAGGATGATACTTTGGCAGCTGTAAAACTACGCTTTACAGGCTCTTTTTATGGCACTGCTAGTTTAATTTTTCCAACTGACAGCGCATCAACATTGGTTGCAGTGCTTACAGGTGAAAAGCCAGGATCGGCTGACCTAGATGTGGTGAAAATTGGCACACTGAGCGAAATTGGTAACATTGTCATAAATGGAGTAATGGGTTCACTCAGTAATGTGCTAAAAAAGCATCTAAACTATACATTGCCCGTTTATTTAGAAGATACTCTTGAAAATTTATTATTATCTGCATACGAGAGCGATTCAAAAATCTTACTGGCACAAGCTAGTTTCACAATTGAACGCTTTGAAATTATCGGAGATATTATTTTAATTTTTCTGGTTGGCACTTTTGATGCGCTCATCAATGCAATGAATGAGTACAATCCAAATAATTCAATAATATAATTATACTAAAAATAGTTTTAATATTTATTAAAACCCTTTGATAATGCAATGAATATAATTGGACAAGCTCAGGAAAAATTCAGCCTTTTAGATAAAATTCCCTTAGGAGCTTTTGTTCTACAATCAGATTATGTTGTTATCTTCTGGAACTCCTGTTTAGAGGAATGGACAAAAATTCCGAAAAGTAAAATTTTGGGAATTTCTATTCAGGAATATTTCCCTCATCTGAATCAACCTCGTTACGCTAGCCGTTTACACCAAATTTTCCAAGGCGGGCCTCCAACAATTTTTTCTTCTCAACTGCATAAATATATTATTCCAGTACCTATATCTCAAGATAAATACCGCATTCAACACACAACTGTTACTGCTGTATCTGCGTTGCATGGAGATGGATTTTATGCTCTTTTTTCAATTGAAGATTTGACAGATTTAACATTCCGAGTTCAGGAATATAAAAACCTACGAGATCAGGCTCTAGCAATAGCTGAAGAACGCCAACGAGCTAAAGAAGTTGCTGAGAAAGCAAACCGCATAAAAGATGAATTTTTAGCAATTGTTTCTCATGAACTTCGTTCTCCTCTTAATCCAATTTTGGGGTGGGCAAAGCTACTAAAGAATCGCTCATTAAACGAAGCTACTACTTTGCGTGCTTTGGAAACCATCGAACGAAATGCTGAATTACAGGCTCAGTTGATTGAAGATTTGTTAGATATCTCTCGCATTCTCCAGGGCAAGCTAGCACTTAATTTAGAGAAGGTTAATCTTGTTTTTAGTGTTGAAGCTGCCTTAGAGACAGTGCAATTGGCAGCAGAAGCAAAGTCCGTTCAAATTAATCTTCATTTAGATACAAGAATTGGACAGGTCAAGGGTGATAGTAGTCGTATTCAACAAATTATTTGGAATCTGCTCTCTAACGCCGTTAAATTCACACCATCCGGCGGACAGGTAGAAGTCTACTTAAAACAGATTAATTCTGAAGTACAACTGATAGTTAGTGACACGGGTAAAGGTATTAGTCCCGACTTCCTACCTTATGTATTTGAATATTTTCGTCAGGCAGATAGTAGTACAACCCGAAGTTTTGGTGGACTTGGACTTGGTTTAGCGATTGTGCGCCAACTTGTCGAGTTACATGGCGGTATAGTTTCGGCAGAAAGCTTAGGAGAAGGACAAGGTGCAACGTTTACAGTTTGCCTACCTGTGTTTCAACATTTGGAATTAGAAAAGGAAAATAACAATTTATCAGATGATTCTTATCCATCCTGTATGCTTTATGCTCCACTAGAAGGAATACGTTTGTTAATTGTAGATGATAATGCTGATACCCGTGAGTTTCTGGCTTTTCTATTAGAACAGCAGGGAGCAATCGTGACGATCGCAGCATCTGCCAATGAAGCACTGACTGCAATTATGCAGTCAAAACCAGATTTGCTATTAAGCGATTTAGGTATGCCAGATGTTGACGGTTACACTTTGATCAAAAAGTTACGAGCAATGCCCGCGAATTTAGGTGGAGAAATTCCGGCGATCGCTTTAAGTGCTTACGCCGCAGAAACCACACAAAAACAGGTTTTTACAGCCGGATTTCAACTTCATATCGCTAAACCAGCCGATCCTGCCAAACTAGTAGCTGCGATCACAGCCCTTGTTAAGAATTGAACTCATGCGCTTACAGTGGGATTGGATAGTAGGGGCGTAAACACGTTGTTTGTCCGTCTCTAACCTAGTTCTACACTTGTCACAGCAAAGATGCGATCAATAGGTAAACTAGGAATTTCTTTAGTGTACATCCGAGCAGTTTGAGAGACTGGCTGCAATTGGTAACGTTGAACTAGGTCAATCGCTTGTGGATTTGCATCCGGCACATCAAAAAACACTGGAGCATGAGGATTTTGTGCAAGCAAGGCTTGAAACAATGTTTCAGCAATCTGTTCATCATTAGCAAATAGTGGCCCAACCCTAAAACCTGTATGGGCAGGTCGGATAACTCCGTAACCAGCAAGAGATCCATTTTTGAGAAACCCGAAAGCAGTACTTTCTGGCTGTTCAATCCAATGTTGTAGAAACAGCGATCGCTCAGAAGGAAAAAATTGGCGATCATAAGCCACCAAATCTTCAAAAGGCACTGTTTTCAGATCCACGATTCCAGCAGGCACAACACCGCCACCCACCCCTTCATAACGAATATGGTTATAAGCGATTTGGAAACCAGACTTTTTATAGTTTTCTTGTTGAGCTACTGCACCATCCAAGCCGATGTTACGATCAGCACCCAGATAGTCCATTGCTGTCTTCCAAATTTTCATACCCAACCCCTGCCCACGAAACTGGGGTTTGACAACGTAAAAACCTATAGTGGCAAAGTGTGGATCGTAAGCAACAGCAGAAATGCACCCCACCGGCTCACCATTAAACTCACCCAAGAAAAAACCGCTCTCGTCAGTTTGATAAAAAGATTGAGCATCATACTTTCCTGGATTCCAACCTTCGATTGCTGCCCAACTAATCGCCAAATCCATTTCCGATCTGTTCATTGGGCGGACGACGAAATTCTTAGTGGTCATAATATCTTCTGAATGCTAGGCTGTTAACTATTTAACTTTGCTTTCGCAAACTGAGTGATAACTCTTAATATTACTTTTTTGTATAGCTGCGACTTATAGTCGCTTGAGCATCTTTTATTCAAATACTACTGTTCTATTACCATACACTAATACAAGATTTTGCAAGTGCGATGTCTGACGACAAGGCTAGCGCCAACGCCATTTTTTTGCAGTGATTTGTCAGAATTTCTCTAAAATTCTGACAAATCAAGAGTGAGACTTTGTGCGACACAATTCTAAATAAATTAGTCATGCTTTTGTCACAATTTTGCAATAGCTCTGTCAATATAACGTGTGATGCTATAGCTCTGGGTTAAAGAATAGACCCCCCTCTATAATAAACCCACACACCAGAGTATACCGAGAAGAATCACTATAAGGCATTAATCCTTTTTTGGATGACTCTTCTAATCAAAATTGTCAGAACTCTTATAGTTAGAAGGAACAAAAAGATGAATTGGAAAGTACTTGCATTGCTCCCTGCTTTGGCTTTAGCTACTGCTGCGCCTGCTTATTCTTTAAGCAATAATAAAAGCCACAATATCACTACTGCTACCCAGGTTGCTCAAAATTCCGGTGGCACTATGAAAAAGGCTAATGCCATCCAAAAGGTTAATACCCATAAGAATAGTACAGCACACCATAGTACCGCAAATCGTAGTACTGCACTCACAGTAGGTAGCAGAGGAGAGAGAGTTAAAACTGCTCAAAATTTATTAAAACAGCAAGGATTTTATACTGCAAGTGTGAATGGTGTTTTCGATGACAAAACACGTTCAGCCGTGATGAAATTTCAGAAATCTAAAGGATTAAGAGCCGACGGAATAATTGGACGCCGGACTTTGGCATATCTTAAATAAAATGGTTTCAGCTTCGTAAAGAAAATTATTCGGCGTTGCATATTTACGGGATGATTTGGCAAGTTTTAAAATTCCCCCCACTTCCTCTGTCTCAAGAGCTTGCCCCAATTCATCTTACTACTTTGCAACGCCAATTATTCTTGCAGACGAGCAATTACACAATGCAGAACTTTAATTTCATTAACAATTCGATCCAGTTCTGTGGAGAGTGGAGTTTGCTCTCGAACGGCTTGTAATGTGGGAGTTAAAGTGTTGGAATTGGTAGCAATTTCTGATAACCGAGCAGTATGTAACTGTTCAATTTGGTTGTGAATTGCTTCAAGATAGCTATCCAGTGCTGGTAATGGTTGGGGTGGCTGTCTCTGCCCAAGGGCATCTGCTAGGTTTTCCAAAACTTGGACAATGGTATCAGCAAGTCGCTTTACTTCAGGAAATTGGTACTCACCGCTAAATTCCCGCAGATGTTCTGCCAAAGTTGTTACCGAACTGAAAAAACCACGAATGTATATCATCAGCGTCATTACAGGTTCGATTTCTCCCTGAATGTGACGAGGTTCGCTGAATAATCGTTGAGCTGCGGCGTTGGCGTTGGCGTTCTCTAGTGCTGCTTGATGGCGTAGCATGTTGATATCAGCGATCGCATTCTGTTCTGGATGAAGATAGTTAGCTATTACCTGTTGAAAGTAAGCAAGATTAGCTCGAATTGTCTTTTCCAGTTGTGCAGGAAGTTGCTGTCGTTCCCAACGAGGAAAAAGCAAATAGCTTCCAAGCAGTGCTAAGACACCCCCAGCGAAGCTATCGAAGATCCGCAATACTCCAACCTTCCAGCCACCTGCACTAATCATGTTGAGTAGCAATATGATGGCGGGAGTCAGCAGGATGATAAATATGCTGTAGCTTAACGATCGCACCGACATCGCAACAAATACCAGTAGCAGAAAACAGACTGCACTTGCTAATGAATTTTTAACTAGTAAAACCAGAGCAATACCGATAATTCCACCCAAAATAGTGCCAACGACTCTTTGTACTGTTGTCTGTGACGTTCCGCCAAAGTTCGGTTTAAGTGCAACTAAAGCTGTTAGCGTTATCCAGTAGCCTCTAGGTAGTTGGAATAGCGAGGCAAGTAATTCAGCAAGGGTTGTGATTAGTGCGAGGCGCAACGCATGACGAAAGAGGACTGAATCAAAAGTGAAGTTATTTCGCAGCGTATCAATAATTGTAGAACGTTCTGGTTGGGCTGGGGGAGAAATATCTCGCTGGGCAATGCTGTTACGCAGTTTTCCTTGGCTTAAATCTGTAACAATCTCTGCATCAGTATGAATTTGCTCTACTAACTTTGTCAGACTGGCTGTAATCTTGCCAAGGTTGAGGAGATCAGAATAATCATCTGTCTGAGCATTGATAGTTTGATTGAGGACTTGCGAACGCAGAACTTGCCTTTGGTGTTCTAGTGCTTCAAGACTCCGATCTAGATCCCCTAAATGAGGTGAGTTTTTTCCTTTGGCGATCGCTTGTGATAACATTTCGAGAGCAATTGCCGACTGTTCTAGCACTTGCTGAATTTCTGGCTGTAACCGAGAAAATAGTTGATGTTCCGATGCGATCGCTAATAGTTCGTTCAGTGCTACAACAGAATTGACAATTTGATTTACATCCTCAATTAATACGAGTAACTGATTTCCCCGCAGGGTAGCTCCTCTTTGCCTAGTCCAGATAGTTGTCCAGACGCTACGGGCAGATGTTAAGTTTTGAATAAGTGTATCCTGAGCTTGCAAAAATCGCTGTTCCCACTGCTGATGAGCTTTTGGATTTAATGCTCTCTGGCTTGCCAAGTCTACAAAATTGCTTAATGAGAGATAACAGTTAGCGACTGTCTGTATTGCAGGTACATCAGGACGCACTGCCCACAATCCCAATGACAAGACAGTTGTCCATGTTCCACCAGCTAGACATAGCCCACAGTGTTGAATAAGAGTAGACAAATTAGAAAATGAAGCGAATCTAGCCAGCGCAATCACAAACATTATCGAAGTAATCAAGCTGACAGATGCAGCCACGTTGCCATAGAGATTTGCTAAACCTGCTATAAATATTACCAAGAACGTGGTCGGGACAGCTAACCAGAGATGACTGCTAACCAAACTTGCGATTAGGAACATTACAGTTACCCCAATCGTAGCTGCAATCATAGCGATCGCTCGCTGACGGTAGGCTCCGTCAACATTTACCATCCCAACGAACCAAGCCGCCATAGTGGCGATCGCACTTTCAGCAGCATGATTTGTAATGATCCCAATTCCAATCGGCACACCCAGTATAAAAAGGCTACGGAATCCAGAGGCAATGGCGGGCTTACCTGGCTGGAGTTGAAATTGCTGCAACAACCAACTCAGAGGACGTTTATCTGTAAATGACATTATGAGACTGGCGACTATAACAAAGCGCGATCGCTTCTTACAGCATTTTAGCCAGATATAACTGGCTGGAGGATGGTTTTACCGGAAAATTGAGTCAGGCGATTAAACAATGGCGCATTTACTGAGAATGGCTTCCAGCCAACGTTTAATATACTTGTAGATTATTAGTAAGTTAAAGCAACTTACCGAAGTAACTGACTATCGCTTAAACCCAGATACAGAGCAGTTGATAGCGAAACAGGCGCATTTAGGAGAGCGATCGCTCAGGAGCAGTTGCGCCTTATATACAAAGGGCGGCTTTGTGGCTGTGGTGATGTAAAGTGATTGATAAACACTTATCAAGTGCAGAATGAGGTTTCAGTAGTAAGCAATCGCCTTATTTTCCCACATCAGAGCAAGCTCCTCGCTTGCCTACCGTGTACACACAAGTATGACCAGCACAGGTTTCAATTCTAGTAGTTTCGTAGGGTGCGTTATGGACACGCCGAAATAACAAATGGGTATGCCGAAATAACAAATGAGTATGCCGAAATAACAAATGGGTATGCCGAAATAACAAATGGGTATGCCGAAATAACAAATGGGTATGCCGAAATAACAAATGAGTATGCCGAAATAACAAATGGGTACGCCGAAATAACAAATGGGTACGCCGAAATAACAAATGAGTATGCCGAAATAACAAATGAGTATGCCGAAATAACAAATGAGTATGCCAACCTACTCAACTAAAAACAGCTATAAGCATCATTTACTCAAATACTACTGTCCTATTACCATAGACTAATACACGATTTTGCAAGTGCGATAAGCAAAGATAAGTCTGTAAGCAAGGCGATTAAACAATGGCGCATTTACTGAGAATGACTTCTAGCCCATTCTGTACCTGCTCAAGTTCTTGGCGCTTTTGGTAAATCCACATCTTTTCAGCCTCACGTTGTTCCAGGGTTTCGTTGTGAGCTTTTTCCTGCTGTTCGAGGAGATTTTCGTAAAGTGCGATCGCTTCTGCAATTACTCTACTGGATGATTCAACTCGGCTATTAAAATCTGATACCAATTCTGTATGAAGATGCGCGGATAGTGCAAGAAATAAAGAACGTAGACGCAAACACGAGAGCGCCAAGTACGCCAAGAAATAATAAATTAAGAGATTTGGCGCAGCTTCATAAAGAAAGGGATAACAAGATAGTGCAGGTAGGCAACCAAAAATTCAACGTCTAGAAGTTAGGGAGCAGGAATCGATGAATCGCTCTGAGGTGGATTAGCTTGTTCTGGTGGAAGCGGTTGTGCAGAAGAATTATCTTCTATGGATGTAGATTCTGGCTCTTTAATCATACCATGCTGCTCTTGCCCTCTAAGCCCAAGATATGTTGCGGCACTAATTCCTTGTAGTGTAAGAAGTGTGTCATCGAATTCCGGCATTGCCAGATTTTTAAGGACTTCCCAAACAAAGAATAGTCCGAGCGCAACTGTCCAAATAAATGTTTGGAACCGATGAAAGTTGACTCCATTAATGTCTGATAATATATCGTAGAAAAAACCTTCAGAAACGCGTTGACTACCTTTTTTATTCTTCTCATTCCCCTGCCCATCTATTAACGAAGTACCAACGGTAGTTACAGAATTGATTCCCAATAATATTAGTGATTGTTGAGTCAAAATATTCGTATAGTCTCCTGTTATGCCATAGATAATCAGGTAAGAACCAAAAATTAGAAATGTCCAAAAAGCAAGTTGAGAGATTGATAAACTGAACGGATTTCTATTCAGTTTTTTTCTGCCAAGAAAAAATTGAGCAATTCGACTTTGACGATATTCGTTTTTAAGAGCAACCTTTTTAAGATCAACCTTTTCTGTGGTCAATCGTTCCTGTCCACCAATCACCTCTATTTCAGAGTAAACCCCTTCTATTCCAGAGCTACGAAGAGTGTTTCGGCAATACCTAATGAACATTAATACAACAGCTATAAGTAGAAGTAGACACAGCCAAAATCGCCACGAAAACAGAACTATTGTTAATAGAGGAGGTGGAAAGCGATCGCTCACCGGAATTGCAATCTTTTTGGGACAGCCTACTCCTGCTATCACGTTAATACTGTATTTGCTTCCTCTACCAAGAAGCGCATTCCATGCAGCTTGAGACGAGTCAGTGCGTTCAAGTCGAAAGGCTAACCAATCATCCTCAAGAACTGTCTTTTGATCTTTACCCGGAACGTTGACGATGACTGGTTCTCCGTGGACATCCTCTAGCTCATAGCCATCCAGGTACAACACTAATTGTCGAGGATCAAATGAATTGGTGGCATTAACCGTTGTTTTTCTGGTCGCTGCTGATAATCCTTCAACTTTTATCCTAATGCGATCGCCCATTTTAACTTGGTTACGACCATCGTCGGCAATGACTTGTTGAGTTTTCAGTCCAGCAGGCACTGAACATAGCTGAGGCGCAAAATTTACAGGAGGGCCATCTGAACTATCTTGAGCAATTACTGCAAAGTTGATAGTAACAATCAACAGAAAAACCAACAGAAAAATAGCAGTCAATCTTTTAGCATTTCTATACATCGCTCGGTATTCCACCAACAGTGATTACTATGTCGGTAGTGTAACCACACTTGAGTCACTCCGGATAACTGAAAGTTTAAAAGTTTAGGTTTCAAAATCCTTCGTTTGGTGCTATCGGCTATACGGCAGACTATGGTTTCCCTATTTTTGCGATCGCATCAGATAAAAGCAGGAGTTGGAGATTGCGATCGCTGCAATAGCAATTTTGACTCGCTTAAATTCTTTAAGATGAGGCTTTAGACTCAATTTTTTAGTAGTTTAGCCCAGTTTGTGCCGATTTATCTTGCCATTCTTGCTTACAATAACGTAATCAAGCCAAAAAGTGACTAATCATTCAGATTTTCATTGACTACGAACCGACAATCATTAGCAGGGGTTGCTACTGCATTTCCTGGTGATTCCAGCTTTGACTTTGAAGAATTGGCTGGTATCGACTTTGTTATGGTCTTCATTTTAAAGTTTGATGGTTGTAGATGAATATAGGAATAATCCAGCCTTACAGTAACGGGTTTTTAGAAATTGTACCAGAGAGCGATTATTGGCAAATTGCAGCTATACACATCAATGGTCAAGCCTACTGCCCTACTCCTCGGCTTTATCGATCAGAAAAAGTGGCATTAGCAAAAGCTGCACTAATTTATGATTGGCTAGCTGACCACGAAGGAGAAATTAGTAGTGGGGGTTGCTACTGCTCTGAATTGAAACTCATCCTATGGCAACAACCGAAAGTATCTTAGTTGGTCTTGTATAACCTGAGTTTGGGATAAACTGAAACCTTGATTATGTCGTTAGTTTTGACAGGGTGAAAGCCTTATTATTTCGTCCAAGTAATCAAATTTGAGTCCTTAACCCGAACTGACGTTAATAGGAATTTTAGGTAATTGCAATATAAATCTCGTTGCATTCCAAACTCTCATTCATTGGACAAACTTAGTTTCTGTCAGTTGGCTCAGAGCCTGGGGTTTGAACTTGCAAGTTCTCTCCTTGCTTCCTCACTGAAAAGTCAGGCTCATTTTTGCTACTCTGAGCAAGACCAGCAGCACCAGCGATCGCCGTTCCAGCCAGTCCAAGCCCAGCAGACCATTTGGCATCAGTGATTTTTGGCGAGACTAAAACAGCAACACCAATAACAGCTCCAATAGTTGCCATAAACATGGGAGTTATAGCCCGAATTATTTCTGGGGTGGAAGATTTCATAGAGGTAGATTATAAAATTGGTTTTTTCGTGAGGTAAATACACGGCGTCAAATTCCAATTCCAGAAATCGCTATTAGATAAAAACTTCTATAAATAGCCTTTGGGGAATATAACGCCATCCAAAGCCCAGTTATCTTAACTGGGTTTTTGTTAATAGAGCGATGCTTGCAGCCGGTAAACTACGCTCATTGACCAAGACACGCGACGCCGATAGCGTAGCGTTAGCGAGGTACGAGCGTCATAGCCCGTCGCAGACATTGCCTTTTTTAATTAAGCATTAACCAAAATTTACCAAAAATATTTCTTGTTTCTGTATATTCTAAGTAGAGTTTCATAAATTCTTTACTACTGTTTATCATGAAAATTTGTAAAACTTTGCTTGGATTAACAATTGGTGTACTTTCCACAGCGAGCATTTTGGATATTTGCAACATTCAAAAAGTGAAAGCTGACTCTTTAATTAATAGCAATTCTGAACTGTCTTTAATTAATAGCAATCCTGAACTGAAAGTTTGCAGCAAATTTGTCGCTGGTACATACCTCACGACAATTAAAGACAAAGCAGGAAAGTTTGCTTCACGCGCGCTTATCACTCTTACTGAAGAAGGGAACTTGATTAGTAGTGACTCAAACCAAGGTGGTGTTACGGGTCAGTTTGATCCTTTTACCGCTTCTCAGGGTACTTGGGCGTGTAATGGGAAGAAGGCGATTACAGGTAGGGCACTCAACTTTAGTCTCTCAAACAAGGGTGGTAGCGGTATTGCAAGAAATGATTATAGAGCTACTTTTAATCCGATAACTCAAACAGTAGAAGGGACAATTGAGCTTCGTCTGTTTAATAATCTACAAGGGAATCCACTACAGGGTAATGGACAAAATGGAGGGTCATTCTTCTTTACAGGTCAGCTTGTCACTGCTAGATAAGATGATAAGTTAACTTAATATATAGCGTTATTAATGCGATCGCTCATCATCCTCGCTTGAAAATAGGGAAGCGATCGCATCATTCAAATCCCAGTCACGACGACCGGGTTTTTTAGTTTGAGAACAGTTCTCATTTTTTCAAACGTTCATTTAGTGTTTCGTAAAGAGGAAAATACTGAGTCTTAACATCTACCGCCGATACGATTGTGGATTACTTATCAAAATATTATTGTGCAAAACATGGTTTCCTAGAATGGTTTAGAAATGCTTACGCTCTCAAGTTCTTGCATATAGGGCAATTTAGCCATTTTTGGCATCACTCCTTACCGAACACCTACCCATCCGCGCATTCAGCGAAAAAACTAATCTGATGCGAAAGCTGCTTGCTTATAAATATCCTATAGGTTATACCGTTTCACTTTAAGGTTGATACATTTAGGCAAGCAGGGGAGCAGAGGAGCAGGGGAGCAGAGGGGAAAGAATTTGTATCAGGATTTTAGTGAAATGGTATTAGCTGACTTCAGGACGATGCCTGGATTAGGCTACGCTTACGCAATACCAGCACCCTCATAACCAACCTTACTTGCCAGCGTCTTCAAAGTCTGTTATTGCACAAGCAAACTCTCTAAAAGCTGTTTTAATCAAAACCTCTTTCGTTGCCCTTTCCAACGATGAATTGCGTATGAGGTCTGTTAATTCTATGAACAACAAAGAAAACATAAAACGATCTTGGCGGTCAACTTGTTTCAAACAAGACGATATAAACTGATAAAGCTCTGTTTTTCTGGGTTTAGTTTGTTCTTCCCATATTTGTAACCCAAGCCGAAAAGTTCTCAAACGGATTTCATTACTGTTGAAGGACGCGTCTTTGTAGCGGACTGATACGCGTTGGGGTATATCCATGAGTTTTAGCTATACATATTCAATGTAAAGTAATTATTCACTTATATTTTGACTCAACCGGAAAAATCTAATATTTTGCACCAATTCCAACAAATACCATAGGTTAGGGACTTCCAACCTATCGCGGTGTAGGCAGCAGGGAGCAGGGGAAAAAGAAAAATATTATCTGAGTAAATTGGATAATTTATTTTCTGTGAAGTTCCTTAGAAACGAATGACTTGCGTAAACTTCCAGCTAAGGGTAGCACGGGTGTGCTACCCTCCTAGCATCAATTTAGAGGATGCCCCAGAAATGGAGTAAGCCTTGACCAGAAAAAGCTTCAATTAAAATCGCAGATAAAAAACCAATCATTGCAAGACGACCGTTCCAGTTTTCACTCTGAGGAGTGAAGCCAAAACGCACAGCATTAGGATCTTCTGAAACAATAGGCGCAGGATTCTTAAAACCTGTCATCAGTAAAACTCCAAAATTCAAGTGTTGTAGCAGTTATAACTGTCTGTAAAGTAATGTAACAGATGTTAAAAAAAATGCAACATTGAGTGAATAAAGAAAATCTGAAGAAAATCTGCTCAACATTTTTTCATTTCGATTCACGTTGTAGAGTAAAAATGCTTTCTGAAATTTTGCGTAGGCGTAACCCATAACAGGCATCGCCCATAGCACAAATTCTGCTGTTTCTTGCTCTTAATGCTTATTGAAATCCACTTGAGTAGGTTAGGACTTACGCACACTCTACGAATTCTCGGCGCTCTTGGCGTCTTCTCTGCGAGACGCGAAGCGCGATGGCGGTTCGAGAAATTAAGCTTTTTAGCAATTTTTGCGTAAGTCCTATAGGTATTAAAAGCTTGACAAGCTTAAGCAAGATATTTTACTTTGAATTAAAACTCATCGACGCATCTCAGCAGAACCTTAAAAACCCCATAATTCCGTTGAGATGCATTGAGTTTTTGAGCTAATTAGAAGCTGTTGAGCGCAAATTGTCTTTCTGCAATTGCGAATTATCTTGGTCAGCGAAGGTTTTGAACTCGATCGCATCATGGCTACAAAAGAGGCGCACATCACTACTGTGGTCGAGCGATAACGCCCGTAACTTATCTTGATTAGAAAGTCGAGCTTTGCGGTCTACCTCCATGAACGACTGGTAGGCACGTAGACCAGGTGTGCAAACTCGTTTAGGAGAGCCGATTTCGTGTCGGTAAAAATAAGCATCGCCTGCATGTAAGAGCCAACCTTCGGATGTATCAATAGCGATACCTGCATGACCCCGTGTGTGACCGACGAGCGGTATCAGGAGAATTTCGGGCGGTAGTCCTTCGAGGTTACGTACTGCCTCAAAGCTGAACCAAGGTTCACCACCAGGCGAATAATACTTCCAATTTTTTACTTCATCCCACTGGCCAGGGCGGTAACGTCGAGATGAGACAAAGCCTTGCCGTTCTCTGGCTGCTTCAATCTCACTGAGCATTACATGCACGGTTGCTTCAGGAAAATCTTCCAACCCGCCTGCATGATCAAAATCGAGGTGAGTAAGCACTATATGGCGGACATCGCGCGGGTTCAAGCCAAGCTGCTCAATAGCTGCAACCGCCGTGTATTTTTCTTCAAACTTGATACGATTCAAATTCATAAAGAAAGGGCTGAGTCTTGATAATGGCGCTTTGACATCGCGCTGACCAAAGCCTGTATCTATGAGAACGAGTCCCTGATTTGTCTCAATAAGCAAACAGTGACAGACAAGACAGGCTGTTAGCCCACGACTAAAACCGTCGAATAGTGCCCCACCAATCAGGCACATACAACCGCAATTAAGATGATGAATACGCATAAATCATTCTACCGAGCATCAATCTCTTTTAAAGACGAAACAATATGAATAATCACCATACTTAGGAGTGAAGAAATATATGTCTTTACAGGATTTAATTGCTGAGTTACTTTTGCAGTCTGTGTCTAAAGTATAGTGACGATTTGTGAGTTTTACTTGTTTAGGTTGTAATTGCGAGAATGAGTCTGACTCGCTACGATCGCATTAGAAATTTATCACATCTGAGTATGGCAAACCAGGACGCTCCACTCACAGGAGAAGCGCTAATTAAGGAAGTCTGTCGGCGGATTCGGGTAGCCCGCAGCTATTGGGATGCTCACAATAACGCTGCCTGTCGGGGTGAGCGCGATCGCGCAATCTTCCTTTACAATACACTGAGCAAAGAACAAAAAGAGCAGATTCCGCAAGTGTTGCGGGTCTGGTTGCGCTATCGCAGTGAGAAGTATTTTGGCGCACACCGAACACCGCCCAAATCGGCACGAAAATCAAAATAGTATTAATACCAATTCTCCAAAAGGAGCCAACAGATACAAATCACAAAAGTCTTACTGCATCTAAGTTTCTTAATTGCGAATTGGTACAAGTATGATATTCAGTGCATCACAACTACAGCAAATACAAAAACCTTTTTATTTGCTGTAGAGCAAAATATTTTTACCCAAGAAATAAAATTTAATGGAAAAACAGCAACTTATAAAATTGCTAATTGGTGATTTGACTTGGCTACGATTGCTTAAATCTTTAATATTTATTTATATCTTTTTTAGCGGATATGTATATTTTCGGGCAGATAGCATGATTTTTCTGTCTCAACCTTCTACCTATGAGGATAATCCAAGAATTATTAAGTTAAAAAGTGGGGAAAATACGAATATTTCAGCTACATATTTATTAAACAATAAAGCTAATTATACCATTCTTTATTCTCATGGTAATTCTGAAGATTTAGGAGATATCAAACAGATCCTAGAAAAATTACATGACTGGGGTTTTAGTGTCTTTGCTTATGATTACCGTGGTTATGGTACGAGTCAAGGAAAGCCGACAGAAAGTCACGCTTATGAAGATATCAATAGCGCTTATAATTATTTGACGCAAAATCTAAAAATACCACCTGAAAGAATTATAGTTTTGGGGCGTTCGGTTGGCGGTGGTTCTGCGGTAAACTTAGCAATGCAGAAACCAGTAGCTGGTTTAATTATTGAAAGTTCGTTTATTTCCGCTTTCCAAGTAATAGTACCTTTTCGGATTTTACCTTTTGACAAATTTTCCAACTTGGAGAAGATAAAAAAAGTAAAATGTCCAATATTGGTGATTCATGGAAAAGCAGATGAGATTATTCCTTTTGCTCATGGAGAAAAATTATTCAATGCTGCAATATCTCCAAAACTTTCTTTATGGGTTGAGGAGGCAAATCATAATAATTTATTCTGGATAGCTGAAGAAAAGTATCAAAAAACTTTGCAAAAATTTACTAACATTGTAAAGGCAAATCAGAAATTATCTCATCATACTATTCTGCCTTAAATACCATTTACGCCTAATGTAAATTATAACTAATGCAGTTAGTTAATTTGCCAAATATGGATAGTGCCATCCTCATTGCTACTAGCGAGGGTTTTACCATCTGGGCTAAGAGCAAGCCCTAAAACGGAACTGGAACCATCTTGAAAGGTGTGCAAGAGTTTTAAAGTCTGTAAACTCCACAGTTTAATACTGCCATCAAAATTACCGCAGATCAAAATTTTTCCATCGGGGCTGATGGTAAGAGATTCAACTGAACTAAAATTGTCAGGAAACTCATGCAGCAATTTTCCAGTTTGAAGATTCCATAACTTCAGAGTGCTAATTGCACGATTTCGAGAAACTAGTTGACCAAAACTCCCAGTGACGAGCTTTTTGCTATCTGGAGTAATGGCAATAGCATCTATTCCGGTTTTGTGTCCTTTGAGAATATGGCGTGTTTTTTTAGTTTGCAGATTAATAAGTCTAATTGTATTATCATCGCCGCCACCCCCAGCACTTACAAGGGTTCGCATATCAGGACTAATTGCAACCTTACTCACAAAGCCTGAGTGTGCAGCAATAGTATCAAGCAGCTTAAGCGTGTGTAAATTCCAAAGTTTGATTGTGCGATCGTCACTGCCACTAGCAATCAATCTACCATCTGAACTAATAGCAACGGTTTCTACTGGCTGGGTATGTTCACTTCCGATGTTAAGCATTAATTGAGTGTGTAAATCCCAAACCTTCATTGTTGGGGTAGTTATCCCACCACTTACAATCAGCTTGCCATCTGGACTAATAGCAATTGATGTAACACCATCTGAGTGAGCGTCTAAACTACGCAGCAATTTTCCAGTACGTAGATTCCAGGTTTTAATTGTATCATCTCTACCTCCACTAATCAGGGTTTGCCCATCGGGGCTAATGGCAATTGCTGGAACACCAAAAATCGCTTTTTTATGTCCAGTTAGTGTATGAATAAGTTGAATATGTATTTGAGGCTGAGTAATTCTACTCTTGATAATAGGGGTATTTGAATCGGAAGAATGTACATCAATGACAATCACAGTAATGCTTACTGCGATCGCTAAGGCTGTAATAGCTAGTTTGGATTTGAGAAAATTTAATAATTTCATGACAGTGAGGAACGCAATTATATAATAGGGTTCCCATTTGATGGCATGTGATGACTACGCCATTGCATCCTCACCACATTTGATAGATGGCAGTATGGTAAATGCCAGTTGAATAGATAACTTTTAGCAAAGTTCGTTAAGCACGTCAAATTTAGGTCGGTTGCTACACACACCAGCCTGATTGTGATTAGTCATAATGTAGTGTAGTAGTGCAATACATCGCGCTGTTACAAAAGCTAAATACAGAGGTAAACTATGTTTCCTTTTTGGGGTAATGCCTGTTATGGAAGCGAACCCATTTCGCGCAAAGCTGGCTTAGAGCGGAAATTAAAATTCTTGATTTGGATGCGAGATGATTTAGAGTCCAGATTGGCTGGCATTAATGCTTCTATTGAAACCATTCGCCAGCAAATAGAACGCTCAGACTCAGCTGCTTAGAACTTAGTTCTTGCAGAGTTTAGACGTAATCCGGTTGTAACTCCTTAGTGACTGGGCGCTGTAGATGGGCTGCATCAGTGTTGTAAGTCTTTGTACAGCGTTCTGTCACTAGCTAGCGCATAATAAAAATATAGATTAAGAAACGAACCGCCAAGGACGCCAAGGACGCCAAGGAAGGAAAGAAATAAAGAGAGATATAATTTTCACGAATGATTTAGGACTGCTATAGAGAAATCTTAAAAAATGAAGCCCAGTTTTTTGTACGTGTGTCTGGTAGAACTAACTCTGAATAAATAATTTAAGGCAGAGATAGAGTAAGCATTTATGAATATCTTGAAGTTAAAGCCGTAATTGTCAATTAACGCGCCAGAACTTATATAAATGAAAAGTATTATCTCGATTGGTTGGAATAGCTGGTTAAAAGGGCATAAAGAATCTATTTTACTGTTTGACTCAATTGCTGCCGCTAGTGAAATTGCCTTTATGCTTAACGGTCAGTGGGATGGCTGCAATGGTGTGATAGTAGCCAAATGTGATGAGGTAGCTGTTAATACTGTTACCAAACTTTTAGAAGCAGCATGGTGTTATCAAGGCGCATCAAAAGCTGTTTTAGATAGAGTAGCATCTGATGAAATTTTACGTCGTTATGCAATGGGAGAAAGAAATTTTATTAATGCTAATTTGAGGTGTGCAGTACTTGCATCAGCGAAACTGAATGAAATTAATCTAAGTTATGCAAAGTTGAGTTGGGCAAACCTAAGTCAAACCAATCTAAGTAAAGCTGATTTAACAGCAGCAGACCTAAGTGAAGCTAATTTAAGTGCAGCCGACTTGAGTAAGGCATACTTAATGAGGGCAAACCTAAAAGGGGCAGACCTGCAATTAGCAGATATCAAAGGGACTAATTTAAGTAGTGCTAACTTAAGTGAAGTTAACCTTACTAATGCAGATTTAACAGGAGCTAATCTATCGCTAGCTGACCTCAGAGGCGCAAATTTTCACTTATGCAATTTGAGTGGGGCTAACCTCACAGGTGCTAAGTTAATTGAAAGTGACTTGGCTTTTGCTAGACAGTAACTAACGATAATAATGATTCATATTCAAATTTAGCAACCTTGAAATTTTACTTAGTTTGAAAGATATTTTGTACCATTTTTTTGTCTGCATTTGCTGCTGCCCTATCCAACTCAGCAATCTCACTGGCGTCTAATTGCCAACCCAATGCACCAATATTTTCTTTTGCCTGTGCCACGCTCTTTGCTCCAGGGATAGGGATGGTTCCTTTACAGATGCACCAATTAATTGCTACCTGAGACATGGTTTTGTTTCTCGACTGTGCCACCTCTTGTAAACATGCCAAAAGCGATCGCATTCCTGGTAATATCTGCCTAAATAGCAGACCTCGGATACCTTTGGGCAAAGGGCCTTGCTCAGAATATTTCCCAGTCAATAGCCCCAAAGCCAGAGGGCTGTAGGCAATAAGTTTTATTCCCAACTCATCACAAAGGTCTTTGAGCTTTAGTTGGGTGACAGGATATGTAGACAACAAAGAGTATTGAACTTGCAAAGTACTAATAGAAACGCCTCGTTCAGCAAACTTTTTCTGCACTTGCTTAAGCCGTTTAGGCCCATAATTGGATAGTCCCACTCCTTTAACTAGTCCTTGCTCATACACATCGGCAAGACCATCTAACAGCCCTTCCTCTTGCCAAGGAGCATAATTCGCTGTAGACCAATGCATCTGTACCAAATCTACGTTTCTTCCCAGACGTTGGGCAGATGACTTACAAGCCCTTACCATTGATTTACGTGTCCATCTCCACGGGTAAGCAGCAAGCTTAGTCGCAATACAAATATTTTCTTTGCCTAAACCTACATATTCTTGGCTGAATCGTCCTAAAAGTAGTTCACTGCGACCATTCAATCTCCCAGTTCCGTAAGAATCACCTGTATCAAATAAAGTCACACCGTTGCTTACACAAAGGTTAAACACCGCTTGCAACTGGTCATCCATACTTTCGTCATATCCCCAAAGCAATTGGTTGCCCCAGGCCCAAGTCCCGCAGCCCATACTTGGGAGTGTGATTTGGAGAGTCTGCATCTTTGCTCTCTGTAGATTGCCTTATTAATTATCAGGCATATAGTCAGTAGACCGAAAAATTTTGTGATGCAAACTCTACAAGAGGCTGACGCTCGTGACGCTCGATAGCGTAGCGTTAGCGACGTAGGAGCGTCTGACTCGCTAACGCTGCGCTATCGCATGATTGCGTCTCTCCTTGGGAGAAGACTTGTTAATGTTAACGGTGGACGTAGCAACAGTAGTAATTTGTAAATTTTATTCACTCAATTTGAGAGAGTGCAATTAAATAAAACCAGTGCGATCGCTTGTAACGTAAAATTAGTTTCCATCCGGCATTTGCTAACACCTTGACGCCCATGTTTTGCGACTACCTCATCCAAATCCTGACTGCCCGTGTGTACGATGTTGCCCAGGAAACACCATTGGAGTATGCCCCAAACTTGTCTGCGCGGCTGAATAATCAACTGCTGTTGAAACGTGAGGATATGCAGTCAGTATTTTCTTTTAAACTACGGGGTGCTTATAACAAAATGGTGCAACTGCCACCAGATATATTAGCGCAGGGTGTAATTGCCGCCTCTGCGGGCAACCATGCTCAGGGTGTCGCCCTTGCAGCCAGTCGCTTAGGAACCAAAGCGATTATCGTTATGCCAGTAACTACACCCCAAGTCAAGGTGGACGCGGTTAGAATGAGGGGCGGAGCAGTTGTCTTACATGGAAATACTTACGACGATGCTTATAGCTATGCCCGTGAATTAGAAATAGAAAAAGGTTTGACGTTTATTCATCCTTTTGATGATCCTCATGTCATTGCTGGACAGGGAACAATTGGGATGGAAATTTTACGACAATATCAGCAACCCATCCATGCAATTTTTGTCGCAATTGGAGGGGGCGGATTAATTTCTGGGATTGGGGCTTATGTAAAACGCTTGCGTCCCGAAATCAAGATTATTGGAGTTGAGCCAGTAGATGCTGATGCGATGTCTCAATCACTAAAAGCCGGACATCGGGTGCGCTTGTCTCAAGTCGGCTTATTTGCTGATGGTGTGGCGGTGCGAGAAGTAGGTGAAGAAACCTTCCGTTTGTGTCAGCAGTATGTAGATGAAATTATTTTGGTGGATACAGATGATACTTGTGCTGCGATTAAAGACGTGTTTGAGGATACACGCTCGATTTTAGAACCAGCCGGTGCATTAGCGATCGCAGCTGCTAAAGCCTACGCAGAACGAGAGCAAATTGAGGGACAAACCTTAATTGCTGTAACCTGTGGTGCAAATATGAATTTTGATCGCCTCCGCTTTGTTGCAGAACGGGCAGAGTTGGGCGAACGCCGCGAAGCCATCTTTGCAGTCACGATTCCAGAGGAACGGGGAAGTATTCGCCAGTTTTGTGAATGTATTGGCAATCGTAATCTTACCGAGTTTAATTATCGGATTGCTGATGAAAAAACAGCCCATATTTTTGTCGGTGTGCAAATTCAAAATCGTGCTGATGCTGCAAAGATGGTAGAAAACTTTGAAGCTCAAGGATTTGAAACTCTTGATTTAACAGACGACGAACTAACTAAATTACATCTGCGGCACATGGTAGGTGGGCATTCTCCCTTAGCTCATAATGAATTGCTCTACCGTTTTGAGTTTCCCGAACGTCCTGGCGCATTGATGAAGTTTGTTACTTCCATGAGTCCCGACTGGAATATTAGTCTTTTTCACTACCGCAACAACGGGTCAGACTACGGTCGAATCGTTGTTGGTATCCAGGTTCCCCCGCACGAGATGGGAGAGTGGCAAGCTTTTCTCGACAACCTGGGCTATCGCTATTGGGATGAGAATAAAAATCCGGCATACAAGCTGTTTTTAGGATAGGTGGGGAGTAGGAGGAGCAGGGAGAGTAGGAGAAGAATAACAATCCCCTACTCCCTACTCCCTACTCCCTACTCCCCAATATCATATTGGAGTCCCAAGTATAGAAGCCAATTTGGTTAGGAACCCTAGAGAATCTGCCTGTTCGATAGCCTCTAGATAATTCATTCAGTACCTTATTTTTGACCTCTCGAAGTTGCTGAGAATCTAGTTCTCCATAAATTCCGGCGATGACTTCAGCAACGCTGAAAACTTTACCTGGATTTTCTTCAAACAGAGAGGTGAGGGCATCAATTAAGAATTGACCCTCAAAGGCTGTGAGCATCGGTACTGCTTTTGTCGGAGGTACAAAAGGCTTCTTGTTTTTGCTTTTGATGCTCCTAGAAGTACCATTGCGCTTACTTGGAGCTACCAAACTGAGATCCAGAGTATAACAACCTGGCTCATCAGGAATAGTTACCCAGTAATTCCTTTCTCTGCCTTGAGTGAGGGAAGATTGAACCCTACCTTTAACTACTTTGAATAGATTGGAATCTAACTCTCCATAAAGCGATCGCACGATAAAATCGATATGACACACAGTACCTATCTGCTCTTGTAATAGCTGTTTTATGGCTTCCATTCGGGAAACAGCGTGATTATACCGGGGTAGCATAGGGATTTCAGCCACCTTCATTGAACTATCGTTGTTCTCTAGGGCGATATTTGGATCTGGCGATGTCGTTGAAGGTTGACTCTCTTTTGTATCAACAGCAGAAAAGGAATTATCGATCTCAACTAAGTCTTTGTCTGCAAGTTCTGACTGTACAGACTCCACCAAGTTAACTTCGTCGATGTCGTCAAGAGGTGATAAAAACCGCAAAGAGCCTTCTTGGGAAACATCTGAGGTTTCATCAGCCGCCGTCAGACTTGATATCTGCTTGCTGCTATCAGAAAAAGACCAGTTAGACAACAACGCTTCTACATGATCCAGCTGCTTTCGCGCCTGCACAAAGAGGCGTTCATACTCTTCTGTGAGGCGAGCATAATAGTCTCGTAATTCTAACAATGGTGAGAGAAAAGTACCTGGTGGTGGTTCTAATTGTCCATTTTGAGTCATAAGGCTTCAATTAATTTAAATCGATGTCACTTTTGTAAGACATTGCTCTGGGTTTTGCTTTGTGAGATGCTGGTTGGGATTTCTTGGGCGCTTGGGGAGGGCGACATCTCTCACAATATAAGGGTCGAGGCCCGAAAGTCTCGCGCTTTGTCAGATCGTTACATTCTTTACAGACAAACTGAAAAACACGAGTATGAATCTGTCTTTTGTGCGCCCTGACAGTATATTCTCTAACATCAATGAATTTACTTGCCATAATCAGGATTGTGAATTGCTCTCGTATCAATGTCCTATCAATATAGCTATTCAAGCAAATCAAGCTGCATCAGTGTGTGTTTATGTAGAAGTTTTATTCAATTCATTGAATTTGACACCTACCATAAAGTGCAGATGAGGAACTTGATAGTTAGCTATTAACTATCCTCTCAGCATATAATTGGTGATGAGCAAACACCACTACCATTTTTTAGGTGCAAGCAATTTTCATTGCCATTATCAAAGAAATTGGGAATGAGAAGTGCGGGATTATTCACTTCCACTGTTTTTAAATCAATTTATTGACAGTGTGTCTAATTAACTATCATAAAATTATTGTTCTCCTTTATGGTAGCTACGGTGTACACACAAGTAGACCTAGAGCGAGTTTCCACCCAAAAAAGGTAGACTTAAATTGCTCAAGACAGCGAACCAAAGTAGTAATACCAAAAGGTTTCTGAGACTTGTAACCAGACCAACCACCAAGCCCTTGCATAATCCAAGTAGCCAAAGCTTGGGTTTGAGGAGGATAGGCATTTTGTTGCAGTCGAGTTTTGCGTTCCAACGTAGCAACAAGAGTAGATAAGCATTGCTGTACAACTCTTTCCCTTATTACTTTACTTGAATTTGTGTATACACCGTAGCCAATTGATCAAAGAGGGTTAGGGTAAGATAAAACTTTGTTGTTTAATCAGCTATTTCAGACTTGTATGTACACGGTAGCCTTATAAAGGACAGAAAAGCTAGATACAGGATGAAGCTTTGCATTAATTCGTAGCGTTTTTAATGCAAGGGGGCGCATTGGTATTGTTAGTTGATGCATTGGCATTGCCAAATTTAAGTTGCAAATGGATACTCCCCTATTAATCTTTAGGGGAGAATGGCTCAATTCAAATTAATTTGCTAACCAGAAAGCGACGTTACGCACATAGGTTTTTATATCTTCTAAGGCGCGTGGCTCTTTTTTCATACCATTTCCTGGTGGCTCATCTACAAAAGTGGGACAGCCTTTGTTAATATCCCAGTTGTAATCTACTAAATGATGAAAGCTGGAGTTAGCTACTGCTCGTCCTAGTATATTACCCTGTTCATCTTGATGATGCTCGATCGCTACAACTAAATTGAATTTACGATCTGTAACTAAACTTTTACCCAAAGCAATTACTCGCGCATTGGCGTTGCCGGAAGGTGCGCCAATACCGCCTTCGTGGGGATGTGCGGGGAAAAATTCGATACTTCCCGATGGGGAATTAGGGTTTTTTAACAGTTCGTGAATGGGTTCAACAATGGTAATTTTTTGATAATCACCATTAGCTCCAGAATGATAGTTGGGCCAGGAGATATAAGTTGTGTATGAGTCATCTCGGCTCCAGCGAGATTCATCGGGATCGGGATTTTTGGTGTTGAAATAGTGGATATCACCAATGTCAACTAAACCACACATCGAACAACCCATATTCTGATGATCGCGTGTCGTCAAAATACCGCCACCGCGTTGCCGAAAAGCATTAATTCCGGCAATGTCTTTTTCGGTTAAACCCTTATCCACCTCTAATCCAAATAGCCAAAGTTCATCAAAATCTGACTTGTCGAGACTACTTAAAACTGGGTCACTGCCTACTGCATCTGATTCGTAATCGCGTCCTGTAACTTCAAATAAGGAGTTTCCTGTTTCGTCTTTAATCGATGCTAAGTAATCTTGTAACATCGAGAAACGAAAAATGCTCCAGTCATCTTCAGTCGTAGGAATCGTAGTCTGCAAAAGAATACGAATTGGTTTTGCCATAACCTTTGCTAGATGAACACCACAATTGAGTATAGCGATCGCTTTACATTAATGCTTAAGTTTTTAAATCCCTCAACATCCCTCTTAAGTATGAAAAAAAATCATAACTCTAGGTAGTAGCGCCAGTAATTAAGGATGGCTAATCTAGACAGAGGTAATTTGATATTGACTCCGGTTTGATTCACTACACCAATCCTCCGTGGCGCGTGCTGGGGATTTACTGCTCTCTGAGTAAGCTGGATAGCTTCAATTAAACGTTCCTTAACACAGCGACAGATATGAAAGCAGATCAACTCCTGAAAAACTATGCCGCAGGTGTCAGAGACTTTACTGGTATCAACTTGAGCGAGGCAAACTTAAGGGAAGCCAATCTCAATGGCATAATTTTGGATAAAGCAATTTTAGATGGAGCTAATCTAAGTCACGCTAATTTAGCCCAAGCCAGTTTGATTGAGGCAGACTTAAATGGAGCAAATTTGAGCAATGCTGACCTCAGTAATAGCAACTTAAGCGGAGCTATTTTGGATGGAGCAATTTTAGATGAAGCTATTTTGGATGGAGCCAATTTGAGTCAGGCTGATTTGACGGTTGCTAAACTGATTGACACTAACTTGAGTGAAGCGGATTTACAGCAAGCAAGTTTGATTGCGGCGAATTTAGATGGAGCCGATTTAAGTGGTGCAGACTTAACTGTAGCCGACTTATCCCAGGCAAATCTCAATCAAGCAGATTTGAACCAGACAAATTTAAGCGGAGCAAATTTGGATGGAGCCAATATAGAAGGAACAATCTTGGATGAGAATGTATGACACTACCAGCCAGATAAACCCATGACCACTGTTTCTCTATGAGACGCTACGCGAAGCTCTAATTTACGCATTCATGTATTTTAAAAAGGGATACAGTAGCCCTAAATTTATCGAACAGAATTCAGAAGTCAGGAGCCAGAATTCAGTATGAATTCTGAACGAAAAAGCGGATGAATAAACAGGTCTAAAACCCCCTCCAAATCTCCGATTTGGAGGTCTTCAATTCCTGCGCCGGTCTGAATCCCCAACTGATTAATTCTGACTGCTGAATTCTGACTTCTGAATTCTTCTTCAAGGGATTCTTAATTTTGAATTAGTGAATGTGTTGTTTTTGACTTTCCAGCTTGCGTAGCGACTCTCAGAGAAGGAGCTGATTCGCGTCTAGTATGTAACTCTGGTGGCGATTGCTCGCTTTTAACCTATTTCCCAAAATCTCAGTACCTGATTTTACAGACCTACACAAGAATTTTTGGGCTTATAGCGATATTTTAGAAGTTTATAACGATTTTCATAGCATTTTCGACTATGCCGGAAAAGCTGTTGCCTCTAAATTAGAATAGGAGACATTTGTCAATTATCCAGATTCCAATCTGTTTGCATCTTCACATTCGGCAACACGCGCCGAAGTTGCAGCAATGGTTTATCAGGCATTAGTAGCCATTGGGCAAAAATCTATGATTAAATCAGTCTATGTAGGGTTGCATTCTGGAAGTTCACAAGTAAAATAGGAAACACTGCTTATCGGCTTGTACTCTTGGGAAAAAAACCATGTAGTTAAAAGCACGTTAGGTTAATATGCGATGGGTGACAAATCTTAGACCTATTGCCTAAAGCTAATAGCCCCATGTTAACAACACTTCCAGACACCTCTGCCAACTTAGCGATCGCCTTGTTAATTAACTATAGTTTCGATCTCAGTGGCTATACTGCCAATGAGCTAGTTGAGCGTTGGCAAACGCAATACCCGCTCAATTGGTTACACCTGGCAGTGATTGAGGCACTATATCAAGGTCGTTATAAAGCTGTTTCCGTGCAGCAAATTTTAGTATTTTGGCAGCGCCGGGATCAGGCTACATATCATTTCAACATGGAATTTGAACGGATGATTTGTAGCAAATTTCCCCAAAGTTTAACTTCATCGCCTGCGCCAGCCCTACCGCCAGCGAAGAAAAACCCCACTGTAGAGAAAGTCACGAGTCCTCAATTACCACCTGCTAAGATTCGCAACGGCTATCAACACAGCAATACTGCAACTCTACAACTGAAAAGTTCCGAACAAAAAATATCTGTAGATGAGGAAGAAACGAAGGAGGAAGCTAAGGACAATAAAACTGTCCTGAAGTCTCCCGTTTCGGGAAAATCTGTTTCTTCAACAGCGTTTCAGTTATCGTCTGCTATCAGCCAAAGGCAAGCTTCACAAGAAAGTCCAACGCCTTCACCATCACCAATTCCTCATCAACGACAGCCAAAACTGCTCCCACCTGCTCCCATTCATGCCCCAATTGGGCAATTTACTCCAGAAAAAAGCGATCGCTCTGAATCTTTTACATCTAAACTCAAAGCGATGTCTGGGGAACAGAATCGGCCCATTAGGGGGAGTGGGGAGTAGGGAGTGGGGGAAGAAGAATTATTGATTAATAACAAATGACAAATGACAAATGACAAATGACAAATGACAAATGACAAATGACTTTTTATTGTTCAACTAACTCTTTAAAGCGCTCATCATCGGCAATATCATCAAAATCTAGGTCAGTTACTGCATCTTCTTTATACCTGGGATTAAGTTCAATTGCTTGTTGTAGAGTTAACAGAGATAGTTCAACTTGTCTTTGTAATGCGTAACAGGCTGCTTTGTTGTAATAGGCACTGGCATAATCTGGGTTAATTTCTAAGGCTTTGTTAAAACTAGCGATCGCTTCATCATCGCGTCCCAATCTTACCAAGGTATAACCGTGTTTGTCCCAGATTTTGGGAGAATTAGGTTGCAATTTCAGGGCTTTTTCAAAAGATACTATTGCCTCTTCGTATTGTTCTAATGCTACTAAGGAAAGACCGCGATTCAACCAAGCAATTGCATCATCAGATTTAATTTGTGTAGCTTTGTCAAATGAGTCAAAGGCTTGCTGATGCTGTTGTAAGTTCCCAAAAGCAACGCCGCGATCGCACCAGGCTTGATGATAATCTGGTTGAATGGCAATAGCTCTATCATAAGATGCGATCGCATCTTTGTAGCGTTTCAATCTCCCTAGAGTTAGACCTCGTTTTAACCAAGCCACAGGTTCATCAGCTTGGATTTTAATCGCTTGGTTGTAAGCTGCGATCGCATCTTCATAGCGCCTTTGGGAAAATAGCTCATCTCCTTGTTTTACATACTCATCAGCAGTAAATTCTGGTTGTTGTGGCTGTTCTTGTATTTCTTCCTCAACTTCAGAATTTACAACCTCTGGGATGGATGCAGCTTTAATCTCAACGTCAACTTCAGAATTCACCGCCTCTAGAATAGATTCAGGTGTAATTTCAGTTAATTCCTGAAGGATAAGATCCTTTCTTTCTTGGGCATCCAATTGTAACTCAGAGAGTTGAGAGACAAACTCTGTTTCTAATCTTTCTAACTTCTCCAAAATGAGAATCTTTTGTTGTTGAGCATTCCATTGTAAATCTGAGAATTGCGAAGTAAACTCAGAACCAGATTTTTCTAAATTTTCAATGATTAACTCTTTACGTTTTTGAGCATCTACTTGTAATTTAGATAATTCTTCTGTAAATTCTGACTGCAATGCTGCTAAATTATTAATAATTTTGTTCTTTTGTTCTTGAGCATCTGCCTGTAATTCAGATAATTGAAATTTCAATTCTTTATCTAATATTACTAAACTTTCAAGTGTGATATCTTTTTGTTGTTGAGCATTTCCCTGTAATTTAGATAATTCTTCCGCGAATTCTGACTGCAATTTTGTTAAATTTTCAATAGCTATATCCTTTTGCTTTTGAGCATCAAATTGCCATCCAGAAAGTTGAGATGTCAACTCAGACCTTGATAGTTCTAAATCAGCAACGGTTAGTTCTTGCTGTTGTTGCACACCTAACTTTAAATTAGACAGTTCTTCTGCAATGACAGATGCTACTTTTTCTAGATTATCTAGCGCTATATCTCTTTGTTGTTGAGCATCTAACTCTAACTTAGATAGCTCCGAAGCAAATTCTGACTCTAAAGTTTGTATATTTTCTTGAGACTTTTTCAGTTCAGTTTCTAATCTAGTTAATACCTGTAATTTAGCTAAATCTAGTTCAGATGTAAGGTTAGATAAATATTTTTTTTGTTCGTTTTTAATCTGCTGTTGTAAACTAGTAGTTTCCTCTTCTAATTCATAATTTATTTTTTTAGCTTCTTGAATAAGATTTTCAGCCTCTTGTTTAACAGTGGCTAGCTGATTTTGCAATTTTTCCATTCCTTGTAATTGTTGCATGGCTCTATCAACAATTTCACGGATTACCACCCGTCGTAGGAGCCAAAATAAAGCAATAATTGCGACTGGAAATAGACTTAATATAACTAGCCAGACATTGAGTAAGATAGTTGTCCGGCTAAAAGCGCTATTAAAATCAGATTGGACTTGCTGTTGAATTCGTTTTTCCGCTCTTAGTCGCGCTAATTCTTCCCGTTCCTGATTCGATAACACTAAAGCAGGAGTTAGTGTTGGCGAAGGTGATAGTGCAGATTGTCCACTGGCAATTCTAGGGGACAGCAGTAAGGGTAAAAAGACAATAGTGCTTTTTACAATTAAAGCGAAAACAGCTTGATTTTTGCTCTTCATAACAACCATCTCAGTCTGTTGGTCAGTTTTTGAAGCGGCGTGCCTCTCTCCAATCTATAACAGAATTAAGTAGTAAAATGTTGTAGAGGGAGTGGAAAATGCTGAACAATCCTTAACTAATCTGTTCCTTCGCCCTTACTGTACGTACAACTTCAGTCGTGGAGCGCAGTCAAGTTTTTAACATTTTTTAGAGATAGCATTATAACATTACAAGGTGAAAACTAAGCACTACAAACAATAATTTATCAACTTACGGAAGACAGATTGCAGCAAATTCGGCGCTTTCTGAGAGCATTCATCGAACGAAGTTCGGACTTTGTTTCTACAGATAGCAGTATGCAAAGTGTCAGATGTGCGTACTTCGCACTAACATTAGATTATCTAGGGTAAGCAGATTACTTGTCCTACAATTAACTTAACAAAGGCGGTAGAAAATGGGTCGGATAAATCCTTACACACTGCAATTGCAGATTACTCGAATGTTTGAGCAAGGGCAATCATTTTTTGCCACAACCAAGGTACAGGAATGGTTGAAAGAACACAAACACAATCCAGAAGATTATGACATTCTTTTCCATAAAAAACCCGCGCCTCCTGGTTCCAAAGAAGTGATGGTGGTAGAAATTGAATTACGCCGCAAAGATGGACAACCTGTAGATCCTTGGTTACAAGAACAAGCAAATCTCCATGCCTGATTTTAAGAACTAACAATTTTCAATTTAAATTCATATTATCGTAATAGAATTCATCAAAATATAGCGTTCCGCAACTGGGAACGCTATATCTTATCTTTTATTTAGAAATATTATATATTATTTGTGCGATCGCCCATATCAAAAACATTAAATTCAACCCCTTCTAACTTTAGTCTCAAAGCTTATAATAAAAGGTTTATCCTTTGTTCAATAAAAATTGTTAGGGCATTTTCAGGAAGTGCATCGGCTCTTGACCATTCAAGAATAATTGTCGGTATAAGATGAGAGCGTAGCACTGTCTCCAAACCAGGCTCGTCATATTCTTTGAGATAATCTAATGGATTTATATCGCTAATTTTCAAATTAGTTATTTGAGATAGATAGCTAACTGATATTTAATTAAGTGGCAACTCTGATTTTAGAAACTCTCTGCAATCTTTCTTCCATGCCAACGTTACCCTGTAAGCCGCCTGTGTGTACCAGCAACAAACGATGCCTGCGGCAACCCCTTTGGGGAACGTCTTTACAAAAAAATCCCTGCTTTAGTAAATCCATCACTCCGTAAAACATTTTTGCGGTATATACGTAATCGAGGGGTACGCCATGTTCCTGTGTGAACTGTTGGCTGAACAGTAGTAACTCATCGTTTACCTTTGCATAGCCGCCGAAGTGATAATCACATACCAGTTCCCAGGAAGCGGGAGAATTATATGGTGCGGGTAAACCAGAAGTGAGGTAATTTGTCAATAGATTTTCGATTTCTTGGGCGAGAAATGCCCCATTTTTTAGAACGGGAAAAGCGATCGCTCTTTGTCCTTCATGCAACGAAAGCACAACACCTGCTAGTGTGGTAGCTGTACCACAGGCTACGCATATATGATCAAATGCGATCATATCAGTAATTATCTCTGTGCAGCCGCGCACACCATTTAAATTACTCCCGCCTTCGGGAATGATAAACACCTCGCCGAAACGTTGTTGCAGATATTCTTCTAACTCTGGTGTGTTGCGCTGTCGATACATCTCGCGGTTCAGATACACAAGCTGCATACCCTGTTGTACAGCAAAACTCAGCGTCGGATTCAACGGTAGCCTCTCCTCGCCACGAATTACGCCGATGGTACGAAAACCGAAAAGATTACCAGCCGCCGCAGTTGCATAGATGTGATTGGAATAAGCGCCGCCAAAAGTAAGCAGCGTTGTAAAATTTTTCTCCTTGGCCTCTAAAAGATTGTATTTCAGCTTAAACCACTTATTGCCGTTAACCCACGGGTGCATAAGATCGAGGCGCAGCACATAGAGATCAACACCAGCATGACGGGCAATTCCGCTATTGATTTGCTGTAGAGGAGGAGCAATAAAGGCTAACGACATGTGTCAAGATTCTAACTTAGAATTTACATTCTCTCATGTTCATTGTTGAACATAAAAGTAATGATAAACATTGAGAAATTCAATGGTAAGTCAATCAAAATAAAGAATAAATCTTTCTGATGATTAGCTTTAGAAATTGGCATTTTACTAATTGAGTGTTTCAGGTAAATATAAGAACATAACACTCGCTCCAGATAATATTCTTTTTGGAGAAAAGAAATGGTTGCACTGACACAGCTTACTCAAGTTATTGCCAATCCAGGACGTTTGACGATTGAAACTGTTGAAATTGCTCCTCAAACGACTGCTATACGTTGTCTCGACTGGGATCGAGAACGTTTTGATATCGAGTTTGGTTTAAGGAATGGTACAACCTATAATTCTTTCTTAATTCAGGGAGAAAAAGTAGCTTTAGTTGACACATCTCATCGCAAGTTTGAGGAATTATATCTTGAGGTAGTGGCGGGATTAATTGATCCGGCTAAGATAGACTATTTGATTATTAGCCACACGGAACCAGACCACAGTGGCTTAGTGAAAGATATTTTGCAGTTAGCTCCCTCCATTACTGTTGTCGGTGCAAAGGTGGCTATTCAATTTTTAGAAAATATGGTTCACCAGCCTTTTAAATCAATGCAGGTGAAAAGTGGAGAGCGATTAGATTTAGGTAACGGACACGAATTAGAATTTATCTCTGCACCTAATTTACACTGGCCTGACACAATATTGACTTATGATCACAAAACTTGCACTCTTTACACTTGTGATGTGTTTGGAATGCACTATTGTGATGACCACACCTATGATGAAAATATTACTTTAATAGAGGAAGATTTTCACTATTACTATGATTGTCTCATGGGCCCAAATGCCCGGTCTGTCTTGGCAGCTTTAAAGCGGATTGAAAAGTTAGATATAAGAACAGTTGCCACGGGACACGGCCCTTTATTACAACACTATATCTCTGAATGGCTTGGACGCTATCAAAACTGGAGTTTAGAACAAGCAAAAACAGAGACATTAGTGGCTCTATTTTATGTTGAAGATTACGGGCATAGCGAGCATTTAGTCCGTTCCATAGCGCATGGATGCGCGAAAACAGGTGTGGCAGTAGAATTAGTAGACCTCAATAGTGCCGAACCTCAAGAAGTTCGAGAATTAGTTGCACAAGCTTCTGGTTTAGTAATTGCAATGCCACCGCAATCTTCGGTGATGATTCAAGCTGCTTTAAGTACAATTTTGGCTGCTGTTCATAAGAAGCAGGCAATTGGTTTATTAGAGTCAGGAGGGGGAGAAGATGAACCTGTTTATCCTTTACGTAATAAGTTTCAAGAACTGGGATTAACTGAAGCTTTTCCTCCTATCTTAGTTAAAGAAATTCCTACACAAGCAACGGAACAACTTTGTGATGAAGCGGGGACAGATATGGGTCAATGGTTAACCCGCGATCGCACCATTAAACAAATCAAATCTATCAATACTGAGCTAGAAAAAGCTTTAGGACGGATTAGCACAGGATTGTATATTATCACCGCCAAAAAAGGAGAAATTCAGAGCGCCATGTTTGCTTCTTGGGTAACACAAGCGAGTCTTGAGCCTTTAGGAGTAGCGATCGCAGTATCTAAAGATCGGGCAATTGAATCCTTGATGCACGTTGGCGATCGCTTTGTTTTAAATGTTTTAGAAGAGGGCAAGTATCAAGGATTAATGAAACATTTCCTGAAGCGTTTTGCTCCTGGTGCAGACCGTTTTGCTGGAGTGAAAACATATCCAGCGAAAAATGAATCGCCCGTTTTAGCTGAAGCTTTGGCTTACATGGAATGTGAAATTACTAGCCGCATGGATTGTGGCGATCATTGGGTAATTTATAGCACAGTCCAAACTGGAAGAGTTGCCAATCTACATGCGCTTACTGCCGCTCATCACCGCAAAATTGGCAATCATTACTAATTTGTCATTTGTCATTGGTCATTGGTCATTGGTCATTGTTTCTTCCTGCTTCCTACAGACGCGATGAATCGCGTCTCTACCCACTCTTGTACAGACGCGATTCATCGCGTCTCCCAAAAAACTATGTATAAATCTGCTGAAAATACCCCGATTACCATGTACGAAATCAATCGTGGGCGCGTTGTCCGAAGCTTGGAATTTATCCAAGATGTAATTGTAATTTCTTTGTGTATCGGTTTATTTAGCTTCATGGTGCTTCAGGTAAGAGATATGTTTCTCTCCTTACTTCCACCTTTAGATTTTCATGCTGTTACTGCCGATATTCTCTTTTTACTTATCTTAGTTGAGCTATTCAGACTGCTGATTATTTACCTACAAGAACATCGAGTATCTATTGGGGTAGCTGTTGAAGTTTCCATCGTTTCTGCTTTGCGAGAAGTCATTGTTAAAGGTGTTCTAGAAACAAGTTGGAGTCAAGTATTAGCAACTTGTGCCTTTTTATTAGTGTTGGGAGTATTATTATTTCTCCGAGTTTGGCTACCACCTACTTTTGAAGGTATCGACCCGGAACAAGAAGTATCTAAACGCTATAGAAATCGAGCCAAGTCTGAATTAATACAAAACAATGGTCATTAAAAATAGGGAGTAGGGAGCAGAGAGGACAAGGGGACAAGGTGACAAGGTGACAAGGTGACAAGGTGACAAAAGTTTAGAACTTCCAACAAGTCTTTCCCCTTGTCCCCAATTCTCCTTGTCTCCAATTCCTCTTTCCCATGCCCAATGCCCAATTCCCCATTATTAACAGAGGTTATTATGTCTGCTGCCACATTAACGTCCAACCATAGCAGAGATGTACAAGTTGTTGAAATTGGTAAAAATACTCTGATTCTCCGATCGCGGACTTGGGACAGATTAAAATTTGAGGTGGAGTATTCCCGCCAACGGGGAACTACAGCGAATTCTTATCTAATTCAAGCTGATAAAAAGGCTTTAATTGACCCTCCTGGCGAATCTTTTACCGAAATTTACCTTGAGCAACTTGCACAACGTCTAGACTTCATTACCCTAGATTACATTGTTCTCAGCCATGTCAATCCCAACCGCAGAGCAACCTTGCAAGTATTGCTCTCTCTGGTTCCTCAAGCGATACTCATTTGTTCTCGCCCCGCCGCTAATGCTCTCAAAACCGCCTTTCCCGAATTGGAATCACGCATCCAAGCGGTGCGATCAGGGGATACTCTAGATTTAGGACAAGGACATCTTCTATCATTTGTCACCGTACCAACTCCCCGGTGGGCGGATGGACTTTGTACTTATGATGCCGCTACAAAAATTCTCTACACAGACAAACTTTTTGGCGCTCATATTTGCGAAGATACTTTGTTTGATGAAGATTGGAAGGGGTTAGATGCGGAACGTCGTTACTATTTTGAATGTCTCCATGCACCCCAAGCTAAACAAGTTGAAGCAGCCTTAGATAAGTTGTCGGTTTTGGGAGCTAGATGTTATGCCTCAGCACACGGCCCAGTTGTGCGTTATAGTCTTAGCCGTTTTACCTATGATTACCGTCAATGGTGTCAAGGGCAAAAATCTCAAGAATTGAGTGTCGCTTTGCTTTATGCTTCTGCTTATGGAAATACAGCAATTATGGCGAATGCGATCGCTCAAGGTTTGATCCAAAATGGAATTAATGTAGAATCAATCAACTGTGAACTAGCCGATTCTGCCGAGATTAACCGGATTGTAGAAACTTGCGATGGCTTAATTATCGGCTCACCCACTTTAGGGGGACATGCGCCTACTCAAATTCAAACTGCTTTAGGAATAGTTCTCTCAGTCGCGGCTAAAACTAAGTTAGCAGGGGTGTTTGGTTCTTACGGTTGGAGTGGCGAGGCAATAGATTTAATCGAAAGCAAGCTTAAAGATGCTAATTATCAACTAGGGTTTGAAACACTTCGGGTACGTTTCAGTCCTACTCCTGAGATTCTTCAGCAGTGTCAAGAAGCAGGTGCTTCCTTTGCCCAAAACTTGAAAAAAACCAAAAAACTGCGTTCTTCCCGCCAAGTTGTGACAGAAGCCCATGTAGATCGTACCGAACAAGCTGTGGGGCGGATCATTGGTTCTCTGTGTGTTGTGACAACTCGTGATGAAGAAACTCATAAAGGGGTTTTAACTTCTTGGGTATCACAGGCAACTTTTAACCCACCAGGAATTATGATTGCGATCGCTAACGAGCAAAATGCAGAGTTAATGCATCATCCTGGTGATAAATTTGTGTTGAATATCCTTAAAGAAGGAAGAAATGTCCGACGCTATTTTTCTCGTCATAGCACTTTAGGAGATAATCCCTTTGCAAATATTGACACAAAAACTGCTCTTAACGGTTGTTTGATTTTGAATGAGGCATTAGCCTATTTAGAATGTACAGTGCAAAATCAACTTGAATGTGGCGATCGATGGTTAATTTATGCCGTCATCGATCACGGTGAAGTGTTGGAAAATGAAGGTGTTACTGCTTTAGAACATCGTAAATCTGGCAGCTATTATTAAGCTGACTTTTCACAGTATTTGAAAAACCTCTCTAAATCTCTCTCTTAAAAGGAGAGAGACTTTGAATTTTCCCCCTTCCCGCGTCGGGAAGGGGGTTAGGTTTTTTGTGGGCTTTCCTAACTCAATAAAGTGAAAAGTCAGATACACACAAGCCTTTTAGAGTTGCAATTGCATTGTTTCGACTAACAATGCAATTGTTTCGCTTAAATAAATCTCACACTGCGTTTCTATTCCGCCTCGGAATGAATTCCGAGTCTCAGAGCTACTTAAATAATTTAGGACTTACGCAAAAATTGCTAAAAAGCTTAATTTCTCGAACCGCCAAGACGCCAAGAGCGCCGAGAATTCGTAGAGTGTGCGTAAGTCCTATAATTAATTCAGTCCACTTGAGTGGACTTGAGCTATCAGCCCTGAACTTCAGTTCTGGGCGGGATGTCGGTAAGTGCAACAGTTTCACTCTGACAAAGCTTTACAAAGAGAAAGGCTTTAATTTTTCCCCCAACCCTTGTAGGGAAGCTTGCTCGGTGGTTAATTTTTCAGGAACTTTACTCATTGTCGGCGAATCTTAGTGCCAATCCCCCATACCCAACATCGTGATCTAAGATTATTGGGTATTCTATAAATTACGATCGCCACTATACCGATGATCGAAGTTGAGCATCTGAGTAAAATATACGGTTCTACCCCAGCGATTACTGATGTCACTTTTAGCGTCGAGCCTGGGGAAATTTTAGGGTTGTTGGGCCCCAATGGCGCTGGTAAAACCACAACTATGAGGATTCTGGCTGGTTATTTACCGGCAACTAATGGAAATGCCCGAATAGCTGGCTATGATGTCCATGAAAATTCCCTAGCTGTACGCCAACGCATTGGTTATTTACCGGAAACACCGCCGTTATATCCAGACATGACGGTGGAGGGATTTTTGCATTTTGTCGCCCGAATTAAGGGAGTATCAGCAGGCGATCGCCCCAACAAGGTAACAGCCGCTATCGAACGCTGCAACTTAGAAGATAAGCGGCGGGTGATTATTCGCAAACTCTCTAAAGGATATCGCCAAAGGGTAGGAATTGCTCAAGCGATCGTCCACGATCCACCAGCGATCATTTTAGATGAACCCACCGTTGGACTCGATCCCAGACAAATAATTGAGGTACGGAATTTAATTAAAAGTCTCGCTGGTACTCACACAATTATTCTTTCCACGCATATTCTGCCAGAAGTAAGCATGACTTGTAGCCGCGTCGCCATCATCAATCGCGGTAAAGTTGTGGCAACTAATACACCAGAAAACTTAATGACTCAGTTGACAGGTGGCTCAGGGTATGAGTTGGAAATAGAAGGAGAAGCTGCCCTAGCGAAACAGGTATTGCAAAAAGTCGCGGGTGTGAGTTTGATAGAATCAATTCCGACAGCTGGAGGCCATCAAACGCAGGCAAATCGCGCTTACCTGCGGGTAATATCGCAACCGGGAAAAGAACCAGGATGCGATATTGCCACAACATTAGTACGTGCAGGATTCGGTTTACATGAACTGAAGCGAGTTAACGCCACCTTAGAAGACGTATTCTTGCAATTGACCACAGAAGAGAAAAATTTCGATACTGAGGTAGACTTAGCAGCAGACAACGAAGGAGAAGCAGCGTAAATGGGTATAGTGCTGAGTAATATTATTGCCATTTATCGCCGAGAGTTACAGAGTTATTTTGTATCACCTTTGGCTTATGCGATCGCAGGCATATTTTGGTTCATTGCGGGGTTATTCTTCGTGATGATTTTGCTAGGGCCAGATGGCATTTTGGTAGGAGTTGCAGCGATAGATGCACAAGGGCAACAACTCGGAGTGCCAGTACCGCCGATAGATGTCCCCTATGAATTTATCCGGGCATTCTTGGATCGTATGGGGTGGCTATTGTTGTTTATCCTGCCAATTCTGTCGATGGGACTCTATGCCGAAGAACGTAAGCGCGGCACTTTAGAATTATTAGCCACATCACCAATTACTAATTGGGCAGTAGCTTTAGGTAAGTTATTGGGTGTGCTAACATTTTTTACCACGATGGTCGTACCTATGCTAGTGTTTGAAGCGATCGCCATCAGTGGCTCAAATCCACCAATGGCACTCTCAATTCCCTTACTAGGTCATTTTGGATTAATCTTGCTAGCAGCAGCAATTTTATCTTTAGGAATGTTTATTTCTTCATTAACAGATAGTACAATTTTGTCTGCTGTTTTCACATTTGCAGTAATTTTATTATTGTTATTGATTGATTTAATCGCCAAAATTGTCCCTGGCCCCGTGGGCGAAGCATTAGGTTATCTGTCATTGCTAAAACATTACAACACCTTAATTCAAGGAATTTTTGATACCAGCGCCTTAATTTTATTCGCTAGTTACATTTTTTTTGGTATTTTTCTCACAGCTCAATCAATTGATGCACTGCGCTTTCAAAGGCAATAGTCACTTGTCATTTGTCCTTGGTCATTGGTCATTTGTCACTTGTACTGAGGGTAGCCGAAGTATTTGTCCTTAGTCATCTGGTACATTGCCAATTGAGTTTAGGTAGGAGTTTAATTTGGGTGCTAGTTCGTTAATGATTGTTTTAATTGCATTTATCTGTTCGCTAGTTAAAAGGTTACGAGTGTAAGCTCGTCTTAACCAATGTTGAGTTACCCTACGGGAAGCCGCCCTTCGGGCGTCTACATTCAAAGAACCTCTCGCTATCCTTATAAAACGTCTATTTTCTTGAAAACTACCTCTTCCTACACCTTCTGCTATATTGGCACCGATACTATCTGCCGAACGTACAATCTGTTTACCAATCGTATCTTTTGCAAAAAAATTCCATCCCTCAACAATTTTCCAAATGTCATCTGCCAACTGTTCTGATAATTGATAAACCTGTAAATCTTGGAAACGCCTTGTTGCCATTTATTCAGTTATCTACTTAGTTTTTTTAATCACTCAATTTTCGTTCATATATTTTTACTTGTCACTATTTTTAGACAAATGACAAATGACCAATAACCAATGACCAATGACAAATGACAAATGACAAATTCTATGAAGATAGTTGCAAAAAAGAAACTGTGGAAATATCTGTTTTGGTTGGGCCCGTTCCTCATTGCTGTCGGCTTAACAGTTGGGTTAGTCTCTGAACAGTGGGGATTAATTCCATTAGTATTTCTGATTACAGGAATTGTTATTAGTGCGTTAGGGATAATATGGCAAAGCTACGAAACTAACTGGTGGAAGCGTCGTTCTACCCAAGCTGGCACTAATGCTTTAGTAGCAACTCTGGCAGTGTTGGCAATTTTAGGATTGATTAACTTTTTGGGAACTCGCTACCACTTGCGGGCAGACTTAACAGAAACGCAATTGTTTACCCTTGCACCCCAGTCACGCGAACTAGTAAGGGTTTTACCACAACTAGTTAAAGTGTGGGTGTTTGATGTTAACCAAAATCCTCAAGACCGGGAATTGCTAGAAAATTATCAACGCCAAAGCTCAAAATTTAAATATGAGTACATCGACCCCCAAACTAGACCAGGACTTGCAGAAAAGTTTGGGGTCAAAGATTACGGGGAAGTTTATTTAGAATCTGGCGATAAACGGCAATTAGTACAGACGATAAATGAAAATGAGCGATTGTCAGAAATCAGATTAACTAGTCGCCTACAACAACTAACAAATTCAACCACAGCCAAAGCTTACTTACTCCAAGGTCATGGCGAACGCCAACTTTCACCTGGTAAAGGTGCAATATCACAAGCAGTTCAGGCATTAGGTGATAAAAACTTTACAACATCACCCCTGAATTTAGGAGAAACTTCCAAAGTTCCTGAAGATGCGGCTGTAGTGATAGTAGCTGGCCCCAAGCGAGGACTGTTTGAAGGTGAAGTCAAAGCTTTGCAAGAATATCTTAATCGCGGTGGTAACTTACTGCTGATGATTGATCCTAATACCGATCCTAAACTTAACAGCTTGCTGCAAGAGTGGGGTGTTCGTCTGGATAATCGTTTAGCAGTCGATGTCTCTGGCGGAAGCGTGGGACTTGGCCCTGCTACGCCCTTAGTGACAGAATACGGACAACATCCGATTACCAAAGATTTCGGTAACGGTAATTCTTTTTATCCGATTGCCCGACCACTGGAAATTACCTCTGTGCCTGGTGTTCAGGCTACTCCACTGATACGAACCAAACCCTACCCCAACAGTTGGGCAGAAAGCGACCTGCAAAGCGAAAAATTGGAGTTTAATGAAGGTAAAGATATGAAAGGGCCTTTGACCTTGGGCGTTGCCTTAACAAGAAAACAAGCAGCTAAACCTACTTCAACTTCCCAAACTGTACCCACACCTTCACCCTTACCATCACCAACTACTCAAAGCAAGACTAGCCCTACTCCTTCCCCTTCAGCCAAAACTCCGCAAGCGTCACCCCTACCATCACCAAGCACTCAAAGCAAGGCTTCCCCCACTCCTTCATCTCCCCCATCTCCCCCTGCTTCCTCCACTCCTTCATCTCAAACAGCCACCGAGTCCCGGTTAGTAGTTTTAGGAAATTCTGATTTCGCCACTGATGGTTTGTTTCAACAACAATTAAATGGAGATGTATTTCTCAACTCAGTTACTTGGCTAAGTCAACAGGATCAGCAATCCCTTTCTATTCGCCCCAAAGAACCGAAAAACCGTCGAATAACTCTGACAACCACACAAGCCAATCTTTTAATATTGTCATCTTTGTTACTTTTACCTTTAATTGGGTTTGCGATCGCAGTTATTATTTGGTGGAAACGACGCTAAGAAGTAAGTTAGGAGTTATAAATATTAACTCTTTACCAATGACAAGTGACAAATGACAAATGACTAAAAAATGAAATTGTCGAAAACAACTTTAATTTTGATACTGCTAACGCTAGGTTTAGGCAGTTTTGTTTACTTCCATGAAATTCGGGGTGCGATTGTACGAGATGAAACAAAGGAGCAAAAGCAGCAAATTTTCTCTTTTGGAGAAGATGAGGTGCAGTCTTTAACAGTTACGACAAGAAAGCTCACCCTGAATCTGGAACGTAACCCTGAATCTAATAACCCCAAGTGGTTAATTAAATCTCCGGTATCGGGGCCAGCAAATGATGCTATTGTTTCTTATTTAATGGATTTGTTAGTTAAAGGTAATAGTGAGCAGACTTTATCAACTCCAGCAAAAGACCTTAAAGAATTTGCCTTAGATCAACCCCAAGCTACCATCAATATCATCCTAAAAAACCGAAAAAGCCATCAGTTGATTTTGGGTAAATCTAACTTTAATGGTCGTTTCTTGTATGCTCAAGCTGACCCTGCTGCTAAACCCGATGGGAATATAAATGTGCTGTTGATATCTACAGATTTTGCAAATGCCGTGAATCGGGAATTATCAGAGTGGAAACAACCTGTAGATAATAGCCAGAAACTTCCTCCGCTCACGATTCCTAAACCGACTCCGACAAAAAGCAAATAATTAATTTAAAATCTGGTGATATTATTATGACAAATCCGACAGCAACATTGCTGATTTCCTGCCCCGATCGAAGGGGATTGGTGGCGAAATTTGCCAATTTCATCTATTCTAATGGTGGTAATATTATCCATGCAGATCAGCATACAGATTTCGCTGCTGGGTTATTTCTTACCCGAATTGAATGGCAATTAGATGGGTTCAATTTGCCGCGAGAGTTTATTGCTCCGGCTTTTAATGCGATCGCACAACCTTTAGGTGCTAAGTGGGAATTACGTTTTTCTGACACAGTACCACGCATTGCTATTTGGGTAAGTCGGCAAGACCATTGTCTATTTGATTTGATTTGGCGACAACGCGCTAAAGAATTTATTGCTGAAATTCCTTTAATTATTAGTAACCATTCTAATTTAAAGGTAGTTGCAGAGCAATTTAATATTGACTTCCAGCACATTTCCATCAATAAAGATAATAAAGCAGAACAAGAAACTCAACAATTAGAATTATTACGCAAGTACAAAATAGATTTAGTTGTATTGGCGAAATATATGCAGATTGTTAGTGCAAATTTTATTAGTCAATTTCCACAAATTATTAATATACATCATTCGTTTTTACCAGCTTTTATCGGAGCAAACCCTTATCACAGAGCTTTTGAACGTGGGGTAAAAATTATTGGTGCAACTGCTCATTATGCCACGGCTGATTTAGATGCAGGCCCAATTATTGAACAAGATGTGGTGCGAGTTAGCCACCGTGATGAAGTTGATGATTTGGTGAGAAAAGGCAAAGATTTGGAGAGAGTTGTATTAGCAAGAGCAGTGCGATCGCATTTACAAAATCGTGTATTGGTATATGGTAATAGAACAGTGGTATTTGAGTAAATGATACTCAAGTGACTAGAAGGTTTTGACTGATTTTCACCTTCTTTGTAAAAAATTGGGATGCTCCCGCTTTCAGTTGCTTATATGAAAGTAGATAGTTACTGCTTTATTCCCAAGAAGTGCCGAATGTGGGTTGAAAATTATTATTATTATTGTGGCGATCGCACTGCTACACTATCGCCTGGTGTTGAAGGCCATCTCACCGTCAGAATAGTACAGTCAGACTGAGCAACCCAACAATGTGGCACACCCGCACACCACAGCACATAATCACCCTCACGAGATAGAATCATCTCGCGATCTTCAAACTGAAGGCAAAATTGGCCATTAATCAAGATGGAAAGAGTCGCGGCTGTGTCATTTACTCCCCACTCGGTTCTACAGTCTCCTGCTTTATGGACACCCCACTTTATTTCTAGTGCTGTGGTTGAACGAGGATCATCATCTGGGGTAATGAAGTAACCCATAAACCAACCCCAGCGATTTGCACCTTCGCTAGCAGCATTCCCAAAAATAACTTTAGGCTGCATTACTCACCTTCTTCATTCATAACTAATCAAAATATATGAACACAGATAATTAATTATCAAAATTATCTGCGTCCATCTGCGTCCATCTAGGGATTTAGATTAACGTGAGTTCGACTAACCTCTTTCTTTAGAAGAAGATCAAGCTGGCTTTGCAAGGTAATAGATAAGTAAGTTGGCGTACAGCGTAGCTACTCTTGACTGGGAGCAGCAGGTTGCGATTGAGGTGATTGAGGTTGTTGGCGTAAACGGCGCAAAGAGTCCCGCAACTTGTTCTGGCTAGTGTTATCTCTTCGCCGCCGCCGATTTGTGGTTGATTGTGGCTTTTGTGATGAATCGGTAGCCGTTCGCTCACGTTGGATACTGCGTAAGGAATCTCTTGCACTTCCTTGAGTACGAGTTGTCCTAGTTCCAGATGATGAATTTGTAGGAGAACTTTCCGCTCTTTGAGGTTCTAGTCGCCGACTAAATCCAGATATTGCTGGTTTTCTGACTGTAGCTTCATTAGGTGAAGGTGTTAACTCTCTGCGCCTACGTCTTGGAGTTTCCTGTGTGGAGTTAGCAGCCGTTGTCTGCCGAGTTTTTTCTTCTGCTTGTCTTTGTGCTTGCCGTTCTTGAACTTGGCGCGATCGCCTTGAACCTTTGATGGCAAATTCAGTGGCTATAGCTACCCCTTGTCTACCACCTTCTGCGGGTTTTAATTTCCAGTCACGCGCTTGTCTCATGGTTTCTTGATCTAAGTCGCGGTTTCCACTGGAGCGAGCAATCCGCACATTGGTAACATTACCTTGTGCATCAGTATCTACAGCTACTTCCACTCTACCTTCAACTCCCCGCCGTCTTGCTGCCTCTGGATACTTGGCATTGCATTCGCGGCAGGCTGCACGACCATTACCTGGACTGTTAATTTTTGGAGGTGTAGGCGCTGTTGCTACTGCGGGACGGTTTCCTGTTCCACTACCAATGCCGCTACCATTACCACTACCAGTGCCGCTACCATTACCACTACCATTACCGCTACCAATGCCGCTACCAGTGCCAGTGCCAATGCCGCTACCAGTGCCGCTACCAGTGCCAGTGCCAGTTCCACTACCAATGCCACCTCCAGTGCCAGTGCCAGTTCCTCCGCCAGTGCCAGTACCGCTACTTGTACCTACAGCAATACCACTACCTGAGCCTAAACCAACACCAGAACCGCCACCGCCACCGCCACCGCCACCGCCACCACCACCACCACCACCGCCACCCGCCGAACTTGCTTTGGAATCTCCAGATAGAGGTGATTGTGGAATGGGTGCAGATTTCACAGGAACTTCTGGCTTGGTAGCAATTGCTTTTGACGGTGTATTTGTCAACTGTGGCTTCTGAGCGACTGCTGTAATCTGTTCAAATTGTTGCTGAACTTTTTCTAGTGGTGGAGTTTCTATAGGCTGTTTTTGGACAACTTCTGGTTCTTTTTGGACAACTTCTGGTTCTTTTTTTATTTCTTCTGGAATCTGTGCAATTGGTTTTTCTGATTCCGCAGTGGGAGAATCAACCATCGCCACCTCTATCGGTTCTTCTTCTCCCGTAGGGACTCTCGTCAAATAATTACCTATGCCTAAGGACAGTACGCCGATATGCAGCGCCAGTGAACCTATCAGACTGTAAGTCAGAAAAGACTTGAGAGCCTCAACTTCTTTGGAACGTTGCTCGACAGTAATGCCAGAAAAGCTCATAGCTATTGCTACCTATTCTCACTAACTTAGCTATCTTAGAATGCAAGGTTACAAATATCAAGTAAAAAATTAAAATTACTTGCGATCGCTTTACGGAACCCTGCAATAACAAAAATATCTTTTCAAACTACTAATATCAGGGCTTTTGGACAAAATTAATTTTTGTTGCAATCCAATTAAATTATTTTATGTAAAACAAACGGATAAGTAAATAAAAGTCATGAGCATTACATTTGAAAAATTTATCATTATATTCTATATTTTATTGAGAAAAAGTTTCAGCTTTTCTCTAGATTCTGGTAGTCTGATTTTGTATTGTGGACGACGTTATAGAGGCACTACATGGGAATTCAGAATTTGTTTGCAGCAGGTGGTATCGTCATGTGGCCCCTGTTGGCGTTTTCGGTATTAGGTGTGGCACTGATCATCGAGCGGATCAGATTTTGGGTACGGATCAATCAGCGCCAAAACCGGGTGGTGCGAGATGTTTTGAATCTCTACCGTCTCGATAATGTTGTCGGTGCAATGGATAAACTTCAGAAAAACGCAGATTTGCCACTCGCCCGGATTTTTCTAGCGGCTTTAGAATTGGAGGAGCCAAATCCAGAGGAATTTCGTTTGGCATTAGAAAGCGAATCGCAGGCTGAGATACCTGTGTTGAAACGTTTTCAAAACCTTTTCGAGACAATTATTAGTCTGGCACCACTGCTGGGTCTTCTCGGCACTGTATTAGGATTGATAGCTTCCTTTGCCTCCCTAAATCTTGGTGATGTGGGAGGTAGCAAAACGGCAAGTGTTACAGCTGGGATTAGTGAAGCCCTAGTATCAACAGCATCAGGATTGATCGTTGCTATATTCATACTCATGTTTGCCAATACCTTCCGGGGACTGTATCAACGGCAAATTGCACTAATTCAGGAGTATGGGGGACAGCTAGAATTACTTTACCGCCGTCGTTATGAACGAGGAGAAAAAACCTATGCGACTACCAGATGAGCCAGAACTTCCATTACAGATCAACATCGTGCCGATGATTGACGTGATTTTTGCAATTTTGACATTTTTCATCATGTCAACTCTGTTTTTAACGCGTTCAGAAGGTTTACCAGTAAATTTACCAAAGGCAACCACAGCGAAGCAACAGCAAGTTCCCACTAAAATTACAATTACGGTAGATGAAAAAGAACAAGTAAGCCTGAACCGTAACCCAGTTGCAATTGATGATTTGACAGCGCAAGTACGTACTCTAGTTGGTTCAAACCCAGAAGTGTTGGTAATTATTAATGCTGATGAAAAAGTTGATTATGGTCGGGTAGTAGCGGTGATGGATCGGGTACGTCAAGTTGAAGGAGCAAAGTTAGCGATCGCTACCCAAAAACAATAAGTAGAAATATTGTACATAAGAAGTTCAGCGAGTCAGAAAAATTCTCTATTCTGACTCCTAACTCCTTCTTGTGTGATGACAGAACAAGTAAATTTATTTATGGGGATTATTAATTTTGACTTTTGACTTTTGATTTTTGACTTCCCTAAAGGCGCTGACGCATTTGCAATTCTTGAGATATAAATTTTAATAATAATTCTTGCTGTGAATGGATAAAAAAGTGGTCACTGTTTAACTCATGTAATGAGAAAGTAGCGATCGTCTGCTCTCGCCATGCTTGCAATTGCTCATGATTAACTTCTTGGTCTTGCAAACCACCAATAACAGTAATCGGACATTCCAGAGGCTGTTTTTGAGTGTAAATATAAGTTTCCAGAACGGCAAAATCTGCCCGTAAAATGGGTAGGAACATCTGCATCAGTTCCGCACTTTCTAGTACTGCTTTGGGTGTACCGTTAAGACTGCGTAACTCGTTGAGTAAATCAGGGTCTGATAGGATGTGGAGGGGTGCTTTTGTGGGCGGGATTTGCGGGGCGCGACGAGCAGATATGAAGAGGTGAAAGGGAGCAAGACTATACTGAGAACGAAGTAGATGGGTCAACTCAAAGCTAACTAATCCGCCCATACTGTGACCGAAGAAGGCGAATGGTTTGTCTAAGTATGGTAACAAAAATGGAGCGATCGCTTCAACAAGAGATTCTAATCGCGTTAAGGGTGCTAATTTAATCTGTCTTCCCCGTCCCGGATATTCCACAGCACAGACTTCAACATTACTAGGTAGATTATTAGGCCAAGTGCGAAAAATTGCCGCGCTACCACCAGCGTAGGGAAAGCAGAATAAACGCAAGTTGACTTGAGGATTTGGTTGGGGACAGATAACCCAGGAATTGAAGCTTGGTGTAGTTGTCATAATATAACTTAGAGTTGATAATACAACTTTGCTTTAATTTTTAAGTATATTAACTGATAATCTTATGACAGGCATGGAACCTTGGGCAATATCAGTCGTTAGTGGTGTAGCAGTTCCGATTTTCCAAATCCTTTGGGGCAGCGGCGGTAAGGTTCTAGGAATATTTGGTAAAACTCTGGACGAAAAAACTAGGGATATAATTTTTGCCGCATCAAAACAATATGTCCAAAACTACGAAGAACGGCATGGCATTCTCAAGGTATTAGGAATGCGTGAACCTGTTAAGCTGGAATCGCTCTATACAGCAGTGCAGTTTTTAGATGATGATACTATTAAGAGTTTTGAATCTATTGAGAATTTAGAAAATTTCTATCGCCAAGCTAAAGTCCGAAGGTTTCAATCTCAAGATGATCGCAAACAAGAAGGAATAAAAGTTACTAACGATAAACAATATTTGATGATCCTTGGTGGGCCTGGTGCAGGAAAGTCTACATTTGTGCGGAAGATAGGACTAGAAGCGCTCAAAGGTAAAAAAGGAGAATTCAAACACGGCTGTATTCCAGTTTTTATTGAATTGAAAAGGTTTGCATCCAGCAATATCAATATTGAAACGTTTATTGCTGAAGAGTTTCGTATTTGTGGCTTTCCATCACCAGAGAAATTTACAGCCAAAGCCTTAGAAGAAGGTAAATTACTAATTTTGCTGGATGGTTTGGATGAAGTACCAACAAAAAACTTGACCGAAGCAATTAGTGAAATTCAAGATTTTGTTGACAAGTATGATAAAAATCGTTTTATTGCCTCTTGTCGCACGGCGGCTTATCGCAGTAGGTTTCGTCGCTTTAGCGATGTGGCAATGGCAGACTTTGATAATACCCAAATTCAGCAATTTATTTATAACTGGTTTCATTGTGAAGCAGACAAGCAGGCGAAGACAGGCGAGAAATGCTGGGAGTTATTGCAAAAACCAGAACATGAAGCTGCAAAAGAGTTGGCACACACACCTTTATTGTTGACATTTCTGTGTTTATTTTATGACCGTTCCCAAAGTTTTTCAGATAATCGCAGTGTTCTTTACCGGAAGGCACTGCGGATATTGCTAGAAGAGTGGGCATCAGAAAAGCGAATTCTCAGAGATGAGATTTATCAAGGACTGCATACAGAATTAGAAGAGATATTACTATCAGAGATTGCTTATACAGGTTTTAAGTCTGACAGGCTATTCTTTTCACAGCGCGATATAGTTCAGCAAATTAAAACATTTTTAGCGAGTAATTTGAATGCACCTCAGCATTTAGATGGGGAATCAGTGCTGAATGCGATCGCTGTTCAACAAGGAATTTTGGTAGAACGAGCCGAGGATGTCTTTTCCTTCTCTCATCTGACGCTACAGGAATATTTAACAGCACAATATATTGATGACCATCGCCAATTTGAGAAATTAGTTACTGAACACCTAATAGATGAACGCTGGAAAGAGGTGTTTTTGTTAATAGCTGGGTTAATGCGCGGCGGTGCAGATGATTTGCTGTTGCTGATGGAAAAGGAAGCCCAAAAATATATTAATACCGCGAAGTTACAAGCTCTATTAAACTGGGCAGAACAGGTAACAGCTGGATCGCCAGGGGATTTTAAACCTGTGGGTAAACGTGCAGTTGCACTCATCAACGCTAATACCATTGCCATCGGCATCGCCCAAGCCTACGCCATGAGCATCAGCGACACCAATGCCTACGCTGATGCCTACGCCTATACCTACGTGAACACCAGAGATATCGCTATAACTTACGTAAGCGCTGACGTAATTGCTGGTGCTTATGCCAATGCTATCGTCAACGCCAACGCCGAAGCTATCGACTATACTCGTCAATTTGAACAATTAAAAATCTTCAATAATATCAACTTTACAATGCTGATTGCCCAACTAGAAACACTGAAAGCTCTGATTCCTGATAATAAACAACCAAACGAAGTGCGTTGGGTATTTTCTAAGCGACTCCAACAAACCTTACTCAATGCTTTCCATCTCACCCCTGAAATGGTCAACTTATCTGAGGAAGAAGCGAAAGCACTCGGCGATTATCTCTACGCCAATTACCTCATCATCCAATGCAAACAAGCGGCAGTGCGGGTGTCGCCCCAAACCTGGGAAGCAATTGAGGCGCGGATGTTGTTGGTTCCAGATAGTTAAGCAACAATAGAAAAATGAAAAGATAGCCAGATAAACGCTCCATGAGTTCATTACAACAGGCTAAAGATACAAAAACTCGAACCTTTACAGCAATCTTGCATTGGGAAGAGGATGTTTATGTAGCTGAATGTCCAGAGGTGGGAACCGCCAGCCAAGGAGAGACGATAGAAGAAGCGATCGCTAATTTGCGGGAAGCAACGGAACTTTATTTAGAAGAGTTCCCTCTTTCTGAGACAGCACCTCGTCGGTTGCTAACTACATTTGAGGTAACTAGTGCCTAAGCTACCAAGAGTTCGAGCTTCTGAAGTTATACGTGTTTTGGAACGCTTAGGTTTTGTTCAGGTACGACAACGTGGCAGTCATGTGATTTTGAAAAAACAATTTGTGGAGGAAGGTGAAGGACAGAAAGTGAATGAGGTGGGTTGTGTTGTACCATTGCATCGCAAAACTATAGCTACTGGAACGCTAAAGAGTATTTTGAGCCAATCTGGAGTCTCTGTTGAGGAATTTCTGGAAAATCTTTAGTCGCTACTACACGAAAAACTGTTATTACAAAAATTAAAGCTCTACTTAAAATACTTAAGCCGTCGTTATGACACTAAGTTCTGTCCTTAAGAATGCACAAGTTGTTTTCTCTCTTCATCATATATGTCATGTTCTCTGTGAATGAAAACCTCAGACAATGCCTCATAAGCTTCAGTCCAAGCAGCCATAACTTCTTCTGTAGCTGCTTCTCCCAAAACATCTTTCATAGCTTGCAGTAAACTTTCTCCAACAATAGGATATTGCTCTGGTGTAACATGGGTCTGCACATGACGATGAGCAATCTTTTCCACCATCGATTTTAAAGCAGGCAAATTATCAATCTGAGCAGCATAACCATAAACTGCTGTAGCTAACCTCGCAGGCTGAGAACCATTTGCTTGAGCAGACATATCAAATTGCTCTCTGATTTCTGGATGGTTGTGAAACATAATCTCATACATCCGAGTTGTAATTTGCTGACCATTCTTTTTCAAAACAGGTGCTGTAGATTTAACGATATCTATTGTTTGTTGGCTAATCATAGTATCTTGAACCACTGGGAATGTTGATTGACTTCAATTTAGTGGTTATTCCTAGCAGTTACTATGAGCTAGCTCAGTTAATACCATTTTGGCTTTTGGATTTTAGATTTTGGATTGGAAACCGCTTAGTGTATCTGGGTTTTCTCTGTCTATCTGTCGCAATCATTTTTAAAATTGGTATAACGATTAATATCATGTCAAAGCTTCTATACATCTACAGCCAGAAGCATTGTTAAAAAATTGCACCAAAGATAAAAATGTAAGAATGCAACTATGTACATCGATAATTTATCAAATAAAACTTTGACATGCATACCATCGAGAAAAAGTCAATAACAAAAGCTTGGGCAGGTGCGATCGCTAAACCAGCTATAGAATTTTCCTCTACCCAACTGCCAATTATCTCTGGCAAAATTCCAGATGGCTTGCGTGGCACACTTTACCGCAATGGCCCCGCACGGCTAGAACGCGGTGGCATTCACATGGGACACTGGTTTGATGGAGATGGAGGAATTCTGGCTGTAAATTTTACCGATGCAGGTGCAACCGGAGTTTATCGCTACGTGCAAACCTCTGGCTATCAAGAAGAAGCCGCAGCAGGTAAATTACTCTACGGCAATTATGGCATGACTGCACCAGGGCCAATTTGGAATCAATGGCAAAAGCCCATAAAGAATGCTGCTAACACTTCGGTGCTAGCACTTCCAGATAAACTTTTGGCACTGTGGGAAGGTGGTAAACCCCACGCCCTCGATTTACAAACTTTAGAAACTTGGGGCGAAGATGATTTAGGGGGATTAACTAAAGGATTAAACTATTCCGCACACTATAAGCGTGACAAGCAAACAGGGGAGATTTTTAACTTTGGCATCAGCCCTGGACAAAATGCGACACTTAATATTTACAAAAGCGATTCGACTGGCCGGATTATCCAAAAAGCCGCATATCAGCTAGATGGTGTACCATTAGTGCATGATTTTGTTTTAGCAGGACAGTATCTAATATTTTTCATTCCGCCAGTGCGCTTGAATGTCTTACCCCTGCTAATAGGGATAAATAACTATAGTGATTCGTTAGAGTGGCAACCTAGATTAGGAACTCAGATTTTAGTTATTGATCGAGAAACCCTATCTGTAGTGAGTCGTGGAGAAACCGAACCTTGGTTCCAATGGCATTTTGGTAACGGTTATGTAGATGCTAGCGGCTCAGTAATTGTGGATATTGCCCGTTATGAAGATTTTAAAACTAACCAATATCTCAAGGAAGTAGCTACAGGTGAGACTCACACCCCAGCGAAAAGTACACTAAGGCGAGTTCATCTACATCCCCAAACTGGTAAAGTTACGTCAATTCAGCAACTATTAAACCAACATTGTGAATTTCCCAATGTACCACAGCAAAACGTAGGACAAGCTTCACGCTACACATATATGTCAACATTCCGTTCAGGAACAGATATTAGCCAAGAAATATTAAATGCGATCGCCCGCTTCGACAACAAAACCGAAACCCTCACCGAAGCAAACTTAGGAGAAAACCGTTATCCTTCAGAACCCATCCCCGCCCAAGACAGCCAAAACCCTGCACAAAGTTGGGTACTAAGCGTTGTCTATGATGCTAATTCTCATACTAGTGAAGTTTGGATATTTGATAGCGATCGCCTGGATGCCGAACCCGTTTGCAAACTAGGATTACCCAGCGTCATCCCCCACAGCTTCCACGGCACCTGGAACCCAGCCTCATAAACCCTCTGCGTTACCTCTGCGTTTCCCTTAGCTACCTGGTGCGTTAAAAAAACATATCGCACTGGTCACTACATTACGCGGGTTAGAATAGAAATAAACCTTAGATACATTACCCTGATTAAGTAGAATTGCCCATGACCACTTCTAAACGCCACTACCACATCACTACCTTCGGTTGTCAGATGAATAAAGCTGACTCAGAGCGCATGGCTGGCGTTTTGGAAGACATGGGCTTTGAATGGTCAGAAGATCCGAATAATGCAGATGTAATTCTCTACAATACTTGCACAATTCGGGATAATGCCGAGCAAAAAGTATATTCCTACCTCGGCAGACAAGCGAAGCGCAAACATGAGCAGCCTGATTTAACGCTCATTGTTGCTGGTTGTGTTGCCCAGCAAGAAGGTGAAGCACTATTGCGGCGAGTCCCAGAATTAGACTTGGTAATGGGGCCACAACACGCCAACCGCCTCAAAGATTTGCTGGAGTCAGTCTTTGACGGCAACCAAGTTGTCGCCACCGAGTCAGTTCATATTATTGAAGATATCACCCAGCCGCGACGGGATAGTAAAGTAACAGCTTGGGTAAATGTAATTTACGGCTGTAACGAACGCTGTACCTATTGTGTAGTTCCCAACGTGCGCGGTATTGAACAATCGCGCACACCGTCAGCTATCCGGGCTGAAATGGAAGAATTAGGACGGCAAGGTTACAAGGAAATTACTCTACTCGGTCAAAATATTGACGCTTACGGTAGAGATTTACCAGGAACAACAACAGAAGGACGGCATCTGCACAACTTCACAGATTTACTTTATTACGTTCATGATGTACCAGGAATTGAAAGGTTAAGATTTGCTACTAGCCATCCCCGTTATTTTACAGAGAGATTAATTAAGGCTTGTGCTGAGTTGCCCAAAGTCTGCAAACACTTTCACATTCCCTTTCAATCTGGAGATAATGAACTATTGAAAGCGATGTCGCGGGGTTATACTCATGAAAAATATCGTCGGATTATCGATACCATTCGGCGGTATATGCCAGATGCTTCCATTAGTGCCGATGCGATTGTCGGTTTTCCCGGAGAGACAGAAGCACAGTTTGAAAATACTCTAAAACTGGTGGAAGATATTGGCTTTGATATGTTGAATACAGCAGCATATTCGCCGCGTCCAGGGACACCAGCTGCGCTATGGGACAATCAGCTAAGTGAAGAAGTTAAAAGCGATCGCCTCCAACGCCTGAATCATTTAGGAAACTTGAAAGTCGCCGAGCGATCGCAACGTTACTTTGGGCGTATCGAAGAAGTCTTAGTAGAAGACCAAAACCCCAAAGATCAAACCCAGGTGATGGGACGCACTGATGGTAATCGTTTGACATTCTTCAGTGGCGACATCAAACAATTAAAAGGGCAGTTAGTAAAGGTAAAAATTACCGAAGTTCGCCCTTTTAGCTTGACAGGTGAACCAGTTGAAGTTAAGCAAGCTTTATCTGTCTGAGAAAATAGACATAGGAGTGAAATTAAATATGCGTTATCCATAACCCTTGTTTTGACGTGGTAGTGCTACGTCAAAACAATTGTTTTTCACTCATATCTCTAGAATTGGTATAAGCACAAAACCTCACTATTAAAGCTTATGAACGCCATCACTTTGAATATCCCCAATCTGGGTATCGAGGGATTTTATGAACTTTGTCAAGCTAATCAAAATTTGCAGTTAGAACGTACTGCAACTGGAGAAGTTATAATTATGCCTCCAACCTATCCATCGACAGGTAAGAAAAACTCTGGTTTGAATGCTCAACTATGGAACTGGAACGATCGCACAAATTTAGGTATTGTATTTGATTCCTCCAGTGGTTTTACTTTACCTAATGGTGCGGTTTACTCACCCGATGCTTCTTGGGTAAGTAATGAAAAATGGGAGGCTTTAACTCAGACTCAACAAGAAGAAGAATTTTCTCCTCTCGCACCTGATTTTGTAGTCGAATTACGTTCTAGTAGTGATTCTCTGAAAAAACTAAGAGAAAAGATGCAAGAGTATATTAACAATGGCGTTCGTTTAGGTTGGTTACTTAACCCGAAGAATAAAACAGTAGAAATTTTTCGTTTAGAGAAAGAGGGAGAAATATTAAAATCTCCTACAACTGTATTTGGTGAAGATGTTTTACCTGGGTTTGAATTGAATTTAAATAAAGTATGGTGAAAAGTGCAAATTCAATCTATTAATTTGCGTTATCCAAAACCCTTGTCTTGACCTGGTATGTGCTACGTCAAAACAATTATTTTTTATATGATTTCTTCCTGCCCCTTGCCCCTATTTCACCTTGACGCGGAAGCGAACAAAGCCATAAGAATTAATTGGAGTCCCAGATCCATTTGCTGGAGGTAGATTTGATAAATCTGGACTCCGCGTGATATTCACCACCACAGCCCCATTAGTGTTACTACCACACGATGATGGTATGCCTGATTCGTTGGCTGTATAAAAATGTCCGCGATCGCCATCTTGTGCATTGGTAAGATAAGCTGTAGGAGTACTAGAACCAAGCCCAAGGGCAATACCTTGATCTGCTCCTGGTAAGCCACCATCATTAGGAGTCATACCATTAAAAGCAGTGGGAATAAAAGTAGTATTGGTAGGTATTAAGTCACAGATTTGCACACTAGTTACATCACCCTGGCCATTAGAAAGGAAATAGATGGTGTATTCTAGCTCATCTCCTGGCTTGACTGTCCCACCGTTGATCAATCCGCGCAAGTAACCACTAGGCCATGGGTTACTGCTATCATCATCAACGTCATTAGGAGATGCTACGTAATTGGTAGCGTCAGTAGAAACATCGCTGCGACCATCCACAATATTAGTTAAGTCTTGGTTATTAATACGGGTGATGCGTTTAACTAAAACTAGCTTAGGTTGGCCTGTTAATTTCACTGCATAATCTTCCACCTCACCAGCTCCTCCTGAACCTGTTGGGCTAGGTGTTGCAACTGTACTAGTCGTAAACCGGAACCGAGCAAAGCTACTACCAACGGTTGCATTGCTGGGTACGGTAAAGGTTAAAGTATTGTTTCCGGCATTGAGTGGAACATTATTAACCGTTGCAGATGTTGCATTAGTGACGTTGGTCAAACTCAGCTGTTCACCACTATCAAACACCCCATTTTTATTAAAATCGATCCAAGCATTAAGAAACCCTGCTGTCGAAGCGTTAACGGTAATTGATGCAGACTTTCCTATAATTAGTCCTGAAGGTAAAGTTACACCATCATCGCCACTATCGCCATCCGCATTAGCACTGTAGGACTGACTGTATTCTCCAGTTACAGTTGCGCCGAGGGAGGGATTGCCACAACTAATTGCGTGTGAGGCCTCACCATAACTGCTCGGTGCATCGCCGAAGTCAGAGACAAAATCAGTACTCACTACAAAGCCACCAATATTGTCATAGTTCGATAAGCGAATCTCAATGATATCACCAGCATTGACAGAAACTGTAGATACCTTGTTTGCTGGTAGGTTATTAGTAAAAGCTAAAACTGGATTTCCAACCCGCACTCCATTAAGATAAATCTCCATTGAATCATCAATGTAAGCTCCTGCTTGCCCCAAGGTAACTCTGCCTTTGGCAAGTGCCTGCCGCTTAAACACGATTGCCCAATTGGGTTGATCGCTACCATTACCTGGTGAAGTGTAATCTCCGTTAATCGGAACATAACCTGAAGAAGGAAACGTACCGTTAATAATTGTTCTCAATGGATGGGCATTTGCAGCTATAGATTGATCGTTAAAAGTAAATCCGGAACTTCCCGCTCCAAATTTCGCAGTGCCACGCAGCGTTGGTAGTCCAGTTGTACCGAAGAGGCCAACCGCTCCAGTATCGATCGCCTGCGTTCCAGAAATTGGAAAATGTCCACTGTAGATTTGAGCGTCCCATTCACAGCTAGAAACAGGATAGAAGCCAAAGTCTTGTCCGGTAATATTGGTAGTGCTAACCGTAACTGTCAAATTATCAGGAGTACCCAGCGTATACCCTACAGGTACATCTGTATCAGCAATGTCTACTTTGATTTTGTAAGTTCCAGCAGCGACGTTGGTAAATTGATAAGTCCCGTCAGCAAGAGTTGTTACTTGCTGGATGATTTCACTAGTAGCAAGTTCACGATTGTTGTCGGTATCTTTGTAGAGAATCACACGCACATTCGCAATCCCAGGCTCACCATTATTCGTACTGTTGCGATCGCTATCCCGGTATATCGTCCCACTGACAGTGTTTAAAGCCGTTGCAGTCTGGATTGCACTGGCTTCTTGGCGGTGATTTGTTGCATCTCCATTAATCGGTGCGCCTGCCGATTCACCAGAAATGTTATCGGCGTTATCAACAGTGTATAAATCCTTGCTTCCAGTTCCATTTGCACCCAGAATATATGGAGTGTTACTATTGCTGGGTTGTCCACTAGTATTACCTAGTGTCACACTTACAGTTTGTCCACCTGCTGCCGTCACTGTTACTGGAACCCGTACAACAATCGAACCACCTACGGGAATCGAACCATTATTAGCAGAAGCGATCGCACTTAACAATGTCCCCGTATTTTGACCACCATTCGGAACAGTAATATTATTGGCAGTAAGGTCAACTGCTGCTCCTGGCCCACTACCATCTGGATCATAGGCAACAATTTGCAGAGTGCCAGCTGTACCCCCGCTAATCGCCGAAGGTGCATCGGGAATAAAGAACTGCGTCGGATCATTACCAACGTTGGTCACTGTAAAATCAAAGTTGACAGTAGTACCAGTTGTCGCGCCGGGTGTATTGGCTGGTGTAATTGTAATCCCTGCAACTTCTGCCACAGTTACTTTAACTATATTTGATTCAACCTGTTTTTCAGTATTATCTGTAGAATCAGTAAAACTACCAGTTACTTGGTTATCAATTACAGTACCAGGTGTGGGACTAGCAGCCAATGTTGGTAAGACTTGTAGTAAAGTACCGCTTAAAAATAAATATAACAGTATAATTACGCAGGAGTAGAATTTACCTTTTCGGTCTTTTTGGCATTGATAATTAGACTTTTTCTGGATGAATTGATGTCTTAACATAAGTAGTTTTGCTTTTTCAATACTGAAAAATTTAAATTATCCCTAGATTGTAAAGACGTAGCACTGCTACGTCTCTACAACGTGAGGGTTAGTTAAAGTTAGGGCTTCACCTTCGTGACAAAGCGCAAGAAACCATAGGAATCATTAGGTGAACCCTGCCCTGTTGACCCTGGCATAGTAGTTAAATTCGGTACTCCAGTATTACCAGTCACATCAATAACTAAAGTGCCGTTATTATTAGCTGCCTTGAGATAACAATTAGTGGGAACAGTACCACCAGCGCTAATTAATTGAGCGCGATCGCCTGCGTCATTAGCCCTGGTTAAATCAAGTACTGTACTCGTTCCTAGCTGCAATTGCACATCTTTGCTAGTACCATAAGCATCGACTTTAAAATCTTGGTTGTCACTAATGCGATCGCACAGTCTTACAGTATTGGCATTACTACTACCGGCATTGAGGAAATAGACTGTATATTCAATCTCGTCCCCTGGCTTAACTTTGCCAGCATCAATTGCCCCCAGGAGATAACCAGACTTCCAGTTAGCATTATTATCATCGGCTTGACGAGTCGAGGTGGTATCGTCAACGAAGGTATTTAACGCTGTGTTGTCATTGGGGTTTTTGGTGCGATCGCCATTAATTGCCGTAATCCGTTTGACTAATAAAACATTGGCAGGAGTGACAAAGGGTATGGTCACTGTTGCAGGAGTCGCATCTTCTTTGCTTGCAGCATCGATTGCCGCATAGGTAAAACTAACGGTAATCGCTCCATCTTGAGGGTCAAGCTTCAATAACGTTGGGTTATAGCTACTAATTACCTGCCCCGCAGTCACGGCTACGTTATTATAAGTTAGCGTGCCATTGGTTGGTAAGGTGACAATTTTGAATTTACTACCACTGCCCAATGCGCCATCTTCGGGATCAGTTCCCGCTAAGGTTGGCACTTGAATTGTTGCCGTTCCGCCCGGATTGGTTTGAGGCGCTGGATTTAAGTTGGTCGTATCCGGGAGTTGCTCAATCCCAAAATCTTGATTAGTGATGTTGGCCTTCGCCGTAGTGATGGCAATATCACCGGGCGTAATGGTTTCAGTAGTACCATTTTTGTTCTCACCAGTATTCACCCAGTTACTCGGCAAGCTAGGCGTTGTGGGAGCAGTTGCCCCAATTGCCACAGTGGAGTTGTTAGACAGCCGTAGCGTCACATTGGAACTTACTGGAACATTCGTCAGACTGTAAGTTCCATTAGCTGCGACTGTGGCTTTATCGACTACATTACCAGCAGTATTGATCGCATAAATAGTCAGGTTAGTTGATCCGGCATTGGTTCCCGCATCGCTGCCATCGATAGTAATGTTACCATTGGCATCCCTAAACACAGTTCCAGTCACTGTGACAACAGTATTGACTACTGTCACCGTCTGACTCGCACTGGCCTCTTGGCGATGATTTGTCGTATCGCCATTTATCGGTACCCCTGCTGATTCACCGGAAATGTTATCAGCGTTATCAACAGTATATAAATCCTTGCTTCCAGTTCCATTCGCACCCAAAATATATGGAGTGTTGCTATTGCTAGGCTGTCCAGTCGTATTACCTAGTGTCACACTCACAGTCTGGCTATCTGCTGCTGTCACCGTTACTGGAACCCGTACCACAATCGACGCACCGGCGGGAATCGAACCGTTGTTAGCAGAAGCGATCGCACCTAACAATGTCCCCGTATTTTGACCCCCACTCGGCACAGTAATGTTGTTGGAGGTCAGGTCAACTGGTGCTGCTGGGCCAGTACCGTCTGGGTCATAAGCAACAATTCTCAGTGTCCCTGCTGTACCCCCACTAATCGCCGATGGGGTGTCGGGAATAAAGAACTGGGTTGGGTCATTACCGACGTTGGTTACTGTAAAGTCAAAGTTACTAGTACCACCCGTTGAAGCGCTAGGTGTATTCGCGGATGTTATCGTAATACCTGCAACTTCTGCCACAGTTACTTTAACTGTATTAGATTCAATCTGCTTTTCAGTATTATCCGTAGAATCAATAAAACTACCAGTTGCTTGGTTATCAATTACAGTACCAGGTGTCGGACTAGCCGCTAATGCTGGTAAGACTTGTAGTAAAGTACTGTTTAAAAATAGATATAACAGTATAATTACAGGGGAGTAAGATTTACCCTTTTGGTCTTTTTGGCGTTGATTATTAGACTTTTTCTGGATGAATTGATGTTTTAACATAAGTGGTTTTAGTTTTGTAATAGTGGAAAAATTGAAATTCTTTCCTGGATTGGAGAGATGCGAAAGCGTTGCGGGGCAAAGCCCAGTCCCATTTCGCGTCTTAGGGATTAGTAAAAGTTAGGGCTTCACCTTCGTGATAAAGCGCAAGAAACCATAGGAATTATTAGGTGAACCCTGCGCTGTTGACCCTGGCATAGTAGTTAAAGTCGGTACTCCAGTATTACCAGTCACATCAATAACTAAAGTGCCATTATCATTAGTTGCCTTGAGATAACAATTAGTGGGAACAGTACCACCAGCGCTAATCAATTGAGCGCGATCGCTTGTATCGTTAGCACTGGTTAAATCAAGTACTGTACTCGTTCCTAGCTGCAATTGGATATCTTTGCTAGTACCATAAGCACTCCCCTTAAAACTTTGGTTAGCACTAATGCGATCGCACACTCTCACAGTGTTGGCATTACTACTACCCGCATTCAGGAAATAGATTGTATATTCAATCTCGTCCCCTGGCTTGACTTTACCGCCATCAATTGCCCCCAGGAGATAACCAGACTTCCAGTTAGCATTGTTATCGTCGGCTTGACGAGTCGAGGTGGTATCGTCAACGAAGGCATTTAGCGGTGTGTTGTCATTAGGGTTTTTGGTGCGATCGCCATTAATTGCTGTAATCCGTTTGACTAATAAAACATTGGCAGGAGTAACAAAGGGCATTGTCACTGTGGCAGGAGTTGGATCTTCTTTACTTGCAGCATCGATCGCCGCATAGGTAAAACTAACGGTAATCGCTCCATCTTGAGGGTCAAGCTTTAATAACGTTGGGTTATAGCTACTAATTATCTGCCCCGCAGTCACGGCTACATTGTTGTAAGTCAATGTGCCATTGGTTGGTAAGGTGACAATCTTGAATTTCTTACCACTGCCTAATGCACCATCTTCGGGGTCAGTTCCCGCCAAAGTTGTTACTTGAACTGTCGCTGTGCCACCCGGATTCGTTTGAGATACGGCAGTTAAATCGGTTGTATTGGGGAGTTGCTCAATCCCAAAGTCTTTACTAGAGATGCTTGTGCCAGTATCAAAAGCAGCTGTCGTTAGTGGGCTAGTATTGACCCAGTTAGCAGGGAGCGATGCTGTAGGGGGAGTATTACCTACTGTGCCAGCAGTTGTACTTAAGAGAATTTTAACGTTGTTTTGATTCAGGGGAACATCAAGAAAGGTATAAGTACCATCTGCTGCAACAGTTGTTGTTTTTAATACTTTATTGTTAGAATCCACAAGAATAGCATTTAACAACCCACCTGCATTAGTGCCAGTTTCTGAACCAGTATTAATATTAGTAAAAGTCCCGTTAGCACTATTGTCGGCATCATTCCAAACCCTGCCACTGAGGAAATCATCATCATATATGGTATAGCTGGAAGCGTTTATAGGGGAAGCACCACAAGTTGTTGTTGAACTAGCGAAAAAACTAGTTGAAGTTTGTATGGTGAATACGATTGTCCTCACACCTTGAGGAACGTTATTATTGATGACAGTAAAAGGAATAGTAAAGACACTAGTAGCATCACTACCATCGTAGTTACCCGCAGGGATAGTGATATTAAAGGTGGATGTGTGTGATGTTGTATCGTAGTCTGTACCTAAAACTGCTGTACCACTCACGGAGATAGGAACGCTTATCCCTCCAGTTGGCACTAAACCAACGATTCTGAGTTTAGGTGGGTTACTTGTAGGGGTAGTTTCCGATTCTGCTGCACCACCCGAACTTGTTGTGAATTCCACCACCGGTTTACCAGCAAATTGCACCTCATCAAGGAAGTTGCCTACAGTATTGTTCCCACCTGCCGTGGAAACAGCCGCAAATCCTACAGGTTGATTCCCACTAGTACCAGTGTAAGGAACAGTGCCAGTGTATCGTACCCAGCCATTTCCTGCATTATTGTTAGTGACAGTGGGAATAGTTGCACCATTCTGTGCTACAGGTTGTGCCGTAACTGTTCCATTGCTAGTTGTTGAGAACCTGCCAAAAACAGTATTTGCTCCAATTAAAAAATTCGCTACATCAGCAACAGTTGCACTTGATCGCCCACGGTGTAAAAGAGAGAATGTGATCGTTTCATTTTTAATTAGGCATAAATTCTGATACAACTCAGAAGATTGTTCAGCATTTAACTCAGCAAATTGATTGCCTGCACTAGTTGGTGTCGTTGCTGTGCTAGCACCACTAAATCCTGAAGTCCAAATTTCAATCAGTGGTACTGTTCCTGGAGATGTATAACCAGTACAGTTACCTGTTCCCGCCTTGACTGAGCCATGAGTTGTTTCCCAACCAGGGATAAGACTTGGCGACACTTGAACGTAACATTGTTGACCCGCAGAACCAAAAACAGGTGACTCAAAACTGGGGTTTAAGAACGATCGCTGGATATATTGAGCTTGCGCTGACGTAGGTTGAAGTACTAATGTCGCACCGAGAAGTCCCCAGCTAAAAATATTAATATTTTGCCATAAATTCTTCATTAGTAAATCACCATAAAATAGCCTTTAAAAAATGCTGATCACCTTAACCTTAATCATCAATGAGGGCTGATTAACCTCAAATAAATCTTCAGTCTTTAGCTTGCCCAAAATTATCGATAATCTACCATCTATATTCAGATTTACTGTGGCGATCGCTTTTAAATAGTTCAATAAAGATTTGATTTTAAATTTAATTAATCCTGGCTATAAATTGACCATTGGTAGAGACGTTGCAATGCTACGTCTCTACCAATAACCGTTTTATATTTCACGCTTTTGCATCGCCGTTGTTGCGGCTTTGAGTTTATTCACTAAAGTTTTTATTGCAGATTCCTGTGGCTGGCGTGGCGGAATCTTTTGTTGTCCAAACCCTTCAAACAATTCATTGAGCTTGACTGTTATACCCAAATATGCGCCTCCCGCAGAACGTGTGCCAGAAAAATCCCGATCGTCAACTTTACCAAACACATATCCAGCCGAAACGCGCAGGTTAGGCGTGAGGTAATAACCCGTTTCCACAACAAACCCTGTTTCGCTGTAGCTAGGCTGACTAATTACACGAGCCTCACCCACCAAATCCCAGCTATATCCTAAACGATAGGTAGCTCGTAATTGGGCCAGATTTACTGTGCTAGTACCAGCTAAATCACTGGCTATGTAAGAAGTACTGTTACGCAAAGCATACTTACCATAGAATTCCCATCGCCAGTTAGGAGCATAAATAGCTTCTAAAGCAAAAGTATGGTCTTGGGAACCTGTACCACTTCCTAAGAGGATGGTGTCAGGAATAGTTGATGGATTTTGCCGATATTCATAACGCAATAAGGCATTAAATTTATCGCTATTGGGGTCGCGGTAAGCTAAACCCAGCTTTAAGTTAGCAGTATCTCCCAATCCTGAAAGCTTTTGATTGGAAGAACCAGCTTGTTGATAACGTACTAAAGCTGTCAGAGCCGGAGAAATTTTACCCGTAACACCTGCGCTAATTACTGTATTGCTACCACTAGAAGAAGAACGATGTTCATAACGGGCGCTGGCTTGAAACTGTGGATTATCAGAGTATTCTAGCCCCACGCTGTAGCTATCCCCACCATCAAATCCGATCGCAGATGCTGATTGACCAAAAGCGAAAGGTTGGGCATATTGTTGGCCTGCTCCAGTCCGTCCGAAGAAGTTGCCAAATACGTGTTCGTAAGCTAAGTTCAGCCGCAATCCATGAGCAATAGTCCAACGATTATTTAGACCGATTGCTCCTTGAGTAGTCATTTCATTCGCACCACCCAAAATAGAATAACGACCGGTCAAAGTAGTATCTGATCCGAGTTTGTGTTCACCGTTGACACTCAAACTGGTGATGGAATTACCCGAATATTGACCACCACTGTAAAACTGTTGGGCCAGACTGATATTCACACCAGGAATTGCTGCCCAATTCAGCCCTAAAATGGTACGGTCTGGGTAAACAGTATCTTTTTGAGAAGATAAGCTGAGTTCATTTTGGGCTTGGAAAGTCAGGTTTTTAGCAATGGGAACAGAAAAACGCGATCGCAATTGATCAGAAGTACTACTTAGGGCGCTGTCAGGAATGCGGTCTTCTCGATGACGATGAATCCAATCGAGATCAATAGTAGCTTTACCCAAACGTTGTTGAATCCCGGCGGAAATCGTCGTTAGCGAATTATCAACTTTGCTCCCAGGTATCGCTTCAGAACGCGGTGTAAACAGTTCTTCAAAAGTATCTAGCGGTTGAGGAGCAATACCAAAATTGTCTTCGTGGTCATATTGCACTCTAACGTTAGTGGTTGAGGCCAGTTTAGCTGTAACCTGCGCTCCATAACGGGTTTGTCCTGGGACAAAGCTGATGGTGGCATTATTGGCAAAACCTGTATCAGCAAAGCGATAATAAGCACGACCTTGAATCCCGTTAGTAATCTGTCCCTCAGCTTCTAGCCGATAAGCGTCACCGCTAACCTTTCCCACAACATCAGAATCATTATTGGAATGGGCATATTCTGCGATTAAATTACCTTGATTACCCAAAGAAATCAGAGCATCTGCACCGTAGAGTTGAAAGTCACGCACTCCGTGATTTTCTTGAACGTAAGTTGCTCCAATCCAACTTTCGGAGTTCAGCTGACGAGAAAGGTTATACTGCAAACGACCAGCATAGATATTGCTATCAGAATCTTGGCTGTCGTATTGATAGGTAACAACAATCCGACGTACCAATACTTGTCCGACTTGATCTATATCGGTGCGGAGGATAGGTTCGCGGAATAATAAAGTACCGCGATCGTAGTCTATTTCGTAGTCTGGGCCTCGGTTAAGCTGTTTTCGTTCTAATACAGTCCCAGGACGATTAAGTTCTTCTAACTCAATAAAGACATTTTCACTACCTGGTTGTAGTATTCTGCGAGAGAGAAAGTAATAACCACTAGTGCCATCAGGAGCAATGGTATCCCGTTGAAACCCTTCTAAATGGTTGCCATACAAACCTGTTATTTGTAAGTTTCCTAAATTGTAGTTAGCCTTAAAACCGTGGAGTTGACGGGTGATAGAAGTAAATTGCTGCGATCGCCGCGCAAATTCTTCTGTATTGTAGTCACCCCACATGGCATAATCAGGTGAAGATCCAGGGATACCAGTAGAGCGCTCCAAACGCAGATATACGCTGTCAATGGAAGGAGCAACGACATCAACTTTCGAGCTATCGCCATAGACAGGATAGTTTTGCTCACTAGATTGGTAAGTTCTAAACAGACGATTATTACAGTCGCAATCTTCATTGAGGCTACGAGAACTGTTGTATGCGCCTGTAAATAACCACTCCCCGATCGCACCAGTGGCAAATACTGCTGAGTGGAAATCTAATTGCGTTCCGTTGTTTTTGTCAGGAGGGAGGAAATCACGGAAACTGCCGTAATAATTTGTACCTCTAGCACCCAAACGTAAATCCACTACCCCTGTCACCAAACTTGGACGCAGTGCCGTTTCAAATTGTAGTTGGGTAAAGGCTTCTAAATTATTAGTGATCGCCCGAATTCTTACAGTTTCGGCCTTGAGTTGCGATCGCAACTTAGCTGTAAATTGTCCCCCTTTCGCCTCCACTTGAAATCCGGGTTCATCGGGTTTAAAGTCTTTCTCGACAAACTCTCCAGCAGTAGGTATCAAAGTGACAACAGCATTACGATTAGAGCGATTGCCATTTGCATCGATGAGTTGACCCCTAATTGTCGCTGTGGAACGTCCATCTGCCGGGATACGAGACTCAACAGTTTCTAAAGTTAGTTGCTGTGGCGCTCCCCGGACTGCGACTTGTACCGTTACAGGGGATTCTTTTCCTCCAACTACTTGTGCAGAGATGGTGTTTTTACCTTCTTTTAAGGAGACACCATACCATGTCTGCGTTAATAAGTTGGTGGTGGCATCACTTTCTGTCCGTCCCACCAAAGAAGCATCTACCAAAACGCCATTCACCCGCAATTCCACTTGACTTCCAACGGGAAATTGCACAGTGACCGTGGTAGCTTGTACATCTACAACGCTGTCTGCCGTCGGAGTCAGAATTTTGATTGCTGTGGAAATGGCTGGACTGGGAGACAAAGGAATGTTTTTATTCACCCCTTGCCCGTTCTCTACTCCTGCTATTTTGCGTAAACCTCTGGGTAAGCCTACGGAACTTGCTGGTTGAAATGGTTGTATTTGCGTTTCACTTAGCTGAACATCTGGAATTGAAATATCGGTAGTTGGTGGGGAAAGAAATTTGTGAGATGCAAGCTGCTTGGAACTTTTCACATCATCTGGAAAAACCAAAGCGGAACTTAACCCTTTAGCGCCCTTCTCTTGTATAGAAAGAAGAGAATTTAAAGCCTCTGCCCTGCTCCCTGCTCCCCTTCGGGTTCGCAGTCGCTCATGGGGGAAACCCCCAAGACCGCGCTGTCTCACCTGCTCCCTTGCCTCTTCTTCAACACCCTTATCTATTTGCGAAGGAGAATCAGAGAAAAAGAGGTTTTTACTTACAGGTTCTGCTTTAACTATTGCAGGGTACAAAATAAGGCTGAGAGCTACTATCGGCATTGCTCCCATCAACCTTAAGTTAAATGTATTTACATGGTGCAGTCTAGGTTTCATTTCTTGACTGGCTCCTGGAAGGCGGGGGTAACTGCGAAATTCATGCGTACCAAACCACCAGGCTCTAAACGCACTAGACGAGATTGGCTATTCCGTTCGCGGAATTTGTTATTGGGAGCCAGAGTATAACCAGGAAGACTGCTGAGGTCTAGTACACCGGTATGGTTTCCTGGTAAAGCATTTGCTAATGAAAACAAACCATTCGGATCTGTTGTAATGCGGTTTCCATCCTCCAGAAAAATCACCGCATTTGGGACTCCAGGCTCACCACGCTGTTGTTCACCGTCAAAGTTTTTATCAACAAACACGCGACCGATAATTGTGCCACAATCAGAAACGATTCCTGGACGAATTTTTAACTGGTGAGTTGCTGGGCCATCTTTAGTGCTAAAACCGTTGTCAGTTCGGCGAGCATTAACGATCGCACTATTACGACCAGTTCCCCGCAAAGCATCGGCTGTTAGTTGAGCCGCGTAAACAATATTTAAAACTTTATCTGTAAGAATTGTTACGTCTGTGCGGAATGTCAGCGTGTTTCCATTGTGTTCTGAGGTGATAGCGATCGCTTGACCATCCAACTCTCCCCGCACAGATTTAGGCAAGAACTGGAATCCTAAAGGTAAGGTGTCGGTGACAAATATATTATTCAAACCAGCATCAGCGAGATTTTTTACTGAAAGACGGTAGATCGCTGTATCTCCAGGTTCAGCAGTAGCGCGATCGCCTGTTTTGATAATCTGCACCTGATTGGGTTGACACAAATTTGTGGTGAAATCAAAAGCAAATAACTTCAGTGCTTGCGTCTCAGCATTGTTAACTAAAACAACCGTATCCTCGACCCTTGTCTCGCCTAGAATACTAATTGGCTGACCATCTAAAGAAGTAGCGACATACCGCACAAGATTATTACCTTCGATGCCAGTGCTAGCAATGATTTCTATCTTGATGCGTCGTTGTTTAAGGATGGAATTTGCTGGTGGATTGACTACAAAAATGTAGCTTCTACCTGGATTAGTTTGACCTTTGTTGGGATCGAGGAGGAAATTGTAGACACCCGCAGGGTTATTAGTAATAAAGTAGGGATTACTATTCTCGATATTTGGCGATTTACCACCAGGAACGTTGTTATTAGGAATATCAGGTAATTCTGTTCGAGTTAGAGGAACTAAATTTCCCAATTCTGTCCCTGTTGGATCGCTGGGATTAGGTTCGTATACTCCAACTGAAAAACCTGTATAGTCAGGTAAAAGTTGTCCAGCGCAACCTAAAATCCGCCCTAATGGGTCAACTAATGGGTTAGGACTAACATTAAGCTGACTAGAACTTCCTTGATATTTATAATTACTAGTAGAATCTGTATAAGTATAAGTAGCTTGATTTGTTAATGGCACAGACGCAATCAGATTGTTAGTCTGTTGCGCGATCGCTGGTATAGATATAGTAGTATGCAAAACACTTGCTAGAAGAGCAGTAGCCGTTAACCTTTGATACCAGCTACTGCTATTAGTAATTTGGTTTTGGCTTTGAAGACGGCTCACTGAACACATCTCCTCTGGAATGCCACTTTTTTTGTTAATAAAAGCATTTGTTTCTCTATCGAAGATCCTCCGATTCTCCTCATAAAGCAGGGCTGTTTTATTCTTTTTACCCCCTTATAAAGGGGGTCGCCACAGGCGGGGGGATCTCATGCGTATAGGTGTGAATCAGCGCACTTGGGTTTGATAAGTCGCCTTAACTGTTGTCTTTGCTGCAACTAACGGAACTTGCAAACGGATGTGGGTGTAAACATTCGCTGGTGCTGGTTTTGTTTCCACTTTGCCGTCAGGAAGAGTAACTTTTACAGTCGGATTTTCGACAAAGCTGCGCCCGCCATCAATGCTGTAAATAACTTTAGTACCATTAGCGGCAACAACTGATTTCAGTACGTACACCATTCCTTTAGGAATAGGTTGATTAAGAACCAAATTTTTCACTGGGCGATCGCTTTTGTTTTCACCGATTAAGGTATAACGCAACACATCTCCAGGTTGCACCACAGCTTGACCTTTTAAAGGTTGCCATGTCTTACTTTGCTTACCTTGTTGATCCTGTGCCACTACTTGCTTTTCTGCCTCTAAGCGCAATTGGATTTGCCCTTGAGGTTTGACATTTTGAGCGATGGCGCTTGTAGAATGCCATAGAGAAGCCATTCCCGGCACTTGACTGACAAATGGAACGGTAGCAATGAGTGCGAACGCTCCTAAACCTGCAAAAGAAAGACGCTTCATATAAATAACCTCAAAAAACTTTCACAATGTCGATTGCTAATTTATCTTTCCCTATTTTTCTTAGGGAATAATCAGTTTGTAGTTAGCGATTTAGGACTAAAGCGCTAACTACAAACATAGATGTGCTATCACACCCCTATTTGTTTACAAACAAGGGTGAAATCAAGCTATCTAGTTAACCTTGCGTTGGAAGGTAAATGTTCTTTGAACACCAGGTGCAATCTGTCCGGTGGGAGTATTTACATACTTTGTGACATCACTGTTTACCGTGGTTCCAGTTTGATCGATGCCAGCATTAGTAGCTGGAGCACCAGTGAAGAATTGGATAGTTGAAGCCCCAGAATCTTTAGCTGAACCAACAATGTTGCTAGTATCAATTTGAGTGTTAGTGTCGTTGTCTAGCGCCCAGTTGTTAGGGGTTTGTGTACCATCTTCAGTAATCACAACTTTGTTAGCATTCAAAATCACGTTACCAGTTCCAGCTTGAGCATCAGAAATATTTGTGTACCGAATTTGGTACTCAATAATGTTGCCTGGAGCAGGATTTCTAAGTACATCAGCAACTCCTGAATTCGGATCAATAACAGTGCCATTAGCATTGGTGTAAGCTGGTGTAGACTCAAAATCACCCTGACCTGCACCAACAACTGGCCCAGTTCCTTGTAAAACTCGTGACACTTTCACCAGTTTTAAGAAGCCAGTGTAAACACGATCAATGGAGATGTTGTAGGCTTCAGTAGTTTTATCCAATACACCATTATTGTCAGTGTCAATAAAGGCAGTAACAAGTACTGGGAAGCCCTTACCGGTATCAGTTGATAGTTTCGTACCAGCTGGTAGGTCAACTTCTAAACCATAATTAACACTCGCACCAGCAACAACACCAGAGACTTTAATTGGTGTATTACCTGTTGCTATGGTAAAAGCACCAGTAGTACTATTGTAGGTATAAACAGCAGATTGATTGTTATAGCTAACAGTCACGTTTGTACCATTTGGCAAATCTGTGAAAGTTGCTGGTGCGGTTGGCACTATTGTGATGTCGTTAGTGGTAGTACCGTCGTTCTTAATTGTGTTAGTGAAGCCAACTGATTGTGGGTCAAGTGTACTACCAGGTGCTGTGTTAGGAGGAACAAAGGCAGATTTGTTAGTGAAGTCGTCGTTGTTCCCCGTTAGCCCAGTTGCATCAGGTGCATTATTCGGCCCATTTAAAACTGAGTTTGCTGCGGCAACTGAAACAGTATAACGGTTGACATTTCCTGTAACAGAATTAGCACCTTGGTTGTTATTGCCCGTATCAATATTGGTGGGAGTAGTGGCATAATAGCCAGCGTCAGGTGTAGTAGGAAAGGCTCCAGTTGTGGGGTCAATATTATCTGGGTTTTGGTCACCTGAATCGTCGAAGAGTAGGGCGCTAGTTGGATCACCAGCAGTTTTACCGAACACTTGAGCGATGTTGTTAACATCTGTCGCTGTCGTTCCTGTGATTCCAGTGGTCGTTACTTGTACTGTAAAGCCTGTAACGGTTGTTCCAGTAGCAACTGAAGAGATAGAGCTAGGATTGTTAATAAAACCAACCCGTCTAACTACACCGCCTGTTACTTGAGTTTTGTCAGTTTTCCACAGAGCCTGATCAGCAGTTGTAGTTGCAGGATCTTCGCCAGCGTAAACCACTATCCACCCTGGAGGAGCGGTTGGAGTCCCATTAAGAGTTGTGGATGCTGGAAGTGCATCAGAAACTAAGATGCGAGTAACTGCACTACCATCTACATTGATACTTGTACCACCTAAAGCTGCGGGTGTTAGCCCCCGATTGGTTACATCGTTGCTCTCAACTCGCAAGCTTAAACCATAAGTCAGCACATCATCATTGAGTACGGAAGGAACACCAGCGTTGTAGCCTGTCCGAGTTTTGAGTATTGTGGCTAGAGCAACGGTTTTAACAGTGTTCCCCACTTGAGTTTGCTGGGTAATACTAGCTTCTCGTGTACCATTAATTGGCACGCCAGCAACTTCTCCAGGACTTCCGTCAGCGTTATCTACAGTATAAACGTCACCACCATCGGGACTCCGCAGTTGGTTTTGAGCATCACCAGGAGTGTTACCAAGGGTAACTTTAATTATGTCATTCGATTGAGCGCCAGTCTGTACAGTCACTGGCACACGCACCAACACAGTACCATTAACCGGAATTGACGGTGTATCTACACCACCGGCTGTTACGTTTGTCCAAGTTGTACCACCATCAGTACTGTATTGCAGTGTGCCACTAGCTGGTGTTGCCCCATTTTTATCAACAGGAAGTACACCAGAAACTGTACCAGGCCCAGTTGTTGTTGCTTGGTTGGGAATATGGAATTTGGTGGCGTCGTTACCTACGTTCGTTAGGGTGTAGGTGTAGGTTAGTAAATCACCAACTCCAGCAGTGCCACCATTGTTATCTGTAACACCCGACGCTGTGACAGTGATACCAGCGACCTCTGCTACAGTCACGGTAACAGTGTTAGAGGTAGAATTTATAGTTGTCCCTGGTGCATTAGGATCTTCGTAGCTTGCTGTCGCCGTGTTACTGATAGATTGACCAGCGGCTGTACCGTCAGCTAGTACAGGTGCAATAAATTGGAAAAGGCTACTAGTTAGCAATGCTGTTGCTATTAGAGATTGGTAACGCTGGCGCTGCTTGTTGACAGATTTCTTTCGGTTTACCATAGAAGTAGTTTGTTTATTTGCTGAACTTGTATCTTGGGTTTTGAGACAGGATAAAGTTCGGCAATTCCTTAAAGAATTACCGATTAGACCAACCAAAACCTTAATGTTTGGGATATGTCTATTTGAGGAGTTAACTTATTGGCTACTCCTAAAAAACTAGATTGAGGCAATAGACAGAAAAGTTATTGCCTACTTGTTTTACGCTTACCGTTGATTATCAAAGCTAGCGATCACAAATATGGGTAACTTAACTACTGTGTTTTGCTGAATCGTCGATGTATATAGAAATGTAGCTTTTGTCGCAAAAAAAGACTTCCGTATAAATAAGTAATTTCTTGAGCGATGAATTAGTGCATCAAAGCTGAAAAATCAACTTCATTTTGGCAACACACATAGCAATTTTAGGGATTTCATCAGACGCTCAAAAGATTAAAGCTTATATATAACAATGCTTTTTAGTTTTTACTGCCATTTATGTTTACTACCTGGTAGAGCCATTGAAATCAAAAATAGAAGGCTATTTTAAGTGATATGGATCACTCATAATTGGGTAGTAATTTTATTGTATGCAAATTCATCATAGATATGATGCAATTTCATAATATCATTCGTCAGTATTAAGACTGAGTATTTAGAGCTATTATCTAATTTTTTAACATGTATAATCTATGTGTAAATACTAAATCTAACGATTACAGATATAAAAATCTTACAGAAATCCTATTTTTCAATACTAGGAATACCCGATAATTTTAGTCGGGTATGTTTGACTGGTCTTTTTGCTCGTGTTACTATCAGGCGACAGCAGACAGATAAACGCAGAAAGACAAACAGGGAAAGCTAGTTTATGACTCAGGCAATCAAAACCCAAACCGAAAACGAAACCAGCACTGCCTACTTTAAAGCCTTGAAGTGTAAGGAATGTGGTGCGGAATATGAACTCAAAGCCAGTAATGTTTGTGAGTTATGTTTTGGCCCTTTAGAAGTCAAGTATGACTACAGCGCCCTCCGTCTGACTGTCACTCGTGAAAAAATTCAAGCCGGGCCCAATTCAATTTGGCGCTATCGTTCCTTTTTGCCTGTTGCAACTGACAATGTTATAGATGTGGGAACGGGTATGACTCCCTTGGTTCGTTCTCACCGCCTTGCCCGTCGCCTGGGTCTAAATAAGCTTTATATAAAAAATGATGCTGTTAATATGCCTACCCTTAGCTTTAAGGATCGGGTAGTTTCAGTTGCACTATCAAGAGCGCGAGAGTTGGGTTTCACTACCGTTTCTTGCGCTAGCACGGGTAACTTGGCAAATTCTACAGCTGCGATCGCAGCTCATGCCGGTTTAGACTGCTGTGTATTCATCCCCGCAGATTTAGAAGCTGGTAAAATTATCGGTAGCCTAATCTACAGTCCTACTCTAATGGCTGTCAAGGGCAACTACGATCAAGTGAATCGTCTTTGTTCAGAAGTTGCCAACACACATGGTTGGGGTTTTGTCAATATTAATCTGCGTCCTTATTACTCTGAAGGTTCCAAGACGCTAGGTTTTGAAGTTGCAGAACAACTAGGCTGGGAACTACCGGATCATGTTGTTGCTCCCTTGGCTTCTGGTTCACTATTTACAAAAATTTATAAAGGGTTTCAAGAATTTATCGAAGTTGGTTTGGTAGAAAACAAGAGCGTCCGTTTCAGTGGCGCTCAAGCTGAAGGTTGTTCACCTATCGCCCAAGCCTTCAAAGAAGAACGCGACTTTATTAAGCCAGTAAAACCGAATACAATTGCTAAATCATTAGCGATCGGTAATCCAGCAGACGGCATTTATGCTCTAGAGTTAGCTCAGAAAACTGGTGGTAACATTGAATCAGTCAATGATGCAGAAATTATTGATGGCATCAAGCTGCTGGCAGAAACCGAAGGCATCTTCACAGAAACGGCTGGCGGTACAACTGTGGCGGTGCTGAAAAAACTGGTAGAAGCTGGCAAAATAGATCCAGATGAAACCACTGTAGTTTACATCACCGGCAATGGTCTGAAAACTCAAGAAGCAATCCAAGGCTACGTTGGCGAACCCTTGACAATTGATGCTAAACTCGATAGTTTTGAACGTGCCCTAGAGCGATCGCGTACTCTGGATCGTTTGGAATGGCAACAAGTCCTCGTTTAATTAGGAGTTATGAGTTTTTTTTATTCCTAACTCCTCACTCCTCACTCCTCACTCCTCACTTTTGACTTTGTACTTCTATGGCTGTAACAGTTTTAGTTCCTACGACTCTTCAGAATTTGACTAATAATCAAGCTACTCTCGAATCTAGCGGTAGCACGATTGCTGAATTGTTAGACTCTTTAGAACAAAGCTTTCCTGGGATTAAATCGCGGTTGTGCGATGAAGAAGGAAAGCTACGTCGGTTTGTAAATTTTTACGTCGATAGCGAAGATATCCGCTATTTAGATGGTATAAACACAGCACTGAAAGATGGGGATGAAGTAAGTATTGTTCCTGCTGTCGCTGGTGGTTAACACTATTTATCTCGTCTTTTATTTGGCTTGCTAGTTGGAAAAATCGCTTTAATACAAGTTTTGAACGTAAAAATCCTTCTAGTTATTTTATTGAATTTAACATCTAATCAATCTGCCATAGCCTCTAGGCTATGGCAGATTGATTTTCTATTTTAGTATTCGGCTATACTAGGATAATTTCATATCAGGTTTCAGAATATTTGCATACATCCTATAGGAAGATGCCCCATGAATAAATAATGAGTAAATTGATTCGGGATGTTGTTATGTACTGGATTTATATAGAGGTTTGGTTCACTACCAAACCTTATTTTTATATTTATTTAAAATGCAGCAGGTGTATAAAAAATTAAGTATAGGGGATTGAAAAAGGAATTTCATTGGTTCTTGTGGTGAATTGACTATGAGTATTTGTTAATACTTAAGTTCAATAATATTTATGTGCAAGCGGAATTAAAAAGTAAAAGTACTCCGCAGAATGCCGATGGTAACTGAGTCACTATCTGGTGTATGACCAGGCTCCATGATATGAATTATTCCTGGTGTAATGCTGATGTTATCTGTTAGCTGAAAACGATAAAATGCCTCAATTTGAGTGGTTGTCCCTGGTTGTCCACCTGCACGTCCTAAACCAGTATTAATAAAATCAGGAACATTATTCCCTACAGGTAAGTTGCTACTGGTAATTTTAGGAGGTTGACCGACATAAATTCCCCCCAAATTTCCTTTAGCAAATAAATCAGGGAAATTCAGAAACACCATATAATTTGTCGTCTCTACATTTCCGGATTGCCCAGGAATATAAGATTTAGTATAACCACCCCATGCACCTGCGCTAATGCGAGGAGAAATTTGCCAAGTTACAGTCGCACCTACGGCGTTAGTTTGCAGTGGTGCTGATTTTCCGGTAGTGGTATTAACTGTAGTTAAGCATTCATCACCAACAAAGGTTAGCAAACAACCATCCGAAGAGTAATTGTTAACGTAATATAAACTTAAATCTAGAGTATTGGTTGGTGTCAGCAGCAATTGCACACCTGTAGTTGTGTTTCCATCAAATAAACCGCTACCTTTACCGGGATTTCCTGGTTGATAACTGGTATAAATTGCCTGCAAACTAGCACGTTTAGCAAATTGCCAATCAATAGCTATACCACCATGACCGTATCCCATATTTAAAATTGGGTTTCTTTGGGCAAAATAAGACAACGGCCCTGTTGCAGCACTTTCTACCCGATTGGGGCCTCGGAAAGCAGCTGGCATACTTACGCCTTCTGTTCCTACCATTACTGCTAATTTATCTGTCACTAGCCAATGAAAATTGAGGTCACTTACAATTAAGCCATCTGTAGGAAATTCGTAGCCAAGTAAAACATCATTCCGGGAAACACTATTGGTAAATCTAGGTGTAGTTTTTCCTTTACCATCTAAAAGACCTGTAAATAAATAACTACGAGGAGTGATTTGACTAGTTAAATATAGTTGCGCCAGGGATATGACATTAGTATTTATCCCCGCATCATCTGTTTCTTTTTGTCCATCTCTAGGATTTACATCACCACGATTGCTAGTTCGTCCTTGAACACCAACTATTAATAGTCCACTGAGTTTGGTTGTTGTTGAGAATTGGTTGGCTTCGATTTCAGCAGTTTTGGCTTCTAAACTATCGACACGACCGCGCAAAGTTGCTAATTCAGGGGTAAATTCTGACTGCAATTTTTGTAATATTGCTAAATCTTCGCGGGTGACTAAATCGCTGGTGGCTGTAGTGATTAATTCGTTGACTCTATCTAAACAAGCATTCACTCCGGCGGCGAATTCATACCGAGTTAAGGCGCGATTACCGCGATAGCTGCTATCTGGATAGCCAGCTATACAACCATAGCGTTCTACCAAAGACTGTAATGCTTGGAATGCCCAATCGTTGGGTTGTACATCCTTTAGTTGAGAAACCGATGTAACTTGCGCCATCGGATTTACTGGGGAGAGGGGAGAAGAATTTAAATTTATACTCTCCTGCGCCTGAGTAGTTCCTGTATACTCTTCTGCTAAAGCTTTTTGTGCAACTCCATTTACTCCCGCAATTAGTAACCATGCGAGCATCCAGGTTTTGCGATGACTGCGGCTAATAAGTATATTTTTCAACTTTTTACACTCTGCTCACATACTTAAGTGAAAAGTGTATTCGCAATCATCAAGCATTCACATGGGAAAATTTACGTATTTTGTCCCAAATTAGACTTAATCCTTCTGGGCAACTTCTGAAAGGACGAGTATAACAGGGTATTAGGTATTGGGGACTAGGAAAGAGTTTTCTCAATCCCTAATCCCCAGTTCCCAGTCCCTAATCTATGCAAAATCGCCCACGCAAGCTGACGCCAAAAATCTCTAAAGAAAATAAACCTCATGCAGGTATGGTGAAACGCGTCGTTAAAAAACGCCGGAAAAAGCTAAAACGGGGAAGTTGGTTGTCGTCAATGCTAGTGATGTCTACGACGGTCACTGAGCGCAGCCGTTCGCGGAGCGTCTCGCAGAGAAGTGTGGGCTACGCCTACGCAATTCTCTTCAGTAGTGCTAGTCTAATTATGGCTTTTGCCTGGATTAGTGTTCTCTTCATCTTCAATCCTGACCAGGTAAGCTGGCTAAATAAAATTTTACCTGCATGGATACAAATTCCCCTTGGTAATCACGAACGCCCCCAAACTCTCAAACAAATTCAACTTGACTTGAGTCGAAAAAACCAAATATTTGGGGAAACTCTGCCTTTAAATCAAAATGTGAAAAACTCCTTTTTATTACCAGTTTTTCAGCAGCGTGCTAATTGTCAATCTGATTGTGAAGAACTGGTAGAACTCAGGGTTTATGAACGCTCAGAAGAGTTAGAGTTTAAATCTCAGTCAGAAAATTACTACTATCTAGCAACTCAATTACCTGTAACTGGGCCAGATGAATCTTTTGTAATTTCTTCGCTTGATGGGACATCAGAACTCCAAGATATTAGCATTTCCCTACCTTTAACTGAAGTGCAACGGTTTGAAGGTGCGACACCATCACCAGGGGTTTGGTTTGATTTGCACGGTCAACGCCAACAAGGAACTGCTGCAATCCGCTACGGTTACGTCGTCTACTACAATCCAGAACGCAGGAATTTATTACAAATGCTGTCTTGGACTAGTCCTAATGGACAGTTGCCCAAATGGCGGCAGGTAACTGGTGATGGTACAAAGGAGTTAGTTCTCGATCAAACTGTAGATTTAGAACCGCACTTTCAGGTTTACCAAGTCAAACCTCTAAAGTTATTCCTCAAACCAATTCAATTGGAGGCAATTACCCTCGAATCACCAGCACTCAAGGATTCTGCATACCAAAATGCTTTGTCAATTGCCCGTAGTGGATTGTGGACACCAGCCTTTGAATGGTTAAAATTCATCAAGAAACAGCACAAAGGAGTTTTGTCAGAGGCGGCGCAAGCGCAAATGGATTTGATTCGTTTGCATTCTCAACTTACTAAAACCCAAGCCGAGAAAATTTGGGCAAGTCCTAGTCAAGAAGTGCTGGCAGATTTGATTGATGGTCGTTGGGGGAAAGCTTTACAGGTGTTTGAAGCATCGCCACATAACGCCCAAGAAATTGCTACCCTACTCAAAGTTGATAAAAAACGATTGTGGAATCGCACAGTGGCGGCGTTACGGGTCAACCCAGATAGACTAGAGGTGCAAGCTTGGTTCGCCTTGATTTTAAAAGTTCAGCAGGGAGAAGAACATGCTAATTCCTGGTTAAAGGCGCAACCAAAAATTACAAAAGATAATCTTGCTTATATTCAAGGTTTGTTAGCCAGACTTAATATTGAGGGTACATCGCAAATATCCTCTACTCACCCTAGTCAAATTGTTGGTACAGTCCAACCAATCACTCAAGTTACCAACACCGACTGGCTACAAGCAAATTCCTCAGCAGATTTGAAACTCACAGATAATCAAGTTTGGTATCAGGTTGAAGTGAGTGCATTTTATGACGGTAAACGCTGGCTAAATTCACCTTTTGATAATTTCAACCCACCCAAAACTGACACCGCCAAATTTTTATGGAAAACTTTGGGAATTAGTTCTGACCCAGAAATTCAAATTGTGGTCTGGTTGCCAAATGGAGAACAACAAATTACTATAGCCGCTATCAAAGCGGTGCAACTACGAGGTAAAGTTTTGCGCCTATTAGCTGCTGGTCCAAAAATCCCAGAGAATCAAAACGATGTTCTCCAACCCAAACCTTTAGCCTTGACAAATGCAGCACTGGAATGGGTACAACCATCTCCCATCACTCTACGAGAACTCTATCAACAAAATCCCCAAGGGGTGAAGGTAATATTGTCGAGTCTGTGGAAATCTTTACAGCAATTTGATGAAGTTCCGGGTGGTGCTATTCCTAGTTTTGAGCAGATGCAGGAAAAGTTGGGTGATTGGCCGGTTCAAGTGATTGATTTAACAAATAATGCTCGACCAGAAATAATACTGACTATTTCAGCAGGCGCAATAGCATCTTTGAATCAACTTACACCTGAAAGTCAGGGGGAAAATCCAGAACAACGCCGTGACCGAACTATAATTTTGTCTGATCGCAATGAAGTTATTTATACTGATTTTACAGGAAATGACTTACAAAGACTATCTGCGATCGCCAAGCTTTCAGGGGTGCAATCCTTAGCTTTATTAGTCGAAAATGCTCATAACTACAGTTTGAGGCGCTGGTCAGAGAAAAATCAGCGCTTTGAATAGCACGCCCCTTACTCAAATTCCCCCCTCACTTAAATCTAGATTAGAGAGGGGAAAAGCGTAGGCCTAGCCCGTCGTAGACATCGCTATCTCCAAAATTGAACTATTCTTTTTGGTTGGTTTCGGCTAGACGTTGCTGCTTCAGGTTTTCTAAGTGCTGTAACAGAGAGTCTACCTCTGCTTGTAAATGCATCAACTTAGCTTGCTGATCGTCTTGATAATAAGACTTGGTTAACTTACTGACCCAGTTAGCGTGGGACTCGTGATCGGAAACACTAGGTAAACAAGTAGGCATCGCTAATTAAATCCAAAACTTAACTCACACCATTAGAAATATTATAATATTGCTTTTTTAAGCTTTATTAAAATATTGTGTATTTTCAATCAATTACTCTAATGGATTTCAGGTTCAATCATAAGAGACAGCGATCGTAATGGCTGTGTTCCTGAGAAAACATCGCTCGAAGTGTGCAAAGCTTCTGTCCACTCAATGGTACTTAGCAATACTTAATTTAGATAGTCTGCTAATTATAGTTGTATTAATTATTCATTGCTGTTACTGAGCAATTTACGTAAAAAATTTTCTGTAAATTATATTAAATTATGCCAAATCAGGTAAAGCACTTGTTGTTCGTGTAAAGTCTTTGTACCAGTTGCCTACGGCACACTTTACGAATGTAGAAGCAAGCTAGCAAGAGTGGCTTTATCAGGAGAAGGATGAAATTACCGCAAGGGTAAGGCAGTTTCCTGCGTATTTTGACTACAAAAATGGATAAGTCAAAGTGCTAAAATATACACAATTTATTAGTTTATCGCCTGTCAAAAAATTGGCTTTTTATAAAGTAGGAATAAGTGTTTCAGAGAGTTCTTACGTAAGTTCCACAGAATTGGTCTATCATTTTTCACTCTGTCAGCATCCCCAGTTCGTCGTGGCGGTTATGATAAACTCACAGTCGAAATAAAATAAAAATGGCAAAATCAAACGCCTGCATCACAAAAAATAATATTCTTAAATAATATTCTTTTGGAATTAGGGGACTCTTAACTAGAAACTGGTAAAGAAAAATTTGTTTTCTTCCTCTTCCCGATTCTGCCCTTCCCTATGCCACCCTTTCTAAATATCCAATCCTTTACATTAAGAAATTTTAAATCCCGTGACTTTGAGCCTGTCTCTTGCTAAATCTCATCGCCAACCCTGGCCCGGACTGATAGAAGCCTATCGCGAATATTTGCCTGTCAGCGAAAAAACACCGATTGTCACTCTGTTGGAAGGTAACACACCCTTAATACCAGCGCCTGCGATCGCAGAACGCATTGGCAGACAAGTGCGGGTTTTTGTAAAATATGATGGTCTCAATCCCACCGGCAGCTTCAAAGACCGGGGGATGACTATGGCAATTTCCAAGGCTAAGGAAGCTGGCGCAAAAGCAGTAATTTGTGCCAGCACGGGTAACACCTCAGCCGCCGCCGCCGCTTATGCAAGGCGTGGGGGCATGAATGCCTTTGTGTTGATTCCCGACGGTTATGTGGCGCTGGGTAAATTAGCCCAAGCTTTACTGTACGGTGCAGAAGTATTGGCAATTAAAGGAAATTTTGACCAAGCCTTAGAAATTGTCCGCGAGATGGCTGAAAGCTATCCGGTGACTTTGGTAAATTCCGTCAATCCCTATCGCCTAGAAGGGCAAAAAACAGGAGCCTTTGAAATCGTCGATGCGCTGGGTGATGCGCCAGACTGGCTGTGTATTCCCGTGGGCAATGCGGGAAATATCACAGCATATTGGATGGGCTTTTGTCAATATCATCAAGATGGGAAGTGCAATCGCTTACCCCGAATGATGGGATTCCAAGCCGCAGGTGCAGCGCCCTTAGTGACCGGTCAGCCAGTAGCAAATCCCGAAACCCTAGCGACAGCAATTCGGATTGGCAACCCTGCAAGTTGGGAATTAGCTGTTGCAGCCCAAACCGCAAGTCAGGGAAATTTTCAAGCCGTTACCGATGCCGAAATTCTCGAAGCTTATCGACTTTTGGCAGCATCAGAAGGTATCTTCTGCGAACCTGCTAGCGCCGCTTCTGTAGCCGGATTGTTGCAGGTAAAAGACCAAGTTCCTACAGGGGCAACAGTGGTTTGTGTCCTTACCGGTAATGGTCTAAAAGACCCAGATACAGCCATTAAACACAATCAAAGTCAATTTAAACAGGGTATTGCAGCAAAATTGGGTGCAGTAGCTGAAGCGATGGGATTTTAAGCATGGAACTCAAAGCGATCGTAATAGCTAATTGAAAAATTGCGTAGCTAAACCCCATCAAAGGTATCATAAGCAGGATTTTTCAGTCTAAAGAGTGTCAAAATAATCCTAGATAATTTTCAAACACTAGTTGATCATCCTGTAATGACCAAAACATACTCATAATACAAGCCTTTAAATTTATTTATGAGGATTATTAATTTTGAATTTTGAATTTTGAATTCGGAGCAAAGCGACGTGACTCATTCTACTGATATTGCCACTTTAGCCCGGTGGATGGCAGCTGACTTTAGCAATCAAGAACAAGCTTTTGAAAATCCGCCTTTTTATGCGCACATTCGCGTGTGTATCCGTCCCCTTCCGTTGGAATTGTTCTCAGGAGTAAGTTTGTTTCTCGAACAAGCTTATGATTTTATGCTCAATCAACCGTACCGGATGCGGGTAATGAAGTTGATTCCGGCAGAAAACTACATTGTTATTGAACACTACACAGTTAAAGAAGAACAAAAGTTTTACGGCGCATCTCGTGATCCCGAACGTTTAAAAGTTTTATCCATTGACCAATTGGAAAGAATGTCAGGTTGCAACATGGTTGTAGAGTGGACAGGTAACAGCTTTAAAGGTAAGGTTGAACCTGGAAAATGCTGCATTGTGGTTCGTGACGGCAAAAACACTTATCTGGATAACGAATTTGAGATTGATGCTAAAGAATTTTTCAGCCTTGATCGGGGAAGAGATTTAGACACTGATGAACATCTGTGGGGTTCTATCGCCGGCCCATTTCACTTTGTTAGATGGAGTAGTTTTGCCGATGAAGTCAAGGTGTAAGAAGTCAGGAGTTAGGAGTGAGGAGTTAAAACTCATAACTCATAACTTATGGTCAACCTGTAATCAGGACTCTTTAGTGATCACATAAAGACTACCATCCTATTATCTCTACCTCAAAAACTTTGGATTTGGTTGATGATGTCCATCTAGCGATCGCTTAATGACTACTAGAAACATCCAGTTAATCAACTATCTTTACCTCAGAATCCTATGCTATCATGGTTTAACTAGCGCCCTATGGCTACTGAATGGATACTAAGACATCTTAGGAACAGTAAAGTAGTTTAGGGAATCTTGCTGTGGCGGCATAGCCAAGTGGTAAGGCAGAGGTCTGCAAAACCTCCACCCCCGGTTCAAATCCGGGTGCCGCCTTCAAAGAAATATAAGCATTACAGGGCTTAAAAGCCCTTTTTTTATGCGAGTTGTAGGGCTTGTTTCCAGAGCCTTCCGAGATTTTTGGGGTAATTTTGGGTAGTTTGGGCAAACAACTGGGGTAAATATGTAAGGCAAAGGTTTTTACCCCAATATGGCGTTGTTGCGTGAATAGGCAAAATGGTAAATTGTACCTATCGCCTATGTTCGCTTGCCGCCTAGCCCAACGATGAAGACCAAAGCCCAGTATAAAGTTAAAAATTGGAACGTTTATGATGCAGCACTAAAGCAACGAGGCAGAGTCTTGTTGTTAAAAAGTCTCAATATCTTACAGTTCCTCTCACCTGGAGTAATGTTACGAGATTCTGATCCACAGTTGCAACAATTGAAAGCGTTGGCGGTGCAGTACAGGCAGGTTATTAAAACTTACTTGAAGCTTTCTATTTCGGAGAAATATACTCCAATTGCGATCGCTTAGAAGTTACTGGATAAGGTGGGTCTAAAGTTGAATTATGTTGGTCGGTTCGGGGCGAGAGAAAATCGTGAGCGTGTTTACCAGTTTGTTGAAGCTGACGATGGGCGTGAGGTAATTTTTCAGGGGTGATTAAAGCGTGATGAAAATGCCGTGTCCACCACTGATAATAGAGAGATATATACAACTAGCTTGGACATAACATTGCAAGAAAGTTCCCAGACATGAACTGCATCTTTTTTTTGGTTGAACAAATTTCCGGCTGAAAGTCAACCTTTCTACCCAACCCAGTTTGATATTCAGATGTCATCACAGACATTGCTGGAAGACATTGCTGGAAGAAGTTTAGATTTTTATTTGAAACTATCAACGAATTCCCATCCTTCAGTTTTGACACAAAAGAGCGTAAGCAACACCAGTATGTGTAGAAATTATTGCAGAAACGAGATTTTAGAATTATTGAAAACTGGAGTTCCTTGAAGTGCTAGAAAACACACTTCTTTGATGAGGCGATGGAGTGACAGAAAATAATGCAGAGATATTCTTTGAAAGAGTGAAATTACCAAAATCTATCGATAAACAGAAGAATAGAATTTCTGTTCTAGGGGGTTGGAATTTTGAATCGAGAGTTAGCCAATTAATAGAGATAGTAATTATACTCAATATTTCTCTTAACAAGTGAATGATTGTATATTTGGTTACAGTTTTACTTATTTAGTAAAGTAGAAAAAGTGGGAAAAGTAGGATGTTTTATGCTAACCCTTGATTATGCTCTTAACTGCATACCTATTAAGTATGCAGTTAAGAGCTTGTATCTACATAGTTCTACATAATTTTTATGTTTGAAAAGATTAACAGTCTTCCAGCAACACAGTCAGCTGAAAATAATCAACTATCAAGGCTAGAGTAAGTCGAACAATGGGGAGAACTTGAAACTATCGAGGGACTATCAGAAGAGGAACTTTTTTTATAACAGGATGGTTAGATATATCAAAACCGGATGATGTATAAACGACACTCGGCTGGACTTTGTATACTCAGGCAACATTTATGCCCAGTTAATAATTATTTGTCGCATGTGACAAATTGTTGGAGAGGATTTTTTGGGAAGATGGGACTGGCAATACGGTAAAATGACCCAATATCAAATTCTGAACAACTTGTAATTTATCATCTTCATATTTTTATCCTGGGCATCAGTCCAATGATTTGGTGTAAGGTCGAAAAACTAGGGTATCACTAAGTTTTGATTTAATAAAGTTAAGAGAGTAAAAAAATAAAGTCATGGATAATACTAAAGCAACCTTAAATTTAATTGAAGCAAAAGAAATTTTAGATACTTTAGGAATTCATTTTTGGTTAACAGATGGTACGCTTTTGGGTTATTATCGGGAAAATGATTTTATCAAACACGATAAAGATATTGATATCGCATTGTTTGCCAAAGATTACACTGAAAAAATTGCTGAATCTTTTGCCATTCAAGGGTTTAAAGTTAAAACAAGGGGAACTCAAGCAGAAGGTTTACTATTGTCAGTTTATAAAAATGGAATTAATTTAGATTTATTTTTTGCTTATGAAGAGAAAGATTATATATGGTACGCCTGCTGGGCAAAGACACATGAATTGATCGAGAATTCCAATGAGCTAAAATATGAACTGGTTAAATTTGCTTATCCAAAGACAAAATTTAAAAAAATTATCTTTAAAGAAAATGAATTTAATATTCCTGATGATGTAGAAAAGTATTTAAGTTGGGTATATGGAAATTTTTGGAAAATTTCAGAGCCTGACTGGGATTGGACTTCACCAAAAAATATCATTGATGCCCCTTGGTTACAGCTACCAGAAATATCGCTAAAACGCAACTTGAAAATAATTTCTCATCTTTATATACAAGTTTTATATAGCTTAATTGAGCAATATAAACGAAACCCTTTAGATCCAGATATATTGTCTGCATTACAAAAGGCTAGAAAACAAAATGCTGATTTCTGGATGAGTATCCCACCTGAGGAAATTAAAACTACATACTCAGGGCTTATGAAAAAATCTCATCAAATTTTAAGGGAAAGTCGTATTCAGAACGGAACTACTGCTCGGAGTGAGCTGAATATTATATTTAAGATGCTAAACCAAGCTCAAGAGCGTAAGTTAGAGCAGAGCCAATATTTACTCGCAGCTTTGCTTTACATTCGTCCCGGTCAATTGCAATTGTAGAAGGATACCGATACGGTGCAGGTAACGCTTGCTCGTCCCAATCCTTGAAAATTTGCACTTTTTATTTACTTACTTCACTAAACCCGGTAGTCTTAAATAGGTAAGGATGAATTGTATTAATGCGATCGCAGGTAGAAAAACTCAATTTTTAATTGACAAATACTGATATCATCAAATGAAGGCAGACCAGAGTCAATTCAAAGTAATCATTTTGGCGGCTGGATATGGCAGGAGAATGCGCCCCCTCACCTACCAAACTCACAAAACCCTATTGCAAATTGGCGAGAAAACAGTTCTGCAAAGAATTATTGACGGGATACTTGAGTATCATCTCACTGATATTACCATTGTGACAGGTTATCGAGTTGCAGAGATAAAACAGCATATCGAGCAAAATTATCCCGATTTAGCTATTAACTACGTACATAACGAAAGATATGGGGAAACAAACAATATTTACTCCTTATCTTTAGCTTTACAAAATTTGTGTATAGATAAGGATATTATCCTGATTGAATGTGACTTAATCTTTGAACCAGCTATTCTTGAGCGTTTACTGAAATCGTCGTATAAAAATGTTGCTTTGGTTGATCGCTACAGAAGTGGTATGGATGGGACTGTAGTTACTATATCGAAACGAAAAATCATCACGAATGTTATCCCTCCCCATCTCCAAGACGTTGACTTTGATTTTTGTGACAAATATAAAACTTTAAATATTTATCGTTTTTCTCAGGAATTTTGCAATAGTTCTTTTGGAAAAATACTCCAATACTACGCTCAAACTATTGATGATAATTGCTACTATGAACTGATTGTGGGATTAATTATTTACTTACAAAAAGAAGATATTTTTGTTGAAATTGTAGGTGAGTCAGAAAAATGGGCTGAGATTGACGATCCTAACGATCTAAGAATTGCTCATTTTATCTTTGATAAATCTAAGCAGAAGACTATTTTAGATAGTTCCTACGGAGGCTATTGGAACTATAATATTCTTGATTATTGCTTTATCCGCAATATGTATTTTCCTACCAGTTCTGTTTTATCTGAAATGAAAAACAACCTGGTATCTCTAGTTCAAAACTATGGTTCTACCCAAACTATTCTCAACCGTAAACTTGCTACCTATCTTTATTGTCAGGAGGAGAAGGTTACTGTTCTAAATGGTGTTTCCCAAGTTTATCCGATTGTAGAACAATACTTAGCTGAATTTAGAGGCTTGCTTCCTAGTCCTACATTCGGTGAGTATAGTAGAATTTTTCCTAAAGCTATTACATACTCAGATCGAATAGGAATAGATACTACAGAAATTCTTGAAAAAGCTCAAAACTGTGATTTTATTGTATTTGTCAACCCTAATAACCCCAGTGGTTCTTTACTGGAAACAAAATGGATCTATAATTTTGCTGCTACTCATCCTGATAAAATAGTGATTTTAGACGAATCATTTATTAATTTCTCCGACCAAGAAAGCATTCTACCTTTACTCGAAAACGCTCCACTATCTAATGTAATTCTACTAGTAAGCTTAAGTAAAATACTAGGAGTTCCAGGTATTCGCTTGGATTATGTTTACACTGACAACAAAGCTTTTAATGCTTATCTCCGTAGCCACATACCCATTTGGAATATAAATTCCCTAGCTGAATACTTCTTAGAAATTATCCTGAAACATCGAGAGACGATAAAAGCATCTTTCCAAAAAACTAAAGAAGACCGCGAAGAATTTGCTAAGGAACTTAAGTCACTTCCTGGCGTTAAACAAGTTTACTCTAGTGGCGGAAATTTTTTACTGCTTTGTCTTGACTACGATCTAAACTTTAAAAATAACTTGACTCAAAAATTATTGTCCGCACATGGTATATACGTTAAAGATTTATCCAGTCGCTTTAGTAGTAAAAAATTCTATTTAAGACTAGCTGTTAGAAGTATTACTGACAATGATATTTTTCTCAAAGCTTTTCGAGAGGTTGTAGCTAGTTTAAAATAAAATACAAGTATTTTTGTAAATTAGCAGGTAAATAATTATGATAAACAATTGGCAAAAAATTTGGAATAATAGACAAATATCTTCAGCAGATAAACCTATCTTAGAACAGTTAATTGCCATTGATGGTTTTAGTTCACCATTTGGTCAGCTAAGTCAAACCGAAGCATGGATGGAGTATTTTGAAGGCATAGTTACTAAGTTAAAAATTGAATCACAAGATTCTATCTTTGAAGTCGGCTGTGGTTCAGGTGCTTTTCTTTATCCCTTTTACCAAAAAGGACACAAAGTAGCAGGAATTGATTATGCAGAAAATTTAGTTAAAATTGCTTTATCTGCTATGCCTCAAGCTGATATTAAAGCTTGTGAAGCTATTGATATTCATAGAGAAGAACAATTTGATCTTGTAATTGCTAATGGCGTATTTTTGTATTTTCACGATTATGATTATACTGCCAAAGTTATTAAAATAATGCTTAAATTAGCGAGAAAAAGCATTGGAATATTGGATATTCCCAACCTTTCTAGAAAAGAAGAAGATATGGACAGAAGACGAGAAGCAATTGGAGAAGAAGAATATAACAAGCAATATCAGTTTTTAGAACATTTATACTACGATAAAAATTATTTTCACCAACTTTTAGTTAATGAACCTGTTAACATAGAAATTGAAAATCAATATATTGCCAATTATGGAAATAATGCATATCGCTTTAATGTATTTATTTTCAAAAAGTAGCATAAATTTATATTTACATTTACGTAAAAGATTAGACGTGAACATCCCAATTTTGCAAAAATAAAAGAAGAAATATTATTTCTGAGAAATAGCCGCGAATAATATTTTGACTTAATCGTGTGCTTCTTGTTCCTCTTGCTCAGTTTTAGAACTAATATCGAGTAAGCAATCATCAAAAGTATGAATGATTTTCTGTTACTTAATAATATCTTGGCGAATGGAGAAAGTGAAGATCGCAGGGATACTTGGAGAAAACCCAGGTTTTGAGTATTTGCAAGAATGCTGGAATGATGACCTTGCAAAGCAGGATTCTCATTAATAAACTATTGCTGAAGTTTCCGCAGTAGGGGGATTGCGATTGTGGATGGAGAGTTGCTTAATCCGAATGGGTAGTGTTTACTCTTAGTATACTTGCTCTTTACAATCAAATTGTTTAGCAAATACTGTTAGTAAAGGTGAAAACTAGAGTTTTTTCATATTTATTAATGTAATCAATAGTTAATAAAATTATGTTTTTAATTAGTAAAAGTGGGAAAAGTAGGATGTTTTGTATAAAACCTTGACTATACTGTTAATAAGTGGTAGGTTAATACATGGTAAAATAACAAATTAATAAACAACATCGGAAAAGGAGAAACAAAAATGGAACCTTTACAAGAACAACCCATCAACGAAGAAATTCTGGATGGTGAACTTCTAGATGGTGAACTATCAGAGGAAGAATTGAAAATAATAGCAGCCGGATTAGCGGACGTGAATTTCGATTTAGGTGGATGCGGCGGAGTACACACCCGTATTCATTTATAAGGCAGATAAACCGGGTTTAAATGCAAAGTCTCAATGAATTTAATCTCTGTTTTGTCACTTTTGGAAAACAACAATCTCAGCTAATTCCTGAGAGTTTGATTTAATCCAGATTTGAGACTTTATTTTCTAATAGAAGCTAAAGTTTATATACAAAAGCTGGAAACCAAAGCCCCATAACATTTTAGGCTATTGGATTTTCCACAAGTGACAAAATAGGGTTCATATAAATTATCTGTGAAGCTGCACATTATATATTTTGGTCTCTTTTAACCCAATATTTCTCAGTTAAGGGAAAAAGGGAAAAGGGAGAGAAAGGACGTGATATGACTGTTGCTTCTTAACACGAGAATAATATGTGCCGATTGTGTAAGTCCTGATATTATTGAAACGGTCGGGCATTTTATTACTTGTAGATGCCTTATTGAGAATGCGTAACAGAGTATTGAGAGTTTAGGGGTTGGTGAGCGCTTTCTCACAAATGTTACAAAAGCTCCAAGTAATGGATTGCAACCTTCAAGAAAGTGTAGATGATAGTTCTTTTGATGCATCTTGATATGAAAACGGTATAACTAAGAAAATTTTTAAGCGATCGCTAATTATGTCAGGCGATCGTCAGAAGCTTAAAACTCTTGCTTTCAGAGAAAATTTCAGAATTATTATTTGAAAAGTTCTGAAAGAATCAACCAGGCGATTGCGAATGCGAGTGTGTGCGCTTTGTGCATCTTAAGCATCAGCCAAGCTAAACTTAGCTGTCCAGTGTTAAAAGCTTAGGGGGAGGACTGTCTCTCGCACGGCTTTTCGGAAATACCGCTCGTTTCAAAATAGTGCATTGATAGGTTGTTTTTGTTGCCCCTTGCAAAATTTCTCGTCAAGCCTATATCCGCATGATTCATTTAAACCCAATCCCCGCTCGCCAATCCCCTTTACCACTACCTAGACATGAGTACTATAGTCATCACAAGTAACGGTACATTAGGAGACAACTTGCCTTATATCGCACTTGGAAAAGCCCTGAAAACTAGAGGGCATAAAATACGGACAGTGGTAAATGAGGCGGTACATTCCTATGTTTTAAAAGCTGGACTGGAAGCTGCCACGGGGTACCCAAGGATTGGTGCTGAAGAAGTGCGACGTAATGCACAAGTATGGAACCAATTACCTTCATTGAGGGCACAGTCGCCAGACAAAACCAAATCTGTGAAACACAAGCATAACATTTTGCACGCTTGGAACCGTCTGTTTGAGGCATGTGATGATGCAGATATATTAATTTCTGATTTTGAGCAGGATACACTTGCAGGTGTAATAGCGGATACTTATGATCTTTGCTGGGTTCGAGCTTGTGTGACTCCATGTTATCAGTGCTATTCTAGCCCACAAATTAAAGATAAATCTTATTACCATAATTGGTGGCTAGATAACAAAAAATCAAACCGCTTTCTTTTGGCTGCCAGTCCTCATTTTAGCCAATTATCTCCAGAATATTCTCAAGTAAATCAAACAGGTTTCTGGTTTTATGAAGATTCCGATTGGAGAGATGAAGAACCTAGCAAAGAGATTAGGGAATTTGTTGAGCAGGAACCTAAACCTTTAGTGCTTTCATACAGTAGTCAGCCTCTGGAAAATCCCCAAGAAATTGTGTCAGTTCACGTCCGGGCTGCGGCTAAATTGGGTCGGCGAATTTTGATTCACCAAGGCTGGGCAGACTTTAATCAAAGTCATTTACCATCAGACATCGACTGGGATAACGTCATGTTTGCAAATGGTTTTGTAGCGCACGATTGGTTGTTTTCCCGTGCCGCCGCCGTGATTACTCATGGCGGAGTCGGGACGATCGCGCGTTCGCTGCGTAATGGCTGTCCACTGCTGGTGGAACCCTTTGCCTTCGATCAATTTTTTAATGCCCTACAGGTGCAGAAATTAGGAGTCGGAGCGGCTATGGACTCACAGAAGCTGACAGCGGATAGAGTTGCTAATGTTTTAGAAAAAAAAGTATTGACACCTGATTATAAAAGACGGACTGTTGAAGTTGGTGAGAAAATTAACGCTGAACAGGGTTTAATCACAGCTTGTGACTTAATCGAGAACTGGCTGTCAAGGTAGTGTTAAGCTGACTTTTTACGGGAAGTTCTTAAACCACGAAACAGTACAGCGTTGCTTTTTTGACAGCCTTATTCGCAATAGAATTCATTCCCTTAGCCAAGTATTATGGAAACTAACCAGATGAAACAATCTGTTTTAGTGATTACCGGAATGCATCGTTCTGGTACATCTTTTACTGCATCTTTACTTCAAAGTGCGGGGTTAAATATTGGTCAAAGACTGTTAGAAGCAAGACCGGATAATGTTAAAGGCTTCTTTGAAAATATTGACTTTCTTGAATTTCATCAAATGGTTTTGAAGTCACAAACACTAAAGGATAAACAGTGGACTATAGACAAACAAATTAATGTAGATGAACGGGATATAGAAAAAGCAAAAGAAATCATTGCCAAAAATTCACAGGCTCCAATTTGGGGATGGAAAGACCCGCGGACTACGCTTTTCTTAGATTTTTGGGAATCTTTACTCCCAGAGGCTAATTTTTTACTAATTTACCGCTCACCGTGGGAGGTGGTAGATTCCCTCTACCGTCGAGGTGAGGACATATATTTTAAATATCCACATATACCAGTAAAAACGTGGATACAGTATAATCAAAAGCTAATAGAGTTTTATGATAAATTTCCTAATCGTTGCCTTTTAGCTAGTGTTTATAGCATTGCTGAGAATACTCAAGATTTTATAGATGCAATCAATGCAAAATTCCAACTGAATTTAGGAACTCCCAGTTCAAATATTTATGACGAATCTTTACTTAATAATCAAGTATTAGATACTTATAGACCCACCCTAGTTAGTTCTTGCTTTCCTGAGACATTATATATTTATAGGAAACTTAATATAAGAGAAGTACCACTTGGGAAATATCCTAATTATTCATGGCTTGAAAAGATAAAACCTTTTGACATGAGCGGAGCTTTTCAAGATTGGATAAATATTCGTACTTTAGAACAAAAAATTAAAAAACTAGAAGTTGAATTAGAGCGAACACAAATTCAGACTATGCCAAATGTTAGCGTCATTATTCCCACTTACCAACGGGCCGATCTAGTTTCAGAAACTATTGAGAGTGTGTTAGCACAAACATACACAGACTATGAAATTATCGTTGTCAATGATGGTTCCACAGACAATACTAGAGAAGTCTTAGCCCAATTCAAGGATAAGATTACTGTTATCCATCAAGAAAATAAAGGATTACCTGCCGCTCGAAATACAGGGATTATAGCTTCGCGGGGACGATATATTGCCTTCGTTGATGATGATGACCTATGGATACCATATAAGCTGGAAAAACAGGTTGCCTGTTTTGAATCCAATCCAAATATTGGTTTAGTCTATTCAAATATGATCTATTTTAAGGATAATCGTGTGTTTTCTTCCAAAATGTGGCCAAAAGGAAGTCACCCATCTGGTGTCCTACAGGATTGGATGTTATTTATGATTGATTATATACCAGTGCCTACTGTGGTAGTCCGTCGAGAATGTTTCGATGAGGTGGGTTTGTTCGATGAAACATTAACTTCTTGCGAAGATTACGACTTGTGGCTGCGAATTATTGAAAAATTTCCTGTTCATTTCTTGAATGAGCCTGTAGCTTTTTATCGCCTGTCTACAAACAGTATGTCAAAAAATAAAGAGCGGATGTTAGTTAATGAGATACGTGTCCAAGAAAAGGCTTTCAGCCGCAACCCAAATTTAAAGAAGTTAGACATCAAGCTACTTGACCAAAATTTTTATAGTAAATATTTAACCCTCGCTCATTTTTATATTGATCGTTATCAAGGTGAGAAAGCACGGCTTGTTTTAGAGAAATATCGGCAAGCCCGTGGTATTAATAGTATCTACGAATGGTTGTGGATAATTAGTTTCCCGGCTCTCAACTCATCACTTCATCTGTGATGAGTAAGCGAGCGGGCAATCCAAGAGCGATCGCTTATCCGTTGCAATCCGCTTTTAAAATCCTGGAGTGGCATTAACTAGATATGATGTGGTGGCAAAATCTCCAAAGGATAATAGGGCGTAAAAGCAAGCGCTGTCATACTCCGACTGTACTGCAAATGGAGGTAGCAGAATGTGGCGCTGCTGCCTTGGGAATTATTTTGGCATACTACGGTCGCATTGTCCCGCTGATAGAACTTAGGCAAGCTTGTGGAGTATCACGCGATGGTGTTAATGCTTTTAACGTTGTCAAGGCAGCCAAAAGCTATGGACTCAACGCTAAGGGCTACAAGAAAGACTTAACTGCACTGTGGCATCTCAAACTTCCTTGCATTGTATTTTGGAACTTTAACCACTTGTTAGTTGTAGAAGGTTTAAGCAAAGAACGAGTTTATCTCAACGATCCTGCTACTGGACGGCGTAGTGTCTCTTGGAAAGAATTTAATGGCTCCTACACAGGAGTTGTCCTTGCTTTAGAGCCTGGTTTAGGTTTCCAAACAGGGGGACAAAAACCTAGCACTATCTTGAGTTTATGGTCACGTCTGCAAGGATCTGTTGGTGCTATAGTTTACTGTGTGCTAGCAGGTTTTTTGCAAGTCATTCCGGGATTAGCTCTGCCTGTATTTTCTCAAGTTTTTGTAGATAGTGTGTTAATTGGCGGTAAAAATGAGTGGTTGCGTCCGCTAATTTTAGGGATGATTTTAACAGCTGCACTCAATGGATTTTTAACGCTATTAAAGTTGCAGTTTCTGCGTCAGTTAAAAGTCAAGCTGTCCGCCAGCATGAAAAGTCAATTCCTCTGGCATATCTTACGCCTGAGCATCAGTTTTTACGATCAGCGATTTGCAGGAGAAATCAGTAGTCGTATACAACTTAACGATAGTATAGCAAATTTGCTTTCTGGGAAGTTAGCTACTAGTGCGATCGCAGCAGCTTCTATATTTCTATATGTAATAGTAATGTTGCAATACGACGTATTGCTAACTTTAATTGCGATCGCCTTTGTCGCCATAAACCTACTTACTTTGCAATGGGTAAGAAGGCATCGCACAGATACGAATACTAAACTAATACAAGAGTATGGAAAAGTCCAAGGCATAGAAATTTCTGCTCTTCAAAGTATAGAGACGCTCAAAGCATCTGGATTAGAGTCATATTTTTTCTCTCGCTGGGCTGGTAACTACACCAAAGCGATCAATATACGTCAACAATTGGAAGTAACAAACCAAGCACTAGGAATTTTACCAACATTTCTGTCAGCTAGTGCATCTCTGCTCATATTAGCTTTCGGCGGTTTGCGAGTCATGGATGGAGCCATGAGCATCGGCATGTTAGTTGCTTTCCAAGGCATGATGCAAAGGTTTCTTGAGCCTGTCAATAATCTGGTTGACTTAGGAACTGACTTGCAAGAGATGGAAGGCAATCTTAAGCGCCTTGACGATGTTTTACATAACCCAATTGACTCGCAGTTAGAACCGAAAAGAGCCAGGGGAGAGGAATTGGGGCAGGGGGCAGGGGGCAGGGGGAAAGATTCTCTCCCTTACTCCCTGCCCCCTGCTCCTTTGCTTAAACTAAGAGGGGATGTTGAATTACGGAATGTCACCTTTGGCTACAGCCAAATAGCTCCACCGATAATAGAAAATTTTAATCTCTGTGTCAAAAAAGGGCAGCGAGTTGCTTTAGTAGGTGCTAGTGGTTGTGGTAAGTCTTCTATTGCCAAACTTTTGTGTGGACTTTACGAACCCTGGCAAGGAGAAATTTACTTCGATGGCGAACCTAGAGAACAAATTGAGCGCCAGGTATTAGTTAATTCTATTTCTGTGGTAGACCAAGAAATCTTTTTCTTTGCTGGAAGTGTCAAGGATAACTTAACACTTTGGGACAGTACTATACTCAACAAAGACTTAGTTCAGGCTTGTCAAGATGCTCAGATTCATGATGTGATTGTTTCTCTACCAGGAGGATATAATGCAGACCTGTTAGAGGGTGCTGCTAATCTCAGTGGTGGTCAGCGACAACGCTTAGAAATTGCGCGTGCCTTGGTTAATCATCCTAGCATTCTGATTTTAGATGAAGCTACCAGTGCCTTAGATGCCGAAACAGAAAACCAAGTCAGTAATAATTTGCAAGCGCGTGGTTGCATTTGCATCATTGTCGCACACCGACTTTCCACTATTCGAGATTGCGATGAAATTATTGTTCTCGAACACGGAAAGATAGTTCAACAAGGAACTCATGAGCAATTACAGAAAATTGAAGGCCCATACTTGCAATTTATTCGTAGCGAACAAAACCTTGAGTTTGAATCTAGTATTGTCTCAATAGCAGCAACTAATTTTACTGACGATTTCTCTATTTCTTGCACTTCTTTAACCGAGATAGATGCTATCAAAAATCCTACACAAGAGATAGATGCAGAATTACTCAGATTAGAGTCAAAGGAACGCCTTGATCGTGAGTTAATGACACAAACCTTGACAGAACTAGCATCTGTACTGCAACCAAGGTCAAATAAAGTAACTAATCGCTCAACGTTGAATACAAATTTCTATTTAACTGACAGCCAGCAAGCTTTATTAGTCGCGGCTGGTGCTGTAGGCAGAGCTTTAGGAATTGAAATTCGTCCCCCAGCAATTTCCGAAGATTCCCAGGAAATTAAAGACTCTGTAGAGGCTCTTGCTCGCGCTTCGTGTATCCGAGTGCGGCAAATTAAGTTGCCAGACAACTGGTGGCGACAGGATTATGACCCGATATTGGCATATACCGAAAAGACCAAGTTGCCAGTGGCATTGTTACCAACGTCTAATACCCGTTATCAACTCTATGCGCCTAGCGAACAAACCTCTGTCCCTGTAGATGCTCGTACAGCAGCAACACTAATTCCAAATGCTTACATATTTTATCGACCTTTAAGCCAGAAACATCTCAAAGTTCTAGATTTACTTCAGTTTGCTTTCCAACGCCATTATAGAGAGTTGATTGTAATTTTCTTGACGGGAATTACAGTTACTTCATTAGGAATGCTCACGCCTCAAGCTACAGCTATTTTGATTGACAAAGCTATCCCTGATGGAAATCGCGCTTTACTGGGTCAAGTTGCTTTTGGATTAGTGGCTGCTAATGTAGGCGCAACGTTGTTTCAATTAACTCAAGGGCTGGCTACGATTAGGCTAGAAACTTTTGCAACTTCCTCTACTCAAGTAGCAGTTTGGGATCGATTACTCAATCTCAAGCTTTCTTTTTTCCGCTCTTTTTCAGTTGGTGACTTAAATTCTAGAGTCACAGCTATTAATCAAATTCACAAAAGATTGGGTAATACAATCTTAAAATCAATCCTTTCTAGCTTGTTTTCGTTGCTCAATCTCGGATTATTGTTCTACTACAATTTTTCCTTAGCTCTATTAGCTTGTGCAGTTGCACTGATAAATACTGCTGTGACTATCAGCTTCGGTATTGCGATCGTCCGTCAAGCTCGCTCGGGATTAAAGTATGAAGGTGAAATTTTTGGCATGGTTATACAGTTGATTAATGGAGTAGCTAAACTTAGAGCCGCCAAAGCTGAAACTCGTGCCTTTGCTTATTGGGGTCAACAGTATACTCAGCAACTAAAACTAATGCTTAGTACGCAAGGTATTAAAGATAGTCTTGCTGTGATCAATAAAGTACTACCTACCTTAACGACAGCGGCTCTGTTTTGGTTTGCTACTGGCTTAATTGCACAATCCCAGGCACTGGGCGAATCTCGCCTATCTACTGGTACTTTTCTAGCAATTAATGTTGCTTTCGGCACTTTTATCAATGGAGTAACTAGCCTCAGCAGTGCAGTCGTAGAAGTTTTGCAAATCTTGCCTTTGTGGCAACGAGCTAAACCAATTCTAATTGCAGAACCGGAAATTAACTTTAACCAAGCAGATCCCAGAAAACTTTCAGGCTCATTAGCTCTAGAGCGTGTTAGCTTTCGTTATGCTAATAATCTTCCTTTGGTATTAGATAATATTAGTATTCATGCTCAAGCTGGAGAATTTATTGCGATTGTTGGTCCTTCTGGCAGCGGTAAATCAACTTTATTAAGACTACTTTTAGGGTTTGAATCCTCCCAATTAGGCAAGGTTTACTACGACGGACAAGATTTAGCCTCTGTGGATATTCATGCTGTGCGCCGTCAATTAGGTGTTGTACTGCAAAATAGTCGGCTGATGTCAGCTTCTATTTTTAATAATATTACCAGTGGTGCAGGCCTTACGATTGACCAAGCTTGGGAAGCGGCTCAAATGGCGGGTTTAGCAGATGATATTGCTGTCATGCCAATGGGGATGCATACAGTCGTAAGTGAAGGCGGTACTAATCTCTCTGGTGGACAACGACAACGGCTATTGATTGCACGAGCATTAGCACTCAAACCTAAGATTTTACTGTTTGATGAAGCTACTAGTGCGCTCGATAACACAACCCAAGCCGTAGTTAGTCAAAGCTTGGATAAATTGAAAGTCACTAGAATCGTTATTGCTCATCGGCTTAGTACCATCTGCAACGCTCATCGCATTTATGTACTTCAAGCAGGCCGGGTTATACAACAAGGAACTTTTCAAGAGTTGGCAACTAGGGAAGGATTGTTTGCCCAGTTGATGGTTCGACAGATGATGTGATTTATACCATAAAATGTCCAAAAAAGTCAAAATATGGGTTCTTGGCAAAGGGGACACTTGAGGAGGAGTATCGCAAATATGAATCAAAACCTGTCTCAAGAATTAGATCGAGAAAGCTTAAGCCAGTTGTCGAAAGAAGAACTGTAGAGATAATTATTGAGCAGAACAAGAGGCTACCGGGAATTACAGAAAATAATCGTAGAGCTACATCTCTAATTACTGGAGTTTAGACTAAAAGCCATATGAGAGAGTGCAAATCAAATAGAACTACAGATTAAAAATATTATCTTTTCAGCCTCAAAACATCCGCGACTTTCGATAAATATGTAATATGTATGTGTGAAATTTAAATACAATAATGATAATCATTATCTTAAATCTGAAACTAGATGGAGAATGAGCAAGAAAAAAGGGGTGTCTGATTGAATACAGTCCCCCTTTTGGCGGAAGGTGAGAAAAGAACTACCATTACTCACCTACCAACATGAAAAATGCCAGACTTGAAGAGTTTCGTCAAGTAGCCTACAAATATTTAGGTAGAGCGAAGGACGCAACTTTTGAATTGACAGATGCCATATTGCTGACTCGCAATGTTTATTCATTAGCAGACTTATCTTTATCACCAGTATTCAGACGCAAGTGGTCAAGTATTTATGAAGCGCTACAAGATAGCAGACCGCAGCGACAGAAACTGATGCAGTTATACATCAAACAGATACCCCTCAAGGGACGACTGTTGTTAGCAGGAGATCATACAAACTGGTCACGCCCAGATGCAGTAACGTTGCAAGAGCGAACTTATGAGCATAGTGGCACATCCATAGCCGGAAATAAACCAATTACCCTTGGTCAAGGATACAGTACAATTGCTTGGATACCAGAAGATTCAGGTAGTTGGGCATTACCCTTGAGACATGAGCGCATAGCTAGTTGGGAAAGCCCAATAGAGAAAGCAATTTGGCAGCTAAAACAGGTATGTGAGCATTTACCCACCAGACCGATTTCAGTTTGGGACAGTCAGTATGGATGTGCGCCTTTTGTCTTAAAGACAGCTAACATTGCAGTCGATATTCTAGTCCGGTTGCGTTCAAATTTGTGTTTATGGGGTGAACCAGGAGCTTATTCTGGCAAGGGCTGTCCCAGAAAACATGGTGATAAATTCAAGTTGAATGAACCAACAACATGGGGTGAAGCAGCATCTGTCTTCGAGGTAGACGATCCCAAACTAAAACGGGTATGCGTTAGCCTGTGGAAAAATCTGCATTTCCGTAAAGCAGTGACACGCCCGATGTCACTTTTAAGAGTTGAACGTATTGACGAACAAGGTAATCAACGAGTATCAAAACCTCTGTGGTTAGCTTGGGTAGGAGAAGAAATGCCTCCAATAGAAGAAGTTTGGCGACTTTACTTGCGCCGCTTTACAATTGATCACTGGTATCGCTTTCTAAAGCAACGTTTACATTGGACTGTGCCCAAGTTTAGTACTCCTAAGCAGTGTGAACGGTGGAGTGACCTGATGCCCCTCATGACTTGGGAATTGTGGTTAGCCCGTGATATCGTGACTGATAATCCTTTACCTTGGCAGAAATCCTCCGATAAATTGACCCCTGGGCGAGTTGCTCAAGCTATGGGAGGAGTTTTTGCGGTGATTGGTACTCCAACAAGCGCACCCAAACCTCGCGGAAAGTCCCCTGGCTGGCAAACAGGAAAAAAGCGTCACCGTAAAAACCGATGCCCAATTGTTAAAAAAACAGTAACTCCACCACGTAAAGAACCATCAGTTGCGGTTTAATACTCAAGATTATTCATAATATCATTCCGTCTCTCATTAACTCAGCACTGCTGGGTATTTTTGGATGGCTTAGTCTAAACTCCAGTAATTACCCTAGCTTCCTGATTCTCAGTATCAATTAATGCCACTCCAAGAGCGGAACAACGGTAGGACAAACGTAATCGGGGCCCTCTCTTCTACAGTGACTTGTACAGTAGTAGTAGTTCCAGGAGTTACTTTCAACTCAGGCCCTTGAGAAGAAGACCATTTGTACTGGCTGAAGGTGTTAGCGTCTGGTTGTAGTCGGGCAGTAACCTGAATTTGTGGCCCCTGTGCCATAAACCCTTGGACGATCTCGGAATTGCCTACTACACTTAATACACTCTCTTTAGTCACTGGATAAGCTGAAATATCGGTAACAGAGCCAATTATTCCACCAAAACGTTCTCGTTGCACTGTGCTAGGCGTGATTTGTATCTTCATTCCTGGTTGAATTTTCTTACCATCACCAACAGGGAAAAATGCTACGCTTACGGGTTGATCTGATGCTTGTTGAGCAGCGATCGCTCCAATTGGTGTACCTTGTAATACAACCTGCCCTGGTGTTGCAGATATTTCTAAAATTCTTCCAGTGTAACTGCTTTTAATCTGGCTGTTCTCTACTAATTGCACTGTTAATTGAGCAATATTTCGTTGGACTTCCTGAATTTCTTGTTTACGGTTAGTGTCAGCTTCTAAGTCCTGTTGTTCTGATGTCACCTCTTTGCTATCTAGTTGTTTTAACTGCGCTTGCAAATCTTTAATTGAGTTCAAGTTTTCTAGATATTGTCTTTCGGCATCTGCTTCTTTGACATCCAGTTGCTTGAGTTGCGATCGCGCTTCATTAATTTGTTTAACTGTGTTTAAGTAGTCTTGCTGCGCCTGGAGTACTGTATCACCAGAAATTGCTCCCTGTTGCAATAGTTGCTGGCGTTTATCTAATCTTTGTTTAAAAGTCGGTAGCAGCTGCTCCGTAGCTTGCAAGCTTTGTATTTGGCTAATCCGATCTTGTCGAATTGAGTCTAGTCCTTTCTCCTTTAAAATTGATGTTAGCTTCTTTGTTGAGAGCAAGTTTTGCTGCAAGCTTTGGCGTTGCTGTTCAATTGCCTGCTTGTCTACATCTTGCCGCCGTTGTTGTAAGGAGTTAACATCACGTCCCTGTTGTTGCAGTTGCGTCAGTTTGTCTCGTACTAGTTGTAGCTGCTTAAGCAGTTCGCTTTGATCTAACGTTGCTAGTACATCTCCTCTGTTAACAAAGCCGCCAACTTTGACATTTACTGTTCGCAACCTACCTGCGATTGGCGATTGGAAAGACGCAACCTTACTGGGGTAAACGATTATTCCAGTACCCGTGACTGTAATTGGGATTCTTCCTAAAATACTCCAAAAAAAACCTGCTGCCACTAACAAACCAACTGCAAATAGAGGTAGCCACTTTTGAGGACTGACTACCTGCATGATTTGGTCTAGTTCTTCTGGAGAAGAAGCCCGTTCTAAAGCCTCTTTGCGAAACAAATTATTTTTAGGATTATTCACCAAATACTATTTAGTATATAAATTACTGTTTTGCCGTTATTAATACTAATCCATTACAGTTAAAGAAATAATTAGCTGGCGTTGCATAATAGAGGGATGAATTGAGGTTCTCTACTGTCAATAGACCGAAAAGTTTTGCGATCGCTGTGTGATGAATACCTGGGAACCTGATTGTTGGCTGAAAAGCTGTGCTTTATA